>NZ_JBPYDE010000008.1:0-181406 GCF_051847555.1 Psychrobacter sp. 1Y4 | reverse complement strand
CAGCAAAAATCCACACAAGTTGTTCTTTAGTTTTGCTTTTAAATAATGTCCCTTCACTGTCGTCCAGTTGAAGCGTTGTTCGACTAACAACCAAGCAATGTGCTTATCGTTATTAGCGAGCTGACTATCATATCATGTTAATTATGTTTGTCAAGCTTTTATTTCGTTTTGTTTCAATTAGTTAGCTGGGTTGGTAATGGGTAAATGTTCTATCCGTTACGGCCAGTTTGTGCTAATGAGGGGCGTATTATAGACCCTTTTTTGTCAGTGTCAAGGGTTTATTTTATTTAGTTTGAAAGTCTTTATTTAACTAAATAAATACTCTAAAACAAGGACCGATTTGTTCAGTGGTAAACCACTCTCCAATCACCCTTCCCTTTCGACTGGGTGGCATTATACGCGCTTTTAATAGGGGGTCAAGAAGATTATATATTGTTTTTATTATTATTCGATAATACAACCAATATCTTATTCTTATCAATAAGTTAGCAATAAAAATATTTTTATTCTACTTTATATACGATTTTATCAAAGGATATTCTTCTTACAACCTTCGTAATAGAGCACTTTATACTTTACCTACCTTTTCAAAAAACGCTTTATAGGCAGCAATTTTTTTATCTAATGCTAATGGATAAGCGCGTGAAGTAGAAGGTAGTCGATATAAGGTTAAGTCATCCACTGTAGTCGCTGTTAGATCAGAATTTTCGCTTTGCCCCTTATAAGGGTAAGCCATACTTTGATTGGTCTTTGGATGTTTCGACTTTGGTAATGAGCTATCCAGTAAATCAATTAAAACTTCTGTGGCTTTGCCGCCTGTTGTAAACAGCGCCTGCACTTTGGGAACTCTTGGCAAAATGTCATCTAAATTAACGGGAGTGACGACGGTTAAATTTTTGTCAGAAGCATTACCCGTTTCTCGAATCGCTTGCTTGACCGTTGGGCACGAAGCAATGCCACGTTCAAACAAAAAGTTGCGAATACGCTCAGGATCAAAACGCTTTTCATCCCCTACTCTAAAATAGTTTACATCGTCAAAAAATACGCCACCATAAATGCGCCACATATCATTATAGAAGTTGGGATAATGAAAGCGCATAGCCCATTTGTCAGCGGTAGGCGGAAATGTCCCCATCATCATGACCGTAGCATTGGGTGGCAAGACAGGCTCGAAAGGGTGGGTTTCTATCGGTGTTGCTATTGATTTTGTCGATATTGGGCTAGGATTTGACTGGTTTTGGATACCAGATGGTTGTTTGGTCATAAGATTCTTCATCGGAAAAGTGGTTTTTTTGCTATCATAACAGGCCTAAACACGACTTCACTTGTCATAGCGCTATATAGCCGAATAGGTTTGGCTTAAAACTGGTTATTTAAGCCTCAATCTTACTATTTCTACGCTTGGTATAGCGTTAAGTGCGGTAAGTGTTTGTATCTTTTATACTAATAGCAATCGCAGTAACTGCGTGTGCATCAGCCTACAACCAAGAGAGTATTTATGAGTGACTTAAAAATTACTGTAATTGATCATCCGTTAGTCCGTCATAAACTCAGCCTAATGCGTGAAAAAGACTGTAGTACTTATAAATTTCGTACATTGACCAAAGAGCTTGCTCGTTTAATGGCTTATGAGGCAAGTCGCGATTTTGAAATTGAAACTTTTCCTATGCAGGGTTGGTGCGGTGAGATAGAGGGTGAGCAAATCATCGGCAAAACGGCAACCATCGTTCCTATATTACGTGCTGGTATTGGCATGCTTGATGGCGTACTTGACTTAATCCCTACTGCAAAAATCTCTGTCGTAGGTTTACAGCGCGATGAAGAGACCTTACAACCAGTGCCATTTTTTGAAAAGTTCGTCAGCCATATGGACAAACGCCCAGCGCTTATCGTTGATCCCATGCTTGCCACTGGCGGTTCGATGGTTGCTACTATTGATATGTTAAAAAGAAATGGCTGTAAGAGTATCAAGGCTCTCGTATTGGTTGCGGCACCTGAAGGCGTACGTTTGGTGAATGAAGCTCATCCTGACGTGACTATCTATACGGCTGCATTGGATAGTCATTTGGATGAACACGGTTATATCATCCCGGGTCTTGGTGATGCAGGCGATAAAATCTTTGGTAAGCAGTTATTTAACAAATAATCCAAAAAGTAGTCGTTATAAGAATCGTGACTACAGCTTACGACAGCAATGATAAGGATATAAAATGAACGTATTGATTACAGGCGCAAGTGCTGGTTTTGGTAAAGCGCTGGCTGAACGTTTGGTTGCCGAAGGTCATCACGTAATTGGCTGTGCCAGACGACTTGATAAACTAACTGCAATGGCTGAAACGTTAGGCGATTTATTTTTACCGGTCGTCATGGATGTCGATGATACGGCCTCTATTCCAAAAATTATTGCGGATTTGCCCGATGGCTTTAATCAGCTAGATGTCTTGGTCAATAATGCAGGTCTAGCACTTGGTACAGAGCCTGCCCAAAGTGCCAATCTTGATGATTGGATGAGAATGGTCGATACCAATGTTAAAGGATTAATAGCTCTGACCCATGCGGTGTTGCCAGCGATGGTCGCACGCGATAGTGGCTATATTATCAACGTCGGCTCTATAGCTGGTAGCTGGCCTTACCTTGGTGGGAACGTCTACGGCGCGACCAAAGCATTTGTAAAACAGTTCAGCTTAAACTTACGCGCGGATCTGATTGGCACCCAAGTACGCGTAACCAATCTTGAACCAGGCAATGTAGCAGGTACGGAGTTTTCAAACGTCCGCTATCATGGCGATGACGATAAAGCGGCCAAGGTCTATGACGGCTTTACAACCATGACGGGTGAAGATATTGGCGATATTTTACTATGGCTGATTGAGTCGCCTGCGCACATTAATATCAACCGTTTAGAAGTCATGCCAGTCGCGCAAACTTTTAATGGTTTAACGATAGCTAAGCAAAACTCTTAGTCTATAAAGTTTTATATATAAACCATCAACGCAATTCATAATAACGCAGTACTACGGCGGTGTCATTTAGCATCGCCGTAGTAGTTGGCGTCTCATTATCTAAAACTTGCTCATCAACCAAACGCAAATCATTAAAATCCAGGATAAGTACTTCATTGCGGGTGCGCTCACTGGTACGCTTATTATGACGTATTGGAAACCCGACCACTTGCTTACCAATGACCTTTATCTGATTTATGATCAAGGTTTGACTGTCTTGTTGTCCTAATTTTAGCGCATTCTGCTTGGCTTTTTGAGCACCCAAGACGGCGGTAGCAGGATTAACAGTGGTGGTAAATAACTTATCGAGTCGTGCGCTTTTTGGCATAGTACCTGCGATAAATAATACTTGTTCTAACGGTAGATACTGCGCATGACGTAACAGCTCAGCGCGAAACAGCGCTGGCATATCCATATTAAAGCTGTCTTCAGTTTGACGATAAAATGCTTCAAAACTACGCTGAAT
Source organism: Psychrobacter sp. 1Y4 (assembly GCF_051847555.1). Taxonomy (NCBI): domain Bacteria; kingdom Pseudomonadati; phylum Pseudomonadota; class Gammaproteobacteria; order Moraxellales; family Moraxellaceae; genus Psychrobacter; species Psychrobacter sp. 1Y4. Next base: position 177,938 of record NZ_JBPYDE010000008.1, on the reverse strand, counting down.
ATAGCGCCCAAATACGGTAGCATTAATCCAATCTTGATACGTATCATTTGCCAGTAATCGTTTGGTAAAGTCGTTGGGTTCTAACGCCAGATCACCCGTCAAAAGCGCCATTAATAAACCATGTGGATCCGTAAAAGTCAGCTGGCTCCAGACCTGAGGATAAAGGCTACTATCAAGACTGGATAAGGTCGCTCTACTCATAAATTTTTATTTCCTTCTTACATTGAATTATTATTTTGACGACATGGCTCTAATAGATATTTTTATACTTATATTATTGTTAAATAGGCTTTTTTTACTATAACACGCCTTACTAATATAAAAATGTTTTGTGCTGAGCATTTTAATATTAAAATTATAAAATGAACCTCCATAAATGAAATGAAAATAAGAAGCTGCCGCCCATGATAAAAGACTGGCTAAAAATACCGTCACAATACCAATTACAGACTTTGAGCATCATCAAGACTGACGATACCATTATTCCTGTCTCTGTGATTGGCAAAGGCAGACCTGTCATTTTGCTCCATGCGTATGGCATGGATGCGCGCGAGTTTTTACCTTTTATATTGCCGCTTACTGGCAAATACAGGTTTTATCTTCCGCATTTTAGAGGCTTTGGAGAAGCGAAGTCTATTCATTTGACGCAATTTGATTTTGTACGCCAGTATGCTGACGATATCAACACCGTGATTGAGCAAATTTGTCACGACCTTAAAATAGAATCTTTACCGGTTGCTGCTATCTCTATGGGCGCGCAAGTAATGTGGGGATATTTTGAGCGTTTTGGTATGTCACGGGTCAGCCGTTATATGAATATCGACCAAAGTCCTGCGATTCATAATCAGGCTGATTGGCAAGGCGGCTTATTTGGTGAGCGGCAGCAAGAAGTGTTTGATATATTTCATGAAGTGGTAGATATGACACTGCCTTATGCTAATGTTGACAGCTTTACGCACCTACCATTTACGATTAAACGTCAGGTCACAGATATTGAGCGGCTATTTTCTTTACTATCAGTAAATCGTACACGCTCAAAAGCCATCGTCCAGCTTTTAACGCATCAAAATGATCATAAGCTGGTGTTTTATAACCACAGTACTTGGCAACATAAGATGCGCTGCTTACAAGCGTATTTAAAGTTAGAGTACGATTTTCGAGCCGTTATAGAAAAAGTTACCATTCCAGTGGTGAACTTAGTTGGAGGTCGCTCAACGCTCTATGATTCTAAGTGGCAGCAAGAAGTGACCCGTATGCTACCTAATGCAACTGAAATCGTTTTGCCGCGCTCTGGTCATGCGGTGCCGATGGATGAGCCGATTGCCTTTTATCAGGCATTAAAGGTGTTTTTAGAGAGTTAGTTCTGAATATATAAAGTCATATTTTTATTGTAAGATGGCAAATTAATTAAAAGTATTTGACTAATGTTCAACTTAATGTTTAAATACTATTATCTTCTGAAAAGAAGGTTGAGAAGTACTGGATAGTACACAAGTGTAAAATGTATGAATAAATGGCTGCTACTTTCAGGCCATATCTAATCAACGCGTCTACTGCTTTCTATTCAGCTTCTTATAATTAACTTTAATTATATGAGGCAGTCCTATGATAAATCATAATTCACAAGTTCTTAAAACAGTCAATAGCGCTGATTTTAGTTTTAATGGTATAAATAAAACTTTATGTACCATCGATCCTAAAAATATGGCTGAACTTTTAGATCATCTTGACCTTACGGCTAATCCACGCAGTGCCACAAAAAATCAAATAGTTAAATCTATTGGTGATTCTCTAAAAAACTCTCCTGAATACATGGTCTTTAAAACAAAAGGTCTTCTTATTGCTTGTCAAAATTTCGAAATATTGCAAAGAGGAAGGTATCGCCTAAACTTTGATGAGAATTCAGTTACAGATGGTCTTTTAGATGGAGGGCATAATGTACTTGCGATCGGCATCTTTATTCTAGAAGAGTACTTCGCACAGAAAGATAAACCTATCCCTAAAGATGTTAGAAAGATAAAAAGATGGGTTGATTTTGTCGAAGTCTGGCAGAAATACAAAAACGATTTAACTGATTTTATATCTACCTTAGAGTTCCAAATACCAGTGGAAATAATATATCCGCAACACGGCTCTGAAGATGTATTTGCAGACAAAGTTTTCGAGATTTCAGATGCTAGAAACAATAACAACTCACTAACCGATGGAACTATGGCTGATCATCGTGGTTATTATGACATATTAAAGAAATTTGTTGATCCAGTAATTAATGATTGTATCGAATGGAAGGACGGCGAAGCAGGAAAATATATTAAGAGAGATGATATTGTTGCATTATCCTTGATTCCTTTCATAGCTCTTCAGCGTGCTGGAAAACTAGATCACATAAACGTTGGGAATATCAATCCTATAAGTATTTATAGTAGTAAAGGAAGTTGTACTGCAACCTTCTCAAAACTTATTGAAGAGTTAAAATTAAATGATGATATCGTCGATGACTTGGAATTACCTCCTTTAATAGAAAGTGCCTTCTCTCTTATGAAGGATATTCCTTATCTTTATGACTTAATATATTCAAAATTTCCTAACGCTTATAATGATGTATCTCCAGGATTTGGTCGGATTTCGAAAGTGAAAGAGACTAAAGAGAAAAAATCAAAGACTAAATACTATAAGTCTGATAGTGATTATCGCTATCCTGATGGCTTTATAGTACCGATTGTAGTGGCTTTGCATACTTTAATCGGTATTGATGGTGATAAAGTATATTGGAAAGTCGAAAATATAAGAGAGTTTGTTGAGAAAAACCTAAAAGGTAATTGTGAGATGTTAGTCAGTACCATTAAAGATAACTCCTACGATCCTCAAAATGTAGGTAAGAGTGCTGCTTCTTATAAAGGTATGGAAATGCAGTTCAACTTTGCTGTAATGAAAAGCAAATATTGAAAACATGAAAGTAAAGTATTAACTAAAGGCAGGGCTTTTAAACAAGCCCTGCCTTTATTCATTTAGAAAATTAAAAATATTTTTTGAGCTATAAACTAATCTGCTAGAGTCTTAATCAGCTCAAATCTTGGTATGGTCTTACCATCGCGAGTGATGGTTTCGCTAAACATCGAAAGTGGTCGTACCCATACGCCATACTCACCATATAGACAGCGATAAACCACTAGCCTTTCTTCCGTTTCGGAATGCTGCGCGGTATGCAACACTTGGTATAGGTTACCTTTGTAGTGGCGGTAGATGCCTTGTGGAATAGATTGGTTCATAAGTAACTCTTAGCCTTCCCTATAAATGTATGAGCTAAATACTGTCTCGTTATGTTCAAATAATAGAAATAGATAAGGCCGACAATCAATGTCGACCTTATTTATGCTCTTGATATTAAAAGCCCTATTATTCTACCGTTACTTTTGCATAGGCCTTTTTGCCTGCTTGAATAACAGCCGTCTGACCTGATGTTAAGCTAAAGCTAGCATCGACTACGTCACCATCTACTTTTACCGCACCACGTTTTACCATATCTTTGGCTGCTGAGTTGTTTTTGGCAAGTGCTGCCTGGTTTAAGACTTGGGTGATAAATAGCGCATCTTGCCCTTCTAGATCTAGCATAATTTCTGGCAGGTCGACTGGTAATTCGCCATCAGCTAAAACGTTGCCTGCAGATTTGTGCGCATTAGCTGCCGCATCAGCATCGTGGAAACGCTCGATTAATTCTTCGGCAAGGATACGTTTGATTTCTTGGGGATTGCGCCCGTTTTCCATCTCTGACATCAACGCTTCGACTTCTTCCATCGGCTTAAAGCTTAAAAACTCAAAGTAGCGACGAATTAAGGTGTCTGGCATAGATAGCAGTTTTTGGTACATGGTACCTGGTGCATCATAGATACCGACGTAATTGTTCAAGGATTTAGACATTTTATTAACGCCGTCTAACCCTTCTAAGATTGGCACTGTGATACAAACTTGCGGCTCTTGTCCATAACGACCTTGCAAAGTACGCCCCATGAGGATATTAAAGGTCTGATCAGTACCGCCAAGCTCAATGTCAGCCTTAAGCGCGATAGAATCATAGCCTTGTACCAATGGGTATAAAAACTCATGAATAGCAATGGGCGTTTGGGCGGCATAACGTTTAGAGAAATCATCACGCTCAAGCATACGCGAGACGGTAAGCTGGCTTGACAGCTGAATCATATCTCCTGCTGACATATCATTAAACCATTCAGAGTTAAAAACAATCTTGGTTTTTTCTTTATCCAAGATTTTAAAGACTTGCTCGGCATAGGTCTGAGCATTGGTTTTGATTTGCTCATCAGTCAATGGCGGGCGCGTGCTGTTCTTACCAGAAGGATCGCCAATCTTGGCCGTATAATCACCGATCAAAAAGTAAATCTCATGACCCAAATCTTGAAAATGCTTAAGCTTATTAATCAATACCGTATGACCCAAATGCAGGTCAGGCGCGGTAGGATCAAAGCCTGCCTTGATACGTAGCGGACGGCCCAGTTTGAGTTTCGCAACCAAATCCTCTTCTGATAAGATTTCTTGCGTACCGCGTTGCACAAGGGCAATTTGTTCTTCTAGGGTGTATGAATGGTCTGTCATGATGCTCTCTTTATTGTCTTTATTAAAAGGGTAACGCGTTTAGGCTATTTAAGACTTCGTAGCCTGTAAAAGATGTTAGAATTTGACGGATATACTAGCGTTTTTTAAGGTAAATTGCCATGACCAACCCTGCTCAGACCACGAATGATCCTGAAAACACCGAATTTTTAGCTGACTCATCTGATTCAGTAGGTAGTGACGACGATACAAACTACGCTGCACTGACTGAGGCGCTGGAGCAAACAGTGTTTGAAAGCTTTGACGACGGTCTATATATCGGTATGATGTCAGGCACTAGCTTGGACGGTATGGATGCAGTGCTTTGTCAGTTTAATAATGCAGGCAATACTCAACCACCGATGCAACTGTTGGCAACTTATAATCAAGATTTTCCGCCGCGACTGCGTGAGGTGCTCTTAGCGTTGTGCCAACCTAACGGTATCCAAGAGTTAACGTCAACCGCTGATGAACCAAACAGCGAATTGGACTGGTTTGGCTGGGTAAGTAAAGAATATGCTGAATTTGCAAGCGACGTGGTTAATACATTATTGAAGCAGTCAAATACTGATGGTGAGTCGGTGCTGGCAATTGGTTGTCATGGGCAGACGGTACGTCATCGTCCGCAATTGGGCTTTAGCTTACAACTACTCGATGCCAATGTCATCGCTGAGCGCACTGGCATTAGCGTGGTCAGCGACTTTCGTCGCCGTGATATGGCAGTCGGTGGACAAGGCGCGCCTTTGGTTCCTGCTTTTCATCAAGCATTGTTTGCCGCACCTGATAGCACACGCGTGTTATTAAATTTGGGCGGTATTGCCAATATAACCGTCTTGCCAGCCAATGATAGCCCTGTTGTTGGTTATGATACTGGCCCTGCCAATTTATTACTTGATGCGTGGACCGCGCTACATACCGATCACAGCTATGACGCGGGCGGCGCATGGGCGCAGTCTGGACAGGTCATTGAACCGCTACTCAATCAATTATTAGAGTACCCGTTTTTTGCGAAACCTTATCCCAAAAGTACAGGGCGTGAGGACTTTAACCTAGCGTGGCTACAAAGCGAGCTACAACACTTTGATCAGATTTCTGCCTCTACTCGCTACTCATCAGCAGATGTACAAGCGACCTTGACGGAGCTTACGGCTATCAGTGCTAGCATGCAAATTAACATGTTTATTAATGCACATGTAGATGGTTCGGTATATGTCTGCGGGGGCGGTGCATTGAATAATTACTTAATGACCCGCTTGCAAGCGCATCTGCCCCATTGCACAGTAGAGACTACGGCAAGTCTAGGACTTGAGCCAACTTGGTTAGAGTCTGTGGCCTTCGCTTGGCTGGCACGCCAAACTTTGATGGGTGAAACAGGTAACTTGCCAGCAGTAACAGGCGCAAGTAAAAGCGTGGTATTAGGGCAAGTATGTTTTGCCTAATAAGTAAATAAGTTGTTAGATTTAAAGAATATTTAAACGCGCAATGACTAGTAATTCAACAATATTGTGCTAACTTTTTGTTTTATCTTACTCTTGCGTCATCATTCTATGAATTATTAAGTTTACAGACGTGCACTTATGTGCTTTATAATAGTTGCTAAAGTAGCGGGATAACGCTATAAATAATATTGCGTAATTTTAGAATATTTACAATAAAACAAGTAGTCTCACCCTTTTAGGATCGCAAGTACAGGATATATCACATGAGCCAAAACAGCAGTTCACCGATACCGCAACATACCAACGCTGAATCAAAACGGCGTCGTAAGCCTCCTCATCATGAACGTCCTGATGAGATGCGTGTCGTCGTTACTGGTATGGGGGCTGTTACCCCGCTAGGTGTGGATGTTGAGAGCACATGGACACGGTTGCTCAATGGCGAAAGTGGTATTTCAACCATTTCACACTTTGATGCGACTGATTACCGTGCCCAAATCGCAGGTGTGATCAAAGACTTTGATACTACGCCATATATGAGCCCTAAAGATGCACGCCGTTATGATGCATTCATGCACTATGGTGTCGCGGCTACTGCAATGGCATTAAAAGAGGCTGGCTTTATTGAAGAAGTTAGCGCTAATGATACGCCAGTACAAAATGTCGATCAGGAGCGTTTCGGTGTCATATTAGGCTCTGGTATCGGTGGTATTCAGACTATTGAAGACAGCTGCGCTATGCTAACTGAAAAAGGCGCTAAAAAAGTATCACCATTTATCGTACCGGGTTCTATTGCCAATATGGCAGCTGGACTGGTAGCTATCAAACACAAACTTAAAGGTCCCAATCTTGCTACTGCAACTGCGTGTACGACAGGGACGCACGCTATCGGTTTGGCTGCACGTCTAATCGCTTACGGCGATGCTGATGTCATGATTGCTGGCGGTAGCGAGAGGGGTTCAAGCCCATTAGGTATGGCAGGTTTTGCGGCGATGCATGCGCTCTCTACCCGTAATGATGAGCCTACCAAAGCATCACGCCCATTCGATAAAGATCGTGATGGTTTTGTGATGGGTGATGGCGCAGGCGTATTGGTACTTGAAAGCCTTGCCCATGCTAAAGAACGCGGTGCAACTATCCTTGCTGAAGTCGTCGGCTTCGGTATGAGTGACGATGCCAGCCACATTACGGCACCTCCTGAAGATGGTAATGGTGCTGCTCGCGCCATGCAAAGTGCCCTTGATGATGCTGGTATCGAACCGTCAAGCGTCGGTTATGTCAATGCTCATGGTACTAGTACCCCTGCTGGTGACGTCGCTGAATCGATCGCTATTGAAACTGTTTTTGCATCCGTTAAAGACAGCATCTTGGTTAGCTCCACCAAATCTATGACTGGACACTTACTGGGCGCAGCTGGTGGTGTTGAAGCTATCTTTACGATATTGGCTTTGCAAAATCAGCACGTACCGCCAACGATTAATTTAGATAATGTCGAGGATAACTGTAATCTAGACTACGTGGCCAATCAATCACGTAAGGTTGATAATCTCAATTATGCAGTATCCAATAGCTTTGGCTTTGGCGGTACCAATGGCTCAGTGATTTTTGCACGTTGGTCATAATTAACGTAGTTGTTACAGTTATTGGGTCTTAGATGCATCCTATAATATCCATAAAAGCGAATAGGGCCATTGATGTAACGTCGGTAGCAGTTTTGCTACGTTTGTCCGCTTGCAACCCCTTATCATAGTTGCGTATGATAAGGGGTAATTTTTAGAAAATTTATGGAAGAGTCTATGTCAAGCTATTCGTTTTCGCATCAATTCTATCAGCGTTGGACGCGCGCGCCAGAGCAGATACGGGCCGCCATCGTCCAAGAGTTAACGGATATCACGACTCTGCTGCAAACAGACACCCCCTACGAAAGCTTTACCTTTAGTTTGCCAGACTTAGATGCACACCTTGATGAGCTATATAGTGCGCATAAAGCTGAGCAAGCGGCTGCAAAAGCGCTTGCTGATAAGCAAGCAGAACAACGTGCCGCTGCGGAACAACAACGCTTAGCTGAAGAAAAAAAGCTTGAAGAAGAAAAAGCACGTGATGTTGCAAAAATTGAACAAGAAGAAGCTAAAAAAGAAAAACAACAAGCAGAACAAGCTCAGAAAGAAGCGGATGAACAAAGCGGTGCTGAGCAAGAGAAGAGCGATACCGAAGCCGCTACGAACGACAAGCAAACTACGAGCGATGCACACAGTCCTACCAACAACGAAAAAAACGGTGTCAATGATCACTCTTATACGGTCAGTCAGACTGAAAACACTATCGTAAAACCTCAAAAAGGCGCAGCAATTGATTTGTCTTTTAAAAACCCAGAACTGACTGCTGCCCACGAGAGCTTAATTCAAGAGCTAGAGATGCATGTAGATGACTATCTGAGTGAGCAAATGATGCAAATATCTGAGGACTTAAAATCATGGTTACGAGCGGAAGTGGGTCAGCAGCTTGCCGGAATCACAGAAAAAAACCAAGCGGTTGAAGATATTGTTCAAGAAAATATGGCTAAAAAACACTAGTCTATTAACTGATTTATCGACAGCTTTTAGATATCCGTTAAAGAGCTCCATTAAAAAAGCCCCGTAAATATTTTTACGGGGCTTTTTGTATTTCAATCAAGCATTAACCAGTCTTTATTTTAAATAGCTTGTGTACGTTCGGTCAGCCATTCAAGTGCTGCACCTTCAACACGATCCTTTAGCTCAGCATAGACTTGGCTGTGATAATCATTGAGCCAATCGACCTCTACTTGGTTGAGCAAAGTTGTATCGAGCAAACGGGTATCAATCGGGCAATAGGTAATGGTTTCAAAGTTTAAAAATTCACCAAACTCAGTCTCAGTAGCATTTGCCACCGGCATATTGACTACTAAGTTTTCAATACGAATGCCCCACTTACCTTCACGGTATAATCCTGGCTCATTACTAGAAATCATCCCCTCTTTCATCGCACGCTCTTTTGGCGTACTGGCACTATAAGCGATGACTTGCGGGCCTTCGTGGACGTTTAAGAAGTAACCAACGCCGTGACCGGTACCATGACCGTAGTCCATTTGTGCCTGCCATAATGGTGCACGGCAGATTGCATCAATGAATGGCGAGGCAATACCATCAGGGAAGCTTGCACGCGCCAAAGCAATATGGGCTTTGAGCACCGTAGTAAAGTCGCGTTTGTGCTCATTGGTGACTGTACCAATGCCGACCACACGAGTGATATCAGTAGTGCCGTTTTGGTACTGAGCGCCCGAATCAATCAGTAGTAAGCCGCCCTCGCCCTCACTTACATCAAGGTAGCTAAACTTCTCTGGCGTCGCACGGTAATGCGGCAATGCACCATTTTCATTGAAGCCTGCAATCGTTGGAAAGCTTGGCGAGACATAATGCGGCTGCTGACTACGTACCTCAATCAGCATGCTATCCACGTCCAGCTCACTTAAACGTTCACCGTCTGCTAGACGCTGCTCAAAAGCAGCAAAAAACTCACTCAATGCTGCGCCATCTTGACGCATTGCCTCACGTACATGCTCAATATCAGCATCAGACTTAACAGATTTGAGTAATGTACTTGGTGCCATTTGCTCGATAAAGCCCACATCATCCGCCATTTTTGATAGCGTACCCACAGCAACTTTGCTTGGATCTAATAACAGTAGGTCTTCTGGTGTCATCTCGCTCAATGCGCCTTGTACGGCATCATAATCAGCTAACATGATACCACTATCTTTTAGGGATTTTTCAATATCGCTGCTGACTTTGTTATTATCAACGAATAGCGTCGCCTTATCGTCACTGATGAGCATATGTGATAAAAATACGGGGTTATAATCGACGTCAGCGCCGCGCAAATTGGTGAGCCAAGCTATATCATCTAGGCTTGATAGCAAATGATGCGTCGCGCCTGCCTCAGCCATACCTTCACGCACTGCAGCAAGTTTTGAGCTAGCGGACTGTGCAACGAACTGCGCACTATGCTGATATAAATCTGCTGATGGTAGCGCTGGACGATCTGTCCATATCTCTGTCAACACATCACGCTCGGTGATTAAGGTAATGTCGTTAGCATCGAATGCATTTAATAGCTTATCTTGCTCAGCGATAGACAGCACATTGCCATCCACGGCCACGCTATCACCCTCTGCCAAATGCGTAGCTAACCAGTCGATATGGTTTGGCTGACCAGGAGCAAGCTTTTCTAAGCTAATACCAGTACCTTCTAGCTGGTCAGCGGCGTGTACCCAATAGCGACTATCAGTCCATAGACCTGCAAAATCGGCCGTGACAACGAGTGTACCAACTGAGCCTGTAAACCCTGACAACCATAACCGCGCTTGCCAATATTCCGGTAAATACTCAGATAAATGCGGATCGGCTGACGGTACAATAATGGCGGTAAGGTCTTGTGCGACTAAAGTTTTACGTAAGCTATCGATACGATCATGTATGGCTTGTTTATTCATCGAATGTTTCCTTATTGATTTTAGAGAGGTTTTATCGTGAGGCGACTATGGTTAGTCGTCTTATTCGAGCGGGTAAATCTTGAGCATTAAGTAAACGATCAGTATTTAGATCATTTATATCTAGCACTAAGTTTTCATAAAAATTCAAATAAACGAGGCTAACTGCTACAAAGAGTAGTATAGTATTTTAGTAGAACATCATTAGATGTTTGGGCACAGCGCAGGCTTTCAATAGCTTAGACAAATATCTTAACAAGTAAACCAATAAGACGCGTTCCCACAACTGGTAACACGTCTTAAATTTGTCTTTTATTGAGCGTATAGCCTGTACAAAAGTAACGTTAAAGCGCTATTTATTGGACAGCCTTATCAGCATGCTCGCTCTTTTTGAGCATATTATTGATAGGCTTTGCTAATATTAACAAGATGGCAGCCGTCACCACCAAAAAGACGGTCATTGTAGTAAATAATGTTGGTAGACCTTCAATTTTATCAGCTGACACATTGCCGCCGAAGAATGCCGCAACCAAATTACCCATCGCTAAAGATGCAAAGAAAAGCCCCATCATCTGTCCTTGCATGCCCTTTGGTGCAAGTTTCGTCATTGACGACAGACCTACAGGACTAAGTGCCAACTCGCCAAGTGTCAAGAGCAGCAAGCTACCAACTAGCCATAAAGGCGATGCTAGGCCCGTATCATTGGTCAAAATACTTTTTGAGGCGATAATCATCAGACCAAAGCCTGCCGCAGCGAGTAACATCCCAAGGGCAAACTTCACCATACTACTTGGCTCAAGACCTCGGTTACCAAGCTTGACCCAAACAATACTAATGATGGGTGCTAAAAGAAGAATAAATAAAGGGTTAAGTGACTGGAACCAAATGCTTGGTATCTCAAAACCCAAAACGTTTAGATCAGTATAGCGATCAGCAAATAGATTAAATGATGTTGGCTGCTGCTCAAAACTTGACCAAAACAGCGTTGAGCCGATAATCAAAATGAAGCAAATCAGCAAACGCAGCTTATCGGTTTTATCCAGCCTTGGTGAAATAAACATAATCGCAAAATACAGTATCACCACACTTGCGATGATATAGGTCATATACTCTGCCACCATTTGCGGCTCAAACGGCATTATACCAGACGCGACCAGCACAACGACTGCGACCAGTAAAGCCACAAATCCTATGACCCAGCGACCGATGTTGTTAAAACGGTCATTTGAGCGCTCCCACTCAGCAGCGATGCCTTTTGCTTGTGCATAGCGTGTCAATGTCTTTTGAGCAGAAAAACGATAGATGAGTAGCGAGACCAACATACCCAGTCCACCAACCCCAAAGCCGACATGCCACATGCCTTGCTCTTTAAATACCCCAACGATAAGGGCAGCTAATAAAGCGCCGATATTGATACCCATATAAAATAGAGTAAAGCCACTGTCACGGCGCACATCACCCTTAGAGTATAACGCCCCAACCATCACCGAAATACAGGTTTTAAATAACCCCGACCCCAACACGATACAGATGAGACCAACGAAGAATAATGTCATACCGAACATTGCGGAGAGCGCGATACATAAATGGCCAAGCGCGATAATAATACTGCCCCACCATAATGCACGCTCTTGACCAAGCCAGTTATCAGCAAGCCAGCCACCTGGTACCGCTGCCAAGTACAAAGAGCCTGCAAAAATACCATAGATAGCAGAAGCGGTAACTTCATCGAAACCAAAGCCACCGCTTCCCACCGTCGCCACCATAAATAATACCAACAGCGGACGGATACTATAGTAAGAGAACCGCTCCCACATCTCAGTAAAGAATAAAGGGCGCAGCGGTTTGGGATGGCCCATAAACCCATTATCTAGTGCTTCTAGCTCAGTAGCACTAACCTCTGATTTTACTTCCGTGCTCATAAGTTTATTCCTTTGCGATACTACGATAGAGATGACCAAGTCCATCGCTAGTAAGACAGACAGTCATAAATGCGCGTTATTGTTTCATCAGATTACAAATATGTAAAGGAAAAGAATGTTCATTAATTGAACAGTCACTTACGAAAACATGAGACAAAAAAGCACCGAGCTATTAAAAATAATAGCTCGGTGCTTTTTAAAAACGCTACTACTTAACTATCTATCATGAAATACTAACGATAGTATTTAACCATTTTATCAAACAGTCTCATTAGTTTATTGAGCAGTAGTCGTATCTTCAGTTGTACCAGCCTCCAGATCACCGTCAGCTTGTTCTGCGGTGAGTTCGGTATCTTCAACCGCAGCTTGGCTCACTGTGCCAGAAGCAGTGGCTGTACCAGCTTCAGCGCTAACCACTGCACCGCTTGTGTCTTCAGCAGGCGTAACCGTAGCATCAGCGGCAGCTTCAGTCGCACTCTCGCCAGCACCTACTGCTGCATCGGTATCAGTGTCTGCTGACGCGGCTTCTGCAGTAGCAACAGCAGTATCAGTCACTACTGGCTCTTCAACAGCGATCGCTTCTGCTTCATCAGCCGCTGCCGAGGCTTCAGTCGTTTCAGCTGTGATGTGCTCACCTGCTGGACGCAAGAATGCTGAGATACCAATAAGTAAGACAATACCCAAGAACAAGGCAATGCCGCCCAAAGCATATATAAACTCTTTTTTTGGATTGTTGTTGACGATATCTTCTGACATACCTTATCCACCTTGCGCAAAATATTTGAAATTTTAGCCTATTATATCGCAATTTGTACCAATGTGTTAAAACCCTTAACTATTTGAAGGAATTATTATTTAGTACCTGCTTATAAGCCATTGACGATGTCCTTTTTATTTACCAAGACGAGCACGAGCGGCGGCGCGTTTGCCAAGGTAGCTCAGCAGTAATAATAGCGCAATGATGAATAAAATTGGATAATTACCAAAACGCATAAATGGTGTATTGCCAACCCGCGCTTGCACATCACCTCGTAATACGGTGCGCTCAAACTGCGGTGCGCGCTCAACGATACGGCCTTTATGATCGATGATAGCAGTCACACCTGTGTTGGTGGCTCGCATAAACCAGCGGCCATTTTCTAACGCCCGCATTTGTACCATTTGTAGATGCTGCAATGGACCTGCCGACGTACCAAACCAAGCATCGTTTGAGATGGTCAATAAAAAGTCGGTACTGATGGCGTTTTTACGAGTGGTATCAGGGTAAGCAACCTCGTAACAAACCGCCGCGCCTAGATTGTGTCCGCGTACCTGTAACGGTAATTGCTCATCACTACCGCGACTATAGCTCATGATGTCTTGGCTACCTGCCAAATTGGGTAGTATATCTAATAACCCCTCAAATGGAATATACTCACCAAACGGCACTAAACGCTGTTTTTTATACAAGCCTTCTGCATCCGCACCTAACGCAACGACACTATTATAAAATGGTGGGTACTTATCTTGAGTTGCATCAAACGCCGCCTCATCCTTATAAGGAATTCCTGTCACCCATGTAGTATCAGTGGCTTTGGCCATCTTTACCATCTCGCTGATAAAACCAACGGCCTCTGTCTGAAACATTGGAATCGATGATTCAGGCCAAAGGATAAGATCGCGTCCCCATTCCGTGCTGGTTAATTTGGCATAAATATTGAGCGTTTCTACTTGATATTCGGTCAACCATTTGAGATCTTGCGGAATATTGCCTTGAATTAATGATACGGACAAATCAGGCGTGCCTTTAGGCTTTGTCCACTGCGGGTTAATCAGCCACAATGACGTACTGATGATTAACAAGGCGATGGCAGCCACCATGTAACCGCCGCGACGGCGCAGCAGCTCAACGATACTTGCTGCCAATAGGATGGCGACAAAGGAGATGGCAAATACCCCAGCGATGGGTGCAAGTGACGACAACCAATACTGTTCAGTAAAGGCATAGCCGACGAACAACCACGGAAACCCTGTAAATAGCCATGTTTTCGTCCATTCTTGTAGTACCCAAAGCGCGGCAAACGATAAAGGCTGCTTACCGACTACACGATTAAACAACAACGCTAAAAAGCCATGGAACAACCCCATGCCTAGGCCCATAAGCGCAATCATAATGAGTGCAAGCCATGCAGGCGTCGCTCCATAAACGTGAATGGAGGTATACAGCCAAAATGCGCCGACGCACCAAAGCCCCGTACCGTATGCTTGTCCGATAATAAACGCACGTTTGCCAGTCATCGCTGGTAACAATAGACCATATAAGATAGCAGGTGACACTAGCGCTAGTGGCCAAATATCATAAGGTGCAAGTGCAAATATAAATATCGCACCTGCGAGCCAAGCTATCAAAATAGACAACCCAAGCGATAGTTGCTTGGGCTTAGTGGGGTTCAAACGCTTTTGTAAATCAACAGTAGACAGGCGCATAGCTATTATCCGAAACCTTATTATTCAAAACGTTAAATCTGAGATTATTTGTCCGACAACGGCTGTTTTTGACAGTGGTTGGCTGTCAATTCTCAAAATTAAGAATGCTTAAAATTAAATGCGCCCATGATACCAGTCTGTATTCATTAATGGGTAAATTTGCGTAGCAAAAAAAGCATAGGCTAAAAAGCAAAAAACACGACCGAAGTCGTGCTGTTGTCATATAAGCTCAATATAAATGCTCATGGCGTTTATCAGATATCAGATATTATATTGACTATCTAATAGTCGTCTACCTTAATAAACGTCTATCTCATCATCATACTATCATCGATACACTAATGGCTACCTATTAACAGGCGCTGAGTGTCGGTGGTCTTGGTCAGCTCTAGATTTTGAATAAAGCGTCCTTCTGCATCGATTACTTTGATTTCCCAATCATCTATTTGTACGCTCTCACCTTCTAGATCACCCACATAGCCAAGTGTTTGCATGACAAGACCGCCCATCGTATCGACATCGGTATCATCAAAATGGCTGCCCAGCTCATCGTTACAGTCTTCAATCACCGTAGACGCTTGTACTCGCCAAGTGTTAGGCTTTTCAGGATCGGCGATAATATTATTAATATCACTGTCTTCATCAAAGTCATCGTGCTCATCGACGATGTCACCGACGATTTCTTCTAACAAGTCCTCCATCGTGACTACGCCTGCAAAATTTCCAAACTCATCGACCACAATCGCCATGTGTACTTGAGTGCGCTGTAATGAGCGCAGTAACGTATCAGAGCGCGCAGTTTCACTAATATAGAGAGGTTGACGTACCAAGTCTTTTAGACGTTTGCTGTCGATTTTATCTTCTTGATCGCGCACCATATGAACAAGAATAGGAATCAAATCTTTGGCAAGTAAAATACCAATAACGGCATCATCGTCTTGACTGTCAAAAACAGGATAGCGTGAATGCGTGGTATCAAGGATAATGTCCATCACATCAGCAAGGTTGTTGCTTTCGTGCAAGCCAATCACTTGCGGACGCGGTGTCATAATTTCACGTACTTGTGTGGCTGGCAAGTCCAGTACACCTTCGAGCATATCAACTGTGTCTGGCTCTAAGAACTGACGGGAGTCTTGTACCAAACGAATCAATTCATCACGGGTTTCAGGGGCGGTCGATAGCCAGCGTTTTAAGCCGCGCATCGACCAACTACTCGGGCTTGGAGCGTCGTCAGACATGGCGATATGAGTTAACCTCTTTAGTTTAGTATAATTAATATATTAATAGATTGCGTCGTGAAGAGTAAAATAAACAAGCCTAGGTATCATTAATTACAAGTATCGTTAGTCACAAATATCACTAATAATAGGTAACATTGATCATTAAGGATAAATAGACCAGTCTAAATTAGCTTCACTTTATCGCAAGCCAATCAGACATTCAACGACAAATTTATCCAAATTGTATTGTCAGTGTGTTATAAACTTTGCTATCGTCAACGACTTTACTTACCTAGCCCACACTTATGTCGCTTCGCTCTCTTTTTTCTCGGCTTCGATCATCACGAAAAACCCCTCTTGACGCTTTTAAAGACAAGCACAACCTTGCACGTCAGACAAACGACTGGCGATACTATCTTGTTTCTTTTTTGGTCATTCTTGGTCTGTTGTTATCAGCATTATGGTTGCTGATGTTAATCTGGTATCAGCTTGGCGCATATAATCCTATAACTTGGGTGGCGTATGCGTTAGTTATCGGTTTGCTTACATCGCTACTGCTTGTAAAGACCAAACCAAGGCTTCCAAGTAAAGTTATTAACAACACGTTTAATCAGTCCTTTAAACAAAGAACCATCGTTACTTGGCTAGGTGGACTGTATGCGGCTGTCTGGCTGCTGGGTCTTGGGTGGTTTTTTTCTATTGAAGCCAAACAAAACCGCGACTGGATGCCTGAGGTTAGTCAAAGGGTCGCCTATAAGCGCGATGCGGCCAATCCTAATTTGATTACCTTTACCAATGTGCGTAATTTTGATTGGCATACTGACGAGGACGCGACTGCGCACTGGGAGACGCGTACAGTTGATATGTCTAAATTGTCCGGAGTCGATGTCATTAACTCTTATTGGATGGGACCTCTCATTGCTCATACCTTAGTCAGTTTTCGTTTTGAAGATGATCGCCCGCTTGCCTTTTCTTTTGAGATTCGTAAAGAAGATGGTGAATCGTTTTCGGCACTAGCGGGCTTTTTTAGACGTTACGAGCTTAGCCTCATTGCCTCTGAAGAGCGCGATATTATTTATACTCGTAGCAATGCGCGCGGTGAGCAAGTGTATTTGTTGCCTGTTAGCCATTTGCAGCAGTCGGAAGTCAGATCATTGTTTGAGTCGTACTTGATTGCAGCCGATGAGCTCAATGCTAAGCCCGCTTGGTATAATACCTTAACCAGTAACTGCACCAATATTATTTTTTATATGGCGCGCATCGTTAGCGGCGAACGTCTGCCATGGGATTATCGAATTTGGGTATCTGGCTGGTTACCAAACTATCTGTATGATGTCGGTATGCTAGATGCCAATCCCAAGAACAGTGGCCAGCCTTGGTCAATGGCTACCTGGTATGAGCATGCCCATATTAACCCAAAGGTTAGAGGTTTTGACAATCAGGCCGATCTAGACACTCAGGCTAATGGTAGCAGGTTTTCAGCTCAGATTCGCCAAGGTATTCCCATACCGCCGCTAGCAGACTCACAAGCCAAAGCTGACGCAGAAGCTAAGTCTGCTGCCAAGGCTTCTAATGATTAATGTTTTTGATAGCTAAAGATTTTGACAAACAAGGCGTCAAGACAACTAAGGCGTAACCCAGTTAACCACTCGCGTCTCCATCTCCTCATCAGAGATACCAATCTCAGAGATGCAGCGCCCTGCTACCCCGACATTGACCGCGCGCATTTGCTGCTGCGTTATGACGGCATCTTGAGTTAATAGTAGATGCCAGTCTGGTAGCGTTTGACCTTTATACAAACGTTTGTACGCGCAGTGCGCTGGCAACCACATCATATTGGGCAAATTCTCAATCGTCAGTTGAATACAATCAGGTACGTACTCTTGGCGCGTATCATAATGTCTACAATAGCCTGTCGCACAGTCCATGAGCTGACAGGTCACATCCGTATATTCGACCAGTTCTTCCTCATCATCATCGTCCATATATTTAATCAAACAACAACTGCCACAACCATCACACAATGCTTCCCATTCACTATGATTTAATTCATCTAGATTAAATCGGGTCCAAAACTGTGGACGTAGCGTTGCACTATCGGCCTCGTCGGGCTTTGTATTGGATGTTTTATCAGATACTTTTTTTGAAAATGAACTTGATGGATCTAACAAGTTTGGCCTCATGGAGTCATAGTAGGGTTTTATAAAGTCACAGTATCATTTTGATAAAGAGCGTTACAGTATTATAGCTGTTTTTGTTGGTCGTGGGCGTTAAGGTAGGACGAGTCAAACAATTGAACATGTACAAACCCCCTAAATAAAACTCACAATATAAAAAAGGATAATAATATGTCTATTCAAACTTATGAATTAGTCAGCACGACAGACAATGGCGTTGAGCTTATTAGCTATATTGCACTGCCAGAAGATGCTTCTGATACCAATCCAGCGCCTGGTATTATGGTCGCACCAGAGTGGTGGGGTGTGGTTGACCATCCTAAGACCATCACCGAAAATTTGGCTAAGGCTGGTTATGCAGCGGTGGCAATGGATGTCTACGGTGAAGGCAAACTGACTGCAGATGCTGCTATGGCCAATATGTGGATGGAACAAGTACTTGCAGACCAAAATATGCTAATGGCACGCTGCCGCTTAATCCTTAATGACTTTAGTAGCCAACTGGCAGTCAATGGCGATAACCTAGGCGCGATTGGTTATTGCTTCGGTGGTAAAGTCGTTCTTGATATGGCACGCGAGGGCATGCCATTAAAAGCAGTCGCTACTTTCCACGGTAACCCAGCAGCGAAACAACCTGCAGACAGTAACTTTAAAGCCAAAGTACTGGTTGCCCATGGTCGTGATGATTCTATGGTATCAATGGATGCAATAGAAGATCTAAAATCTGAATTGGACGCAGCTGACGTAGACTATACGGTTGATGTCTATGATAATGCTAAGCACGGCTTTACCAATCCAAATGCAGATGAGCGTGCCGCTAAAAATGATATCGATTTAGGCTACAACGAAAGCGCAGCTAAGCAAAGTTGGGAAAATATGCTCGAGTTTATGAAAGCAAATTTAGGGTAATTATTTAACAGTTTCAACTGATTACAGTGATCATAAAATTCAAAGCGGAGCATGATATTCATGCTTCGCTTTTTTTGTATAAAAAGCCCTTTATTAAGCGTGTAAATTCTTACCTGATCAAAGCTTTTTTTAAGACGCACTTTTGCAATAATACGTTTAGGCAAATTAAAATAAAGCGAGCAATCTACTTTAGGCGCATTCAACCCCTCATTGTGTAGTAAACTTGACCTCATCACAAAAGTAAAAATTTATTGTTCTACTTTTGGCACTCCATTTAAAGAAGGTTGTGATATCAATGAGTAACGCTAGTATCCAGTGGTTCCCTGGACATATGAACAAAGCCCGTAACGAGATTAAAGAAATTATGCCAGAGATGGATGTCGTCATCGAGGTCATCGATGCACGCATTCCATACAGTAGCGAAAACCCTATGGTCGCAGCGCTACGTGGACAAAAACCCGTCATCAAAATACTCAATAAAGCAGACCTCGCCGACCCTGATCAAACGCAAGCGTGGATTGAGTATTTAGAAAGTCAGGATCAAGTAAAAGCCATCGCTTTTGATGATAACAAAACCAACGACGTACATAAAATTGTCGAGCTGTGTAAGCGGCTAATCCCCAATAAAGTCGGCACTGGTAGGCAAATCAAGGTGCTTATCATGGGCATACCAAACGTTGGCAAATCGACTTTGATTAACAGCTTGGCTGGACGTAGCATCGCTAAAACAGGCGATGAACCTGCCGTGACTAAATCTCAACAGCTGATCAAAATCGATAACGACATCATGCTTTATGATACCCCTGGTATGCTTTGGCCAAAGATTGAAAACCCAAATTCAGGCTATCGCTTGGCGGCTACAGGTGGTATCAAAGACACCGCATTTGATTTCGCTGATGTGGCTGGTTACACCGCTGAATATTTAATTGAAGCTTATCCTGAGCTGCTTAAAGAACGCTATAAAATCGAAGATTTGCCCCAAACTGATTGGGAGCTTTTCGAAGTTGCTGGACGTAACCGAGGCCTGCTAAAAAGAGGCGGCATCGTTGATACTTACCGTATGTCTGAGATTTTGGTCAATGAGCTGCGCAGTGGCACCCTAGGGCGCATTACGTTAGAGACACCAAAAATGCGTGAAGTGGAGCTATTATTAGTAGAAGAGATACGCGCACAAGCGGAAGCGAAAAAAGAAGCCAAACTAGAAGAAAAGCGCTTACGCAAAAAACGGGCAAGAAAGAATCGGAAGTAATTCTTAAGATTATTTATCAGCGCGCTGGGTTCATCCTACAAAAATTTGAGTTTAGATATGACTTACGAGCTTAAGTGGTGGTTCCATGAAAATAGATTTTCATTAACTTATTATGGACTTAGTTTGGGTTTATTTCTAATTTTGAGAAGTGTTTTTTATAATACTGCATTGTATACAACTCTGTTCTTAACCTTTATTCCACCATTTATTATGTATTTCGTCGCAAAAAATGAGTCAGATGTTGGGAAAACAGTTTTTTATACTTGGCTGCTCACTTTACTATTTTTTATAACTATTCTTGTTTTAGTAGTCAAATTTCTTTACATGATGTTTGTTATAGCGTTGATAGTTGCTCAGGACATTGCATACAAAATAGTGCATTATCTCAAATTTAGGGAGTTATTCAAAGTTTATGAGTCACACCCTATTAGCGATTATATTTTATACTCGATCCCCCTTTTAAGTATCGTAGCAATGGCTGCATTCAATTACCCAAGTGATATTATCGAACAAATAAATATAACTTCATTAAGTGAAATTGTTATTAATAACTTTGAAATTGAAGCATTATCTGATTTAGCCAATGTTGTTCATAAGTATGGTATAGATAACCTTAAATCTTTACGAGAGAATATTCTTAAAATTTCTGGTTACGCAGCATTAATAAGCGTTTTGACGTATGGCTTCAAATTCATCAATCCTTTTGAAAACTTTAGTATGTAAGCTGCATAGAGAGCATGGTGCTTTACTAATAACAGTACAGTATTTAATCATTAATTCTCATAGTAAATCATACAAACCCAACTCATAGAATATGTAGTGGTAAAATAGGATTAATAACCTCAAGTGATAATTAAAAAATCCTATGACTCAGACAACCGTTAACTCAGAACCTAATTTCAACTATGCATCCAAATCACTAAACTCCTTCGCCCCACGCTTATTAGATTGGTTTGCCGAAAACGGTCGCCACGATTTACCTTGGCAACAACATCAGACCGATACGCCCAATCCTTATGTCGTTTGGTTATCGGAAGTCATGCTCCAGCAAACACAAGTAACGACTGTACTGCCCTACTTTGCGCGTTTTATGAACTCGTTTCCGACGGTGCAGGATTTAGCAGCAGCGGATTGGGATACTATCGCTGAGCATTGGGCGGGCATGGGCTATTACGCTCGCGCACGGAATTTGCATAAAGGCGCAAAGCAATTGATCGACATAATTGATGAGACTGGCGACTTTCCTCAAACTTTAGAGGGTTGGGAAGCGATATCTGGCGTTGGCCCTTCTACCGCTGGGGCGATTATGGCAATGGGGCTGCATCGATATGGCGTCATCTGTGATGGTAACGTCAAACGCGTGCTGACACGCTGGGCAGCGATTGATGGTGATATTACCAAGTCTGCGACGACTAAAGAGCTATGGGCATTGGCTGAACGTTTGACCCCTAGAGAGAGTTCAGGGCTGTTTGCACAAGCTATGATGGATATGGGCGCAACCTTATGTACGCGTAGCAAGCCTGCTTGCTTATTGTGTCCACTACAAGATGATTGCTTGGCACATGCACAAGGTCGCGAAACGGATTATCCCGTCAAAGCAAAAAAACAGCCCAAACCAAGCAAGTTTAGCAATGCTCTACTAATTAAAGATGCAGGTGGCAGCATCTTATGGCTACAGCGCCCTGATAACGGTATTTGGGGCGGATTATGGAGTTTGCCTTTGCGGTTTGTAGAAAAAATTGAAGGCAAAGCCAGTGTTAAGACGACTGATAAAAAGCAAGTTGCGAACGATGATAAGTTATCAAACGTAGCAAATGATGTCCGTAGTAAAGAAAAAATATACGAAGCAGAGTTTACTACCGCTGAGCAGATTATCAATGAATGGCTAATAAAAAACGACTTGGTAACGGAATCATTCAGTAATTCTTTATTGAATGACGCACCGATTAAACACTCACTGACGCATTTTCATTGGTATTTGCAGCCGCATTCATTGACTTTAGACGCCAAACAAAAGGCTGAAATAAGCAAAGCCTTACAAGCAGCTGATGTTAATATTAATTGGTTAAATACTGATGATGCGCGGGCAACGCTTGGATTGCCACGAGCGATGATCAAAGTTTTAGAATAAACCTTCATACTTGACTGTCTAAAAAACTACATATGCCATAAAAAAAGCGACTCACAATTAATCATGAGTCGCTTTTTTTTGATGATTATAACAAAGATATATAGTGCTAAGACTTTGGCACGCGCAGACGCATCAAGCCCTCTTGCTGCACGGTGGCAACCAGCTTGCCATCTTGCCAAAACTGTCCGTGGTTTAGCCCCATCGCATTGGATGTCGTATCACTCCACATGTCATATAACAGCCAATCATTTATATCAAAACTGCGATGAAAATGCATTGAATGATCAATGCTAGCCGCTTGTAGTCCACTGGTCATAAAGCTGATGCCATGAGACATAAGCCCCGTTCCTACTAAATAAAAATCAGAAGAAAACGCCAAGAGTGCTTGCTGAATCGCAACTGGCTGCGAGCCCAGTTCACGGATGCGTAACCAATTGGCTTGCTTCGGTTTCGTTGGCTCTGGATGTATAGGATCGCGCGGCTTGACAGGCTTAATCTCCACATGACGACGACGCATAAAACGACCCTTAAGCGCATCTGGTACTTTACCCACGTAGCTCTCTTTTAGGTCTTGCTCAGTCTGTAAATCTTCAGGTGGTGGATAAACAGGCATATTTTCTTGATATTCTAAACCCTCTTCCATCGGTGCAAATGAAGCAATCATCGAAAATATCACTTGTTCAACAGGCGGCTTACCACGGACTTGTTTATACTGAATCGCCGTCACTTCGCGTGCTGACAAACTACGACCGTCCCGTAAGCGCCTTACTTGATAAATCACCGGTTGATTGATATCGCCACCGCGCAAAAAATAACCATGTAGCGAGTGACAAGGCTTATCTGTATCCAGTGTATGAGCTGCAGCCATCATAGCTTGAGCCAGTACTTGCCCGCCAAATATACGCTTACCAACGTAGTCATGGCTTTTGCCTTCAAATACATCAGGACTGACTTCAATAAGTGCCACCGTAGCGAGCAGCTCATCAATCAGTTGTGGATAATCAGACATGGCAGTAATTTTCCTTATTTTTGAGCGACTATTACTGAAAAGCCGTACTAATGCGTTAACGCTTAAAACCGCTTGTTTGGCACCTAAAAATGATACTAGATCTTTAAAATAGAAAACATCTTAACCAATATTGTAAGCTTTGACCAGTTGCTACAGACTTACTTGCCCGCATTAACTTGACTACTTAGGTTAGATTTTATTTATACGAATATAGGAATAACCAAATGTTGTTTTAAACTTAAACGACCAAATGATTAATTGTGTAAAAAAGAGGCGTTATATAACACCTCTTTTAGCAATACTGGTGATAGCTACGGCTTTACCGTGACGAGCACACGGATAGAATCCGGTACCAATGATAAGTTCGCTAATGCTTGCTCACCTTGCGCTTGCAATTGCTCTAGGCGCTCAACTTCTTCTGGGCGCACATTTGGATTAATGGTTTGCAAATGCTTGAGGCGTTTAATCTCACGTGACCATTGCTGATTAAAGCGCGCCCTTGCTTGCTCACCAATGTCAGCCAGCTGTGCTCGTGCAATCTCCTCGGCCTCGTAATAACGACTCTCAATCACATCACTACGCACTTTAACCACCTGACGCGCGCGGGTTTTGTCCAAACGATCAATATGCGGCATAATCATCTCGCTACTGATACGTGCGGATAAATCACTTCCTTGCTCACTGATAAAGACACGAATGTTTTGAGTCGGTAGAGTCGCTGGCAGGTTAAGTAGCTTTGGCGCGATCGCTTCGACCCTAAAATGAACCTCAAGCATAATCATACCTTGAGGAATGGCATTGCTCTTGAGCATTGCCACCGTCGTATTACCAAAGGTACTCGTGCTCGCAAGCTCGTAGATCGATCGCATCAATGGATGTTCATGGGTGACAAAATCGATGTCCTCACGCTGCAGTGCAAGCTCGCGATCAAAGGTCAACGTCATACCTTCTTCATCGCCAAGTGGCAGCCCCTCAATATACTCACTAACTTCAGTGCTATCGAGTGGCGCAAGCACCCAAGAACCATCACGCTGAATACTATAATCGACATTTGCTGATGCCAAAAAGCGCTCAATAAAGGGCGGTAGCACATTATTATCATCAAAATCACGCATCGCATCTGCAATACGCCCAGCGACGCGTGGACGGCATGAGTTGTATTCAAGTAGACGATCACGTCCTGCCTGTAGCTGTGCTTCTAGCGCCAAGCGCATTTGTAACGCCTCAGCGATGAGAGCTTTTAACTCATCGCGACTCTCTGCAGTATCGGCACCTTCAAGTAGCGGTTTGAGCGTTTGAATATACTGTTCTTGCACACTTTGGGCCGTGGGAGATATCTGATTGAACATATTTAGGGCGCTGTTATACCAGTGATATAAGCGTTCTTGTGCGGTCTTTTGTACATAAGGGACATGCAGTGTGATTTGCTGCGTCTGCCCAATACGATCTAGACGACCGATACGCTGCTCTAGCGTATCTGGATTGGCCGGCAGGTCCCACAGTATCAGCTGACTTGCAAACTGAAAATTACGACCCTCAGAGCCAATTTCTGAACATAGTAATATCTGCGCGCCTTCA
Organism: Psychrobacter sp. 1Y4; assembly: GCF_051847555.1. Classification (NCBI taxonomy): domain Bacteria; kingdom Pseudomonadati; phylum Pseudomonadota; class Gammaproteobacteria; order Moraxellales; family Moraxellaceae; genus Psychrobacter; species Psychrobacter sp. 1Y4. Next base: position 152,729 of record NZ_JBPYDE010000008.1, on the reverse strand, counting down.
CTATCGGCGAAGAATGCGGCTGCTTGGTCACGTTCAAGCAACGTCATTTGCTCGGTAAAGATAGCAGTCTTAATACCAGCATGTAAGCGTAATACCGCCTCTAAACTCTCTACGGTTGCCCCACTACGAGCGATCAGTAAGACTTTTTCTTGTTTAAGCTCACTTTTTAAGATATCAATCAACCATGGGACACGTGGATCATCTTCTAACCAGCCGCCATCAGGCTGATTTTCCTCGCTCCACAGCTGTTCGCGCAGCTTGCCCTTGGTTTGATAGCTGTCCTGCCACGCTTCAGGTAATGGCAATGGATACGCCTGACTGCTACGTCCATAGAACCCCTGAACACTCTCACGGGTATTACGGAATAACACCCGCCCTGTGCCATGACGATCCAATAGCTCATTAAGGGCATACGTACGTAGTTTATCATCTTCATTAATCGTTGCCAGCTCATCGTCATTTAAATTCAACAGGGCAGTTAGAGCAGCGATTTGTCCGTCATTTAACGACTTATCTTCTATCAATACACCAGCCACGGCCGCAGTTTCCGCAAAGGCTTCTTGACCGGCAATAAACTCATCCAAATCATCAAAGCGATCAGAGTCGAGCAAACGCAAGCGCGCAAAATGGCTTTGAACACCCAGCTGTTCAGGCGTAGCCGTTAGTAACATCACCCCAGGCGTCTCTTCAGCGAAGTCAGCCACTAAGTCATATTTTTCGTTGCCGCCCGCTGCTTCATCCCAATGCAAATGATGCGCTTCATCGACGACTAACAAATCAAAACCTGCTTCTATCGCTTGATCATATAAGTCAGGATGGTCAAGTAGCAGATCCATACCAGCGATAATACATTGCTCAGTAGCAAACACATTTTGCTCAGGATCATGCTCTTTAATCGCCGCAGTACGGACCAGATCAAACAAAGCAAAGTTTAGGTTAAAGCGACGGCGTAACTCAACCATCCATTGGTATTGCAAACTATCAGGCACCAATACTAAGACGCGCTCAGCTTTACCGGTTAAGAGCTGCTGATGAATAATAAGACCTGCCTCGATGGTTTTACCCAGACCGACTTCATCAGCAAGCAGTACACGCGGCGCAATACGTTTGCCAACTTCGTGGGCAATATACAGCTGATGCTCGATGATATCGACACGCGCTCCCATGAGACCCTTCAGTGGATGTCCTGCCAGCGCTGATTGCATACGCAATATATCTTGACGCAGCTCGTACCAGTCTCCGCGTTCAATACGACCCGCCAACAGTCTTTCAAGCGGCTTTGCCAAGGTAATATTTGCTGCAAGACGCGTTTCCATAATGCCTTTTTCGTGCTCATCGACACTATACTTGAGCACGCCCATCACCTCATCAACCGCAGTGACCGTATAGCTATTTCCTTGTTGGTCACTGATACTATCACCAACCTTAAACACGACACGTGACAACGGTGCAGAGTTTTTTGCATACACGCGCGTCTCCTCGCTTTGCGGGAATAAAATATGTACACAGCGGTCGTCGACATCGATAACCACACCCAAGCCAAGCTCGGACTCGGTGTCAGATAAATGGCGTTGACCAACGGCGAATTCGGTACTATGCAATGAGGCGATGGAGATAGTCATAAGGCGATGTCTTTTGTACTCAGATGATAAGAAAATGGGCGACAACAACATCGTACTACTCTTAAGTAAAGCACAATGAAGTTGTTACGATAGTCAGCACTATCGTTTAAAGATGCATATATTAACTTAGTTAAGCGACTTTTTAGCAAAACCAGTCAAGTGCACTATTATATAACGTTACCGGCTAAATGCGTGCAATAAGTTGGTTTTTCAAGAGCAGATCGATGAGGAATACAGATAATAAAATGAGCGGCGTTTTATGAAACTTATAGTGAAGACCATACCTAAAGTAATAAGTTGCCAATAGTTGGTAGTATCTGTAACTATTAGAGCAACTAATATCTTTACGCTTACTGACGTATTTTTCAATTTTTGCTCAAAGCATGCTACATTGAGTCGATACTAGCAAGAACAGCAAACAGCTGGCTTGATACCCAAACTTGACGCCCGAAGTAGTATGCTTCGTTTTATGAAAAAACGTCCAAGCATCTATTCTACTTACCTTAATAAAAACAAGATAAAAACTTTCTAAATCAAAATTTTTATAAATAAGGATTAATTATGCAAGCGGTTTTTTTAGATAAAGGAACATTTTCTGATGGCGTAGATTTGTCAGTACCTGCAGGCGTGACTGACTATATCACTTACGATGATACACCTGCAGATTCCGACCTTATTATTGAGCGCTGCCAAGAAGCTGACATTATATTTACCAATAAAGTTCAGATTAACGCAGAGGTGATTGCTAAGCTCCCTAAGCTCAAACTTATTCAACTGACCGCCACTGGTATGAACAACGTTGATCAAGAAGCTTGCAAGACGCACAACGTTGCTTTATATAACGTGGCAGGTTACGCGGTCAAAAGCGTGCCTGAACATACCTTTATGCTAATGCTCAATGCAATGCGTGCTGGCATTTATTATCATCAAAAAGTAGCGGATGGTACGTGGCGAGACAACGGTAACTTTTGTCTGCTTGATACGTCTCTTGTAGATTTAGAAGATAAGACCCTAGGTATCATTGGTGTCGGTACTATCGGTAAGCGTGTGACCGAGATAGCCCGTGCGTTCGGTATGACGGTATTGTGGGCGGATCACCAAGGTCATACACCGCGTAACGATGACTATACGGCTTTTGATGAGGTACTTGATCGATCTGATGTCATAAGCTTGCACTGTCCATTAAATGAGCAGACTAAACACCTTATCAATCGAAACACCTTAGCCAAAATGAGCAAACAACCTTTACTGGTGAATGTCGCTCGCGGCGGTATTGTCGATAGCCAGGCCCTGGCAGATGCTATCCATAATCAACAAATCCTTGGTTATGCCACGGATGTCTTTGAACAAGAACCTATTACAGCAGATGACCCCCTATTGAGCTTGAGCGATCATCCACGCGTAATATTTAGCCCGCATAATGCTTGGGGTAGCAAAAGTGCGCAAGAGACTTTATGGCAAATGTTGAGTAAACAAGTGGCAGATTTCGTCAACGATTCTCAATAAATATCTAGCGAGTAAAATGTAGCCAGTTGTCTTCTATTTTACGGTATTTGAGCATAATACGGTCACTTAGGTAATTGTTCGTCACACGCCATGGATAGCGATCGCCCTGCTTGGGTAGCTTATCTTTTGCACGGCGTACATAGCCTGCTGATAGCGCACCAAGTACCGTATCTGGCTGCATTTGCACCTGCTCTTGCTCCGTTGTAGCCTGCGGAAAAACTACACTATAACGGTGCTTTTTCATATAGTTAAGCATTCTGACTACATATTGACACGCTAGATCTATTTTTAGCGTCCATGAAGCATTGGTGTAGCCAAACATCATGGCAATATTGGGTACGCCCTCAAGCATCACAGCTTTATAAGTCATGCGCGCACCGACATCGATAAGCTCACCATCGACATATAGCGCAGCTCCGCCTAGTATCTGGAGCTTAAGCCCTGTTGCAGTCACAATAATATCTGCTTCTATATGCTTGCCAGATGTTAAGGCGATACCAGTCTTGGTAAAATGACTGATTTGATCGGTCACAACCTCTGCTCTTTTGCCATGCAATGCAGTAAATAAGTCGCTATCAGGTACCGCACATAGACGCTCATCCCATGGATTATAAGTAGGCATAAAATGAGCAACATCGACACCGCTGCCTTTTAACTCTTTTTTGACGCCATGCTTTAATGCTGCTTTTAGGACATTGGGCGCATGGGTGGCAAATTGATACAGACCTTGTTGCATCAGAACATTGCGTGTACGTAGTAAGGTATATGCCTGATGCTTTGATAAAGGTGAAAACTTACCCGCTAGCCAGTCAAGTGCATAATCATCGCCCGGCACACTGGCTACATAAGTCGGTGAGCGCTGTAGCATGGTTACATGACGCGCACATTGCTCACCATTTTCATCGACTAGCGCTGGTACTAAGGTCATCGCAGTCGCACCACTACCAATCACTACGATATTTTTATCGTTATAATCCACATCTTGCCAATACTGTGGATGCACGATATCACCTTGGAATTGCTCTTCACTTTCAAAATGTGGTCGATATCCTGCATCATAGTCATAATAACCAGTTGCACCAACGATAAATTTCGCTGTCATCGTATATACTTCACCGCTAGCATGGTTTTTGACCACGACAGTCCACTGTTTAGCAATACTTGACCAAGATAGTTGCTGCACGTCATGTTGATAGCGTATATGTTTTTCAACCTCAAACTCGCGCGCAGTCTCTGCTATGTAGCTTTTGATGTCATCACCTTTGGCTAACATCTTATGATCTAACCATGGACGAAAACTATAACCAAAAGTCAAAGCATCAGAGTCCGAACGAATACCAGGGTAAGTAAACAAATCCCATGTACCGCCCAAGTCTGCACGCTTCTCTAATATAATAAATGGCTTGGTAGCTTTATCTTTATTGCGCTTCTTTGCCTTCAAATAATGATTGAACAGCTTTTGATAGTTTTGCTGCAAGCGACATGCCATACCAATTCCAGAGATACCAGCGCCAATGATTAAGACCTCATAATCCGCCGTCACGTTCGGTTGAGATTTTGAGCGCATCAGGGAGTGCGTCAGGCGAGCTTTGGTCATATTTTTTATAGAATCAACACCGATCATCATCTCATCCTATGTTAGTAACTGATTACCCTCGATTTATACTTCGTTTGTATAGCTGCTACTCTCTACACGACTAAATTTAGGCATTAAGCTTGGTTTGTTATTTTTAAAATGTGCCACGTCTAAAACGGTACCGCGCTTTCCCAGTCCATCCAAGCGCCAAGTACAGGATGCTTTAGACGTAGCTGCTGGGCATGCAAATTTAGACGCGGTGCCATCTGCAATGCCAGTCCTTCTGCATAAATAGGATCACCGATAATGACGTGCCCTGCATGTACCATATGCACGCGCAACTGATGGCTACGTCCTGTCACCGGTTTTAGCGCAACACGAGTGGCTGCTTGACCGTTACATTGTTCATAAGCGAGTACCTCATACAAGGTCAAGGCGTTCTTACTCCAATCATGGTCAACGATATGCCGCGGCTTGGTTGTCGGCTCATATCTTACGGGCACAGATATTTTCCCCGTGGCTCCTATTGTCTCCCAAGTACCAAAAACCCGTGCTTGATAAGTCTTTTGCGGCAATCTGTCAATGAATTGTTTACTAATATTGGTCTGAGCGGCCGCATTTTTTGCAAAGATAAGCAGGCCTGAGGTATCCATATCCAACCGATGAATGAGTTTTACGTCAGGATTTGCGCGTTCAAGTCGTGCCAATAGACTGACCTTTAAAGTCTTACCATCGACACTTAATAACCCTGCAGGTTTGTCTACTACCCAAATATCGTCATCTTCATAAACGGTAATCTCGCGCGCAAATTTTTGAAAAAACTCTACTGGATACTGAGTTTCTTGTAAATTCATGGCAGCGATGTCTTCATCGGTAAAAGGCATAAAAAATAGCTACTTCTGTAAATGGGTTTAAATACGGCAAAAAAGCATAGTAGGTTATGTATACGTTTTTACCAGGCGAATTATAAAGACAATCTACTACCAAGATATAGCCTGTGTTAATTTGTGTTTCGATTTATTGTACTAATACTAGTTGTTAAGCATTTTAACCACCCTTTGTCTGTCAAGACGTGGCAAACATGCTAATATAATGGCACATTTTCACTTTCATTCCATACTTCTTAGGCTGTAACTGGGTAATTTGTTAGACAGATAAATAGGACTGGCTCATATAGCAGATATATGTTTCCACCCAATTTATCAAACTATTTTTATCTATTACTAGCCAAAAGATGATACAACAAGAGAGAATAATTATGTCAGACCTTATTGTTAATACCACCGATGCAGACTTTGACCAAGACGTACTACAATCTGATGTCCCAGTCCTAGTAGACTTTTGGGCGACTTGGTGTGGTCCTTGTAAGTCGATAGCGCCTATCTTAGAAGATTTAGCCAACGACTATAAAGGCAAAGTAAAAATCGTCAAAGTCGATGTAGACAACAATCCACAGGCAGCAAGCCGCTTTGGTATTCGTAACATACCAACTTTATTCGTCTTTAAAGACGGCGAAAAAGTAGACTCAGTAATGGGTTTACAGCCAAAATCTGAACTTGCTAAAGTACTTGATAAGCATTTATAAATTATATATCAATACCCTCGATTGTTTGAATAAATGATCAAAATTGGCCATTATCTGTACAAGATGATGGCTTTTTTGCATTTTTATTGGTCAAAAAGCAAATTATGCAAATTTTTTAACAAAAATAATTGACAAGCCTGACTTTAAAACCGTATAGTCTGCTGTCAAGAGAAACATAAAATTTCCTGATGCGTCTTAACGCTATTCTCCTCGTGTTTATCAACACAAAACACAATTGTATACTGAACGAAACTACTAACTATAATTATTGATATAGAGCTTTCATTGCAAGCTTTTATATCCCAAACTCTTATATAGTCCTCTTTATATTCACATTTGTCATCCTGACACAGTTTTGCGCAGCTGATGATAATCTGATACATAAAAATCAATGCTATATAAATCTTAACTCTGTGCACACATCCTATCGCTACACTATCGTTGTTTTAATCAATGTCGTGGGTTGTGCTGCTAATGGCAGTTCTCACCCGATAAATCGTTAATGACCTACCTATGAATTTAACTGAATTAAAGAAAAAATCAATCACTGAGCTATTGGCTATTGCTAAAGAAATGGGTCTTGATAATATGGCACGTAGCCGTAAACAAGACATAATCTTTGCCATATTAAAAACGCATGCTCGTAACGGCGAAGCTATCTATGGTGATGGCGTACTAGAAGTCCTACCAGATGGTTTTGGCTTTTTACGCTCATCAGAAGGCTCTTATTTGGCTGGCCCTGACGATATTTATGTCAGCCCAAGTCAAATCAGACGCTTTAGCCTAAAAACAGGCGATAGTATCGCTGGTACCATTCGCCCACCAAAAGACTCTGAACGTTATTTTGCTTTACTAAAAGTAGGTGAAGTCAACTTCGATACGCCAGATCGTTCGCGCCATAAGCTCATTTTTGAAAATCTAACCCCGCTATTTCCTACCGAGCATCTTAAGCTTGAGCTTGGCAACGGCACAACAGAAGACTTAACTGGACGTATCATTGATCTGATTGCGCCGATTGGTAAGGGTCAACGCTCTATTATTGTCGCTCCACCAAAAGCAGGTAAAACCGTACTGTTACAGACGATTGCACAGTCCATTACGCGTAACAACCCTGAATGTTATCTGATTGTTTTACTGATTGATGAGCGTCCAGAAGAAGTGACAGAGATGGTACGCACAGTGCGCGGTGAAGTGGTTGCCTCAACGTTTGATGAGCCGCCGCAGCGCCATGTACAAGTCGCTGAGATGGTCATCGAAAAAGCCAAGCGTTTGGTTGAACACAAACAAGATGTTGTCGTTCTGCTGGACTCTATCACGCGCCTTGCTCGCGCTTATAACACAGTTATCCCTTCATCCGGTAAAGTATTGACTGGTGGTCTTGATGCTACTGCTCTTGAGCGCCCAAAACGTTTTTTTGGTGCAGCACGTAACGTTGAAGAAGGAGGGAGCTTGACGATTATTGCTAGTGCCCTTATCGATACTGGTAGCAAGATGGATAGCGTCATTTTTGAAGAGTTTAAAGGTACTGGTAACCAAGAAATCACTCTTGAACGTGATTTGGCCGAAAAACGCGTCTTTCCAGCCATCAATATCAAAAAGTCAGGCACTCGTCGTGAAGAGCGTATTCTTGATGAAGATAAGCTACGTAAAGTTTGGATATTACGTAAGTTATTACAACCAATGGATGGTGTTCAAGCAACTGAGTTTTTATTAGATCGTTTAAAAGAAGCTAAGACGAACGATGAGTTTTTTGAACAAATGAAACGTAAATCTCAAAACTAAGCAATTATTATTTATCAATTTGACTTCTATTATTTCATTTATTTTATACAAGATAGTTCTATCAGATATTAATAGTTAAAGTTTAATGAGTTCTATTATCTTTAACCTGATAAAAAAGTCCAAAAGTGTTAGCTTAATAGTTTAATAAATACAAGAATTATAAGTAAAAGCACTACCAATGACACAGTGGGGCAACATAAATTACAAAGTGTTTGTAAAGCTTAGCCAATCTACTACGACTATATAAATATTATGAGTATATTATTAACTACAGTATAAATAAGCTTTACATAATATACTTTTTAATTTTGATTATTTAATAGGTGATAATATGAAATTTGCTAAATCTATCGCGATGACTGCTATTGCAAGTTCAGCTTTGATCATGACTGGTTGCAACTCAACTGGTGGATATGGTGGATATAATAGCGGTGTCAGTAATACCGCTAAAGGTGCAGCTGCAGGCGCTGCGGCTGGTGCACTTATTAGAAGTGGTGGTGATAGTAAAGATATCGCTCGTGGTGCACTTGGTGGTGCAGCTGTTGGTGGTGCTGGTGCGTATATCCTTGAAAACAGCAGATAATAAATAAGTCGTTATTTTCTCTATTCTATGTTTTGAATATTTTTTATTTAAAATGTATTTAATTTATAAGATATGAGTTAATTTTATAAAAGGCCTGCAATTGATATTGCAGGCCTTTTATTGTTTGTTGTCTATTATAAATAAGCTTTTACATTGTCATTAATTATAAAGCACCACTAAAGGTATCACATGATTGTACATTACCACTCTCCAAACCGCGCGTGAACCATTGCACACGTTGTTGACTGGTGCCATGAGTAAAGCTGTCTGGTGTCACTGCACGACCGCTTGCACGCGCAAGACGATCATCACCGATTTGACTTGCAGCGTTGATTGCTTCATCAATATCACCTGACTCCAAAAATTGTACACGCTGTTGGTTGCGCTGCGCCCAAACCCCTGCAAAGCAATCGGCCTGCAATTCTTGTAATACAGAAAGCTTGTTAGCCTGCGTGCGAGTCACCTGACGACTTGCTTCATTGACTTGCTGAGTGATACCAAGCAATGTCTGTACGTGATGACCTACTTCATGCGATATGACATAAGCCTGTGCAAAATCGCCAGCTCTACCTTGGTTTTCATCATCACCTGAGCCTTGCTGATCTCCAGAGATGCCAAGATTTTGGCGCATTTCTGCAAAAAATGATGTATCTAAATAGACAGTCTGGTCGCTTGGGCAGTAGAAAGGACCTGTAGCAGCAGTAGCACTACCACAAGCTGAGCTTACTTGACCATTAAAGAGGATAAGTGAAGGCTCTTGGTAAGTTTGACCACCTTCATTAAATACTTGATGCCAAACCTCTTCTGTGTCAGCCAGTACTACCTTAACAAACTGTGTATCACGATCGTCACTTGTGGCTGGTTCAGTTGAGGTACTGGTACCACCACCTGTTATCACTTGACCAGTCTGTAGAGCAGTCATTGGATTTACGCCAAAAACTAACCACAAGATACCAGCTATAATGATGCCGCCAATACCGCCACCGATCATTTTTCCACCGCCACTACTGGTACGAACGTTAGAGCTCCCTCGTCTGCCTCGCCATTTCATAATACATCCCCTAAATTTATGATAAATATTGTTATGATTACAACTATCACTATTGATAAGTCAAAAATTATACTTCTTTCAGAACCTATCTTTTAGATAATTAATATTATTACCTAATTATTAATATAGATTTTATTAAAAATATTCTTTCTTGATATGATTTTTTCACTGTTTGTCTGCCCATCTCTTGAATAATCGAACAACGAATAATATATGTAAAACCAGTCTGTTACATTCTTTTATCGCTAACAAAGAATTTTACGACTCCTTAACCTTAGTTACAAAATTTATCTATTAGTTGTTTATTATTCTATGTTTCAATTAATTATACGGAAAACACTTTTGTAAGTTGTATTAAAAATTATATCAAAGTGACATTGCCCAAGTTTCTTCACTATTTTATTGTTACTTAATTGTACATTCTCTTCTCATTTGAAAAGAAAACATATAGAATGCGTGAAAGCTGAGTAGCTGCACTTAGTATTAGTTGACTTTCGAAATAATTCGAACGTTCAACCTTTTGTTGTGGCTACTGCTCATTTTATTTTACGGAGATTATCTTATGAAACTTAAATTACTTGCTCTTGCTGGTATCATGACTGCTTCTATGGGCTTAACTGCTTGCGACAGCAGCACAGAAAACGCTGCTGAAGACTTATCTGATGCACAAGAAGAAGTTCAAGACGCACAAGAAGAGCTTAACGAAGCTGATGCTGAAGGCGAAGCTGTTCCTGCTGATGCCGAAGCTGCTGCTGCCGATGCCGAAGCTGACATTGCTGAAGCACAAGCTGCAACTGCTACTGACGAAATGGACGCTGAAGTTCCTGTAGACGGCGATACTACTAGCATGGACGTAGCTAGCGAAACTGATACTGCTGCTGTTGATGCTGCTGACGAAGTTGTAGTTGTTGAAGAGCCAGCTCAGTAATTTTTGCTACTCATATAATAGAATATACTAATAAAAAAAGAGAGCCGATGCTCTCTTTTTTTATGCATGATATTTATACTTTTCAATAATAAATTAATTAAAATTATAAATATTTAACCTTCAGTATGACCACATAAGAGTGACTATCCACTCTTTCACTCATCATCCTCAAACTCAGTCATTAAACTTAATATTATTGATCAAATAGATGCTGATCAACTTGTTGACGGAATTTTTGCCCAGTTTTAAACGTCACTACACGGCGCGCAGATACTGCAACAGGCTCTCCAGTTTTAGGGTTACGACCTGGACGGCTGTTTTTATCTTTAAGCTCAAAATTGCCAAAGCCTGAAAGCTTGACTTCTTTGCCTTCAATCAAACTATCTGACAACTCATCAAAAAAGTTCTCAACCAGACAGCGTCCTTCTTGTCTTGTCAAGTTAAGATGATTCATCAAATGCTCGATCATGTCAGATTTGGTTAAGGTACTCACAAGTACGACTCCTATGCTATGTCGAGATATCGGGTATCATGGTTTAGCGGTATGACTACTATATAAAGATAAATGACTCACTGATTACAATCATTAAATCACCGAGTCTTTAATTCAAGTGTAGGTATTATAAAGTATTTTTACTCTATTTTTAACAAATCTCGAAATAAATCTCTTTATTAATAGTCACTTAGCTAAATATAGTTAACTATCGCGTAATTGAGCACTATGTTGTTGAACTAATGATTCAATAACTTTATCCGTTGCTATTTTTACTACTTCATCAGATAGAGTCTGAATATTATCTTGCCATACTAAAGCAAAGGCTAACGAACGCTGACCTGCTGGCACTTTGTCCCCTTGATAAACATCAAACAACCATAGATTAGTCAGTAACGTACCTGCAGCTTTACGTATTGTCGACTCTAGCGTTTGCAAGCTGATGTCACTATCTACCAAAATAGCAATATCACGGCGCACTTGTGGAAATTTACTTGGGGTAGCGATAACTTGCTGCTCACGAGCCAAGTCTAACAATGGTGCAAGCGATAATTGTGCAACCCAAGTCATAGGCATGTCTAACTGTTTAGCAGTGCTAGGATGCAGCTGACCCAACCAGCCGATATAAATATCGTCGATATAGAGTTTGGCGCTTTGACCTGGGTGCAAAAAGGCCAGCGCGCTACGCTCATAGCGAACACGCGCAGGATCAATCTGAGCTGGTAACAGCTGTTCGATATCATGCTTGAGATCATAAAAGTCTAAGGCGCGGTTTTGGTAGGCTTGTTCATCCCAGATATCACCGACTGCTACCAAAGCGATACTTGGCGTCTGCACCAAGTCATTGATGCTTTGCCCAACAAAGCTAAGACCTGTCTCAAAAAAACGTACACGCGGCTGCTGACGGTTTAGGTTATATTGTACACAAGGCAACAAGCTTGAGAGCAACGTACGGCGCATCACTGCCAAATCACTAGAGATGGGATTGGCCAGTGCTAATACCTCCCCTAACGCCTCATCATCAAGTAGCGTCTCAAGCTTAGCATCGCTAAAGCTAAAGCTAATTGCTTCCATATAGCCATTATCGACTAATGCTAGCTTCATCTCATGCGTCAAATCGGCAGTATCATCATAATCCATACTGACTTGCAAATGAGGTAGGACACTTGGAATATTATCATAGCCATAGATACGCGCGATCTCTTCGATGAGGTCCTCTTTAATGCTCATATCGAAGCGATACGATGGCGGCGTACAAACAAGTGCGTCTGCTTGCTGCTCTACCCAAAACCCTAACTGAGTTAAGATACGTACCATTACCGCAGGTTCAATGTCGATACCGATGACATCAAAAATCTTTGTCAGCGGTAGCGTAATAGGTGCACGGGCTGGCAAGTGCTCGCTACTTTCTGTTTTTATAACTTGACCGGCCTGCGAGCCTGTGACACTGGTAAGCAAGTCACAAGCACGGGCCAATGCCAACTCTGGCAGCGCAAAGTCTACACCGCGCTCAAAACGCTGTGAGGCATCGGTATGTAAGCCAAAACGGCGCGCACGAGCAGCGATGGCGAGTGGATTAAAAAACGCACTCTCTAATACGATATTGGTTGTGCTGTCGGTCACACTACTACGCTTACCGCCCATAATCCCAGCAAGAGCCAGCACGCCTTCATTATCAGCAATGACTAACTCATCGCCCGTTAAGGTAATGGTTTGCTCGTTAAGCAATATCAGCGTTTCTTTAGGCTGTGCCAAACGCACTACAATATCACCTTTGATGGTATCGGCATCAAATGCATGTAACGGCTGGCCAAGCTCCATCAACACATAGTTGGTGACGTCCACCAAAAAGTTATGCGAACGTAAGCCTGACTGAATCAAGGCATCCTGCATCCACTTTGGCGTATCGATACTGCGATCGATATTGCTAATCGCCTGCAATAAATAACGCGGGCAAGCCTCTACTGCTTCTACACTTGCCGCAACGTTTGCGCCATCATCAGTTACAGCGTTGGTCGCAATCTCTGGCTGCTGCATCGGCAAGTCGTTGATGACTGATATCTCACGAGCAATGCCGCGTACGCTAAAGCAATCGCCACGGTTTGGCGTGATAGAGATATCTAGTATTTGATTGTCTAAACCTAGATAGTCGCGGATATCAGTGCCGATTGGTGCATCAGCTGGCAGTTCAAGCAAACCATCGATGCTATCAGTCAAATCAATCTCGGAGGCACCGCAAAGCATGCCGTTTGAGGCAACACCGCGAAGGTTGCCGTTTTTAATTTTAAAGCCTTTTGAGTCATCACTAGGTAACACAGCACCAACGGTTGCCACGGGCGCTTTCATACCGACTGTGACATTGGGCGCACCGCAGACGATTTGTAACGGTTCAGCTTCACCGATATTGACCTGTGTGACGCGTAGTTTGTCGGCATCAGGATGTTGCTCGACACTGATGACTTCACCAACCACCACACCACTAAAGGCGCGCGCAACTGCAAAACGATCATCAATCTCAAGCCCTGCCATGGTCAACTGTTCAGCCAATTGCTCACTGGTATTGTTGGGGTTCACCCATTGACGTAGCCACTGTTCGCTAATTTTCATAAATATCTCGGATCAAAATTTCATAGTAAAGATTTTAGAATAAAGGTAGGCGTATTTTTATTACAATCCAAATCTAGCCAAACTGTTTTAAGAAGCGTACGTCGTTTTGGAAAAATAGGCGCAAATCATCGATACCGTAATACAACATCGCAAAGCGCTCAATACCCATGCCAAAAGCAAAGCCCGTGTATTTATCGCTATCAATACCGCAGTTGGTCAGCACTTGTGGATGCACCATGCCGCAGCCCATGACCTCAAGCCATTTGCCATTATCATCAAGGATATCTACTTCAGCAGAAGGCTCAGTAAATGGGAAGAATGACGGACGAAAACGAACGGTCAACTCTTTGGCAAAGAACGCTTCTAAGAACTCACTAATCAAGCCTTTTAGCTCAGCGAAGGTGCTTGACTCGGTAACCATAAGCCCTTCTAACTGATGAAACATCGGCGAATGGGTTTGGTCCGAGTCATTACGATACACGCGACCTGGACAAATGATACGAATCGGTGGCGCACTTTTTTCCATGGTACGAATTTGCACGGGACTGGTATGTGTACGTAATAGATAGTGCGCATCAAAGTAGAACGTATCATGCATCGCACGTGCAGGGTGATGTGATGGAATATTGAGCGCTTCAAAATTATAGTAGTCGCTCTCAACTTCAGGTCCGGTCGCCACGTTAAAACCTGCTTGCACAAAATACTGTTGCATGCGCTGAGTAATCATCGTCACTGGATGTAGATGGCCTTTTTGACCACCACGTGCTGGCAAGGTAATATCGATACTTTCACTTGCAAGTTTAGCGTTAAGCGCCGCCACCTCTAACTGCTGCTGCTGATCCGTCAATGCTTGCCCGATACGGCTACGCACGCTGTGTAACCAGGCGCCATAGGTTTTTTTGTCATCGGGGCCAAGCTTACCCATCTGCTTTGACCAACCTGTCAGCGCGCTTTTTTTGCCCGTTAGCTGAACACGTAAGTCTTGTAAGGTACGCGCATCGGTTACTTGTAGAATTAAGGCTTCAGCAGCACTGGTAAACTCATGTAGCTGAGTCTCATTTAGCTCGCTAAGCTCTGAGGACAAGGTCGGTAGCGCCGACAAATCGTTGGTGGCAGCAGGGGTAGTCATAAGACGTATTATTCCTGATTTAAACGGATTATTGATGGTATGTAATTGTAGGGGTTTGACCAAATATTGCAAATCATTTACCTAGTATTTTCAATACCAAGGCTCGTTATATAAATGGCTTGAATATGTAGACAGTTAAAATAGTTAATATAAAAAAAGCCACCGACCAGCGGTAGCTTTTATTAATATCGTACTATTAATTGATATTAGTCCTATCCATATAGATATTTGCTTAAAAAAGCGTCAAACCTAAAGGATGACTAATACTTAGGCCAATTCCGCTTTTGCTTTTTCAACCAAGGCTGTGAAAGCGACTGCATCATGCATAGCGATGTCAGCAAGTACGCGACGATCGATTGCGATGTTTGCTTTTTTCAAGCCATTGATAAGACGGCTATAGCTCAAACCGTTTAAGCGTGCACCAGCATTGATACGTGCAATCCAAAGACGACGGAAAGTACGTTTTTTGTTGCGACGGTCACGATAAGCGTATTGACCAGCTTTGGTCACTGCTTGTACCGCTACGCGATAAACACGTGAACGGGCACCGTAGTAGCCTTTAGCACGCTTTAAGATTTTTTTGTGACGGCGATTTGCCTGTACACCACGTTTTACACGGGCCATAAATTACTCCAAGATTTTAATCATTATTAAACGAATCACGATGTCTATAAATGATAGACATCGCTGTCAAATTGCAAAGTCAAATATTTAATAAAACAGATGACAATAGGCTATTAGATGTATGGGCACATACGACGAACTGCTGCTTCGTCAGACTTGTCCACCATCTTTAGACCACGCAGTTGGCGAATACGCTTAGCTGATTTCTTGGTCAAGATATGGCTTTTGAAGGCTTGCTTACGCTTAAAGCCGTTCGCTGTTCTTTTGAAGCGTTTAGCGGCACCGCTTCTGGTTTTCATCTTAACTTTCATGATGAGTTGCCTCTTTGTCTTTAATAGAACCTGGTCGTCAAATAGTCGGTTATATATAGTGGTTTCAAAAACAACCACTAAACCTTTATTTGCCTCGAGGTGGGAGGCGCTATTTTAGCAGAAGTGTCACGATTTTGCCAAATAAAGTTTTAACAGCATGATTCAACCTATCGTTTGCAAAGGTTACCTCTTTATAGATCCATCAGCTTTGCAACAATAAGTAACGTTATAAGACCAGCATAAGATGTCAAGCATCGCTTTGGTGAAAAGGCCTTTAAATGTTCAATCTTGCTCATAATTAAAGCAGTTAGTAAAATAATACTACCGCTTATTCCTAAATTGATTGAATGTCTGCTTAAGCTATGTTTTATTGATGACAATGGCGTCTCAGACGTTATGAAAACTTATGTAGGAGATAACGTTGATAGACCGTGAGTTAGAGTTTGATGATAGAGTATTCGTCTTTGAGACAGTTATGCGTGTCCGTAACACAGAGATTGATGTTGGGCAGCATCTAACGTTAGAATCACTCATCGCATTATTGGCCGAGGCAAGGGCGAGGTTTTTGTACTCTAAAGGTATCAAAGAGATCAATGCAGAATGCCAAGGTTTGATTGTTAGCAATTTACAGCTGAACGTTATTAGTCGTGTACGCGCTCGTGAAGAGCTACTATTTGAAGTCGGTATAGAGCACATATCTGATAAGGATGGCGAGATGGCTATCAAAGTGACACGTATGTATGATGGCTCACTAGTAGCAAAAGCCCGCAAATCTTTTGTTCAGTATGATTATCGCTCCAATAGAAGTATAGTTTTTAATAATGATATTAAAGAGGCACTAAACCAACAAGCATCATTTGAGCTATAATGGCGTCGATTACGTGAGCCTTATAACCCTTATGCTTGCCATTTCTCTATCAACCTAAACGTCTATAACTATAAGAAGATAGATTATGACCACACCTAACTGGCTAACCTCTATAAAATTCAATACTGATGGCCTGATTCCTGCAATCGCTCAAGATTATGAGACAGGACGCATCCTAATGATGGCGTGGATGAACGCTGAGTCCTTACAGCTGACGGCAAAAACGCAAACTGCAGTCTATTTTTCGCGCTCGCGTAATCAGCTGTGGCATAAAGGTGAAACGTCAGGGCACACTCAGCAGGTACACGATATTCGCTTGGACTGTGATGCCGATGTCATCGTGTTAAGCGTCACTCAAATCGGTGGTATCGCTTGTCATACTGGACGTGAGTCTTGTTTTTATCAGCGTTTAGACATGACAGGTGCAGAGCCCGTCTGGCAAACAGTCGATGCTGTATTAAAGGATCCTGCTGATATTTATCAGTCAAATAAAAATACTAATAGCAATGTAAAAAGCACTGCTCATAAAAATACTGTTTCTAATATGAATGGTTTATCAAGCCAAGAGACTCAGACTGCAATATTGCGCCAGCTTGATCGTGTGTTAGCTGAACGTAAACAAGCATCTGCAGACAGCTCTTATGTAGCAAGTTTATATGCTCGCGGACTTAACAAGATACTAGAAAAAGTGGGTGAAGAGACGACTGAGAGTATCATTGCTGCCAAGGACTTCGCTAATTGTGATCAGCTTACAGATGAGACACAGTACAACGCTGCGCGACATGAGCTTATTTATGAAGTGGCTGATGTGTGGTTTCATACATTAGTAGGACTGGCGTGGTTCGATATCGAATCTGATGCTGTATTGAACGAGCTGGGACGACGTTTTGGACTTTCGGGTATTGATGAGAAAGCAGCAAGATAGCTTTAATTGAAATAAGCTTGTGTAATTATTGTTGTTTTCAACTTTTTATTGTCAGTGCGCGTTATAATGTATCTTTAATAACTTGCTTCTTATTTGGCAATAACAGTTTATTGTGCAAGTAATAAATGTAAGACAATACAAGATATATTGGTCTCATTAAGATATAAGGATACCGTTATGGGCAGTTTTTCCATCACCCATTGGCTAATTTTGTTGGTTGTAGTGGTTGTCGTATTTGGCACCTCCAAGCTTAGAAACGCTGGTAAAGATCTGGGCGGCGCAGTAAAGGGCTTTAAAGAAGCTGTCAAGGACGAAGAGACAGAACAGGCGCGTAAACGCCGTGTACTCGATCACGATGCCAGCTCAAATACTCAATCGACTACTTCAGCAAATTCACAGACTGGTACTAAGGTTGATGATGTAGAAATCAGCCCTACCACCTCTAATGATGAACATAAAGTATAAGAGATGTTATTTATAAATAACGTCACTGAATAGTATATTTATGACTATATTTGACAATTATGTTTGATATTGGATTTTCTGAACTACTCTTGTTTGGTGTCATTGCCTTAATCGTGCTTGGCCCTGAAAAGTTACCTCAGGCTGCACGTACTGCTGGACAATGGTACGCTAAGCTGCGCCGTACAGTCTCAACCCTGCAGTCTGAAATTGAAGCTGAGCTTGACTTGGCTGAGACACGCAAACAAATGCAGGATGAACTTGCTAAAATCCGCCAAACTGAAGCGGACATGAAGCGCGAAATGGCAGAATTGCGTGGTAGTATGCAAGATTTTGAATATTCGCAGCACCAAAGCATGGATGCTATCAATAATCCAAATAGCTACAACTCAAATGATGAGTCCTTCGAAGACGACTATGATGAACATATGATGCATATGTCGGAGGAAGGCTTGTTCTCAGACTCAGACATGCCAGCTGAATTTGCTTATGACTATGAGCAAGATCGTTTGTCAAACTACTCATCTGATGTGTCTTCATCTGATCCATACAAAGTTACAGAGTCGGTTGATGGAAGCTTTGATCAGACTGCTAACAACACTAAAGACTCCTTAGACGCTTCTAGCAATACACCGCCGCGCTTTATTACCAAACCATGGGAAAAGATGTGGTTTCGTCTTAGTGATTATGATCAGTCACGTCGCCTACCTGCACCGCCCTATCTACCGAACTATGAAGCAGACCATCTGTTGCATGACGACTTTTCACATTCGAGTTTTTCACATCATGATTTAGATGAAAAAATGCCACCTATTGATGAGTATTGGGAGTCTGAATTTGATGAGGATGAATTTGAGCAATCAGAAAGGCATGCGTCACAAAACTCTTCTGCCTATAATACAGATCAAGACGGTTCAACTACTCCCCTCTCGTTATCAAAACGCGAGGCACCCAAATGAGTTTGTTTAAACGACAAAAGAGTCGCAAAGAGAAAATAGCGGCAATTGAAGACAGCTCATTAGATCAGCCAAATGAATCGCTCGATGACAATCCTGATGATATAGTGAGCAAGCTTGTCGATATGCCCATCACAGAGCATTTGATAGAGCTGCGTCGCCATTTAATCAAAATCTGCGTGGCGATATTAGTTATATTTTTGGCATTGGTTGGGTTTTCACGCGAGCTATATAACTTTCTATCAGATCCATTGGTCGCGCAGCTACCAGTTAATTCGACCATGATTGCGACAGATATCACTTCCAACTTTATGGCGCCGATACGCCTAACTGTGTTCGTTGCCGCCTTCGTAGCGATGCCTTATATTCTTTATCAAATTTGGTCGTTTGTCGCTCCAGGTTTGTATAAAAAAGAGAAAAGAATCGCTATACCAGTGCTGACATCGTCTATCTTTTTATTTTATGCTGGTGTCGCCTTCTCTTACTTCATTGTGCTTAAAGGTGTTTTAAAGTTCTTTATCGTGTTTGCGCCGCAAAACGTATTACCGATGACTGATATCGACAGTTATTTGAGTTTTGCGCTCAAACTATTCATGGTATTTGGCTTAACGTTTGAGATTCCTGTAGTCACCTTGCTATTGATATTGGTTGGCATTGTCTCCATTCAGGGTTTAGAAGATAAGCGCCGCTATATCATCGTTGGTTGCTTTGCCATTGCAGCAGTGGTAACACCGCCGGATGGGGTGTCTATGCTGATGTTAGCAATCCCCATGTGGTTGCTGTTTGAGCTTGGTTTATTGTTGGCCAAAATATTGATTAAAGAAGACAAAAACGCGGCCCTAACATCTGATAATGACTAGCTTGGCAGTGTTATTTTTAAAGGCGTACCGTTTAAAACATATGTCTTTAGATTCGATAATATACGTCTTTAAACACGACAGTTAGCAAACTGAGTAAATCTGGCAGCGTGTCTGACTTAAATTAAACCGACACTACCTCAGTTATCCATTTTCCCTTCATACGTAGCTCTTTTCATTTGTTATGATCACTAAATTGCCAGCCAGCCATTGGTAATATCCAGTGGTTTTTTTTACCCCAGTTGTTCTTAATCATTTTTTGCATTTTAGGTAGCCTTTTTATGTCCGCATCTATGCCAGCTTATATGAGCGATCCCACTGATGAGCAGCTCAGCGCGCTTAATATGGCGATGGATCACAAGTCATTTAAAGTAGTCGCCTATGCAGGTGCTGGTAAAACCACCACGTTAAAGCTTATCGGTGAGCGCCTGCGGGGACGCGGCTTATACCTAGCATTCAATAAAGCCATTGCCAATGATGCACGGCAAAAATTCCCAGGTCATGTGGACTGCCGCACCTTTCATTCGCTTGCTTATCGGCATGTTGCTCGTGATATAACAGCCAAGCTATCTTTACCGCGCTTTTCACCCAAACGCCTCGGTGACGATTTGGGTTTGCAGCCAGTACAGGTACGGCGCCAAATGGATGGGATTAATAAATATATTACACTAACGCCCGCCAGATTAGCGCGTTTCGTGAGTGACGCGATCAGCAATTTTTGTAGTACTCATGCAAGCTACCCGGCGCCAAGACATATTTTATTTCCAAGCTGGCTCGATGAGTCTGACGCCGAACAGCTGCGTGAGATGCTCTACCCTGCTGTCGAACAACGCTGGTTACAGTCTATCGATGCGCGCCATCCTGCCGGTATCGGTCATGATATCTATCTAAAATTATGGGCGTTGTCTAAGCCAAGCATACCTGCTGACTTCATTTTATTCGATGAAGCGCAAGATGCCGACCCATTGATGATGGGCATTTTGACTCAGCAATCAAAGCAAGTCATTTATGTTGGTGACGCCCATCAGCAGATTTATGAGTGGCGCGGTGCAGTCAATGCGATGAAAAAGCTACCATTACCGCAAACGTTGTTGACCCAATCCTTTCGCTTTGGTGAACCGATTGCAGAAGTGGCCAATACCTTATTAAAGGCACTACAAGAAGATGTGCCTCTCAAGGGCAACCCAGACAAACACTCATCTACTGAAAAAGGCATGGTACACAGTAAAAAAGATGCCATCCTTTGCCGGACCAACGCCGCCGCTATGGCGCAACTACTAACTGGGCTTAAACTCGGACATCGCGTTGCGCTACAGGCTGATACTGACCGTATGCTCAAGTTCTGCCAAGCTGCCGAAAATCTAAAAAACGGTAAATCAGCTTATGGTGTCCCTGAACTGGCTTATTTTTATCATTGGGGCGACGTGCAAGAGTACTCTGAAACCAACGAAGGTAGCGATCTTAAAACTTTGGTGAAACTGGTCGATGATCACGGCACCAATGTTTTAAGTCAAGCAGTCAATAGCTTGACCAGTATTGAAAATGCTGATTATGTGATCTCAACCGCGCACAAAGCGAAGGGACTTGAGTGGTCGCGCGTTCAGCTCGATGATGACTTTTATTATGATGTCACAACCAATGGCGTGAAAATTAATCCTGAAGAATTGCGTTTACTTTACGTCGCTTGTACGCGCGCGCAGGCCAACTTAGATGTACATAATATTCAAGATTTAATATCAGGATTACAGACTGGCAAAAAAGTAATTTATGGAAATTAAGCAGCAATTTTTTAAACAACCCGTCCGCCTCCTTGCGCCTATGGAAGGGCTGACCGATCCGTTAATGCGGCAAATCTTAACTCAAATTGCGTCAGATTTGGGTCGTCCTTATGATTGGTCAGTCAGTGAGTTTATTCGCATCACCCAGCATCTCTTGCCAGCGCACGTGTTTTATAAATATGTCCCAGAATTGCATCATAATGCCAAGACCGCCTCGGGTACCCCTATCCATGTACAACTATTAGGTAGTGAAGCACAGCTGATGGCTGAGAATGCAGCGTTTGCCTGCACGCTTGGCGCACCTGCTATCGATATCAACTTTGGTTGTCCTGCCAAGACGGTCAACAATCACCGAGGCGGCTCTGTGCTATTGGATGAGCCAGAAGTCATGTATGAGATTATCAGTGCGGTACGGCGGGCAGTGCCTACTCACATTCCAGTCTCTGCCAAGATTCGATTGGGCTATACTGATACCAGTCGTATGGATGATATTCGCGGGGCGATTAGCGATAGCGGTGCAGACTGGCTTACTATTCACGCGCGTACCAAAACTCAAGGTTATAAGCCACCTGCTTATTGGGACAAGATTAAAGCATTTAATAAACTTAGTATTCCAGTCATTGCCAATGGCGAGATTTGGAACGTGGAACAATCGCAACGCTGTATGGTGCAGTCAGGGACAACACATCTTATGTTAGGACGCGGCGCTGTTACTCGTCCAGATCTGATTGCACAGATTGATCATGGCCATCAGCAGAATCTAGAAAGTAGCACAACCTTATTGTGGGAAGATTTAATTACGAATCAGATTCAGTTTTTGAAAGGTCAAGCCAAAAACGACCTTGTATTAGTTGGCCGTTATAAGCAGTGGCTTGGTATGCTCACTAAAGGCTATAGTGAAGCACAGACACTGTGGGAAAAGGTCAAACGAGAAAAAAGTAAAGCTGCTATTATAGCTGCGTTACAGTCGAGTACGCAGTCATAATTAGCCATTTATCTGTTCAATAACTGTATAACTTTTTACAAAGATAAAACAGCTTAGATAACTGCATAGCTAATAGAAATTGGCTAAAAATTAAATGCTAATTCGGATTGCAAGATAAAATAACATCAAACAGCATATTATTGACAATACCCAAAGCACTGAACGAAACATTGATAAATTGGCAACATAAGCCATGCCATAACCAATACGAATCAGCACGTAAAGCCATGCTAAGGTATTGATAATCGATTGCGGCACAAAGAATAACATCGCAACCAAGACTGCTGCCAAAAAGACAGGTAAGGTCTCATAGCTGTTTTGCTGGGCTGCATTGGCACGTGCTGCTGCTCCTGTCGTACGTTGCAAAAAATCACGTGGATGTGCATTGTCAGCCAATTTAAAGCCACCAACAGCTTTTGCTATCAGCGCCATGGCTAGTGGAAGCAAACTTGCAACCACCATTGCCCAAATTGCAGCGGCAGCGGTATCAGGTATTAACCCAAATAATGCACTCATAATTGTCTCTACCTTTACCCTGCAATGACTTCAAAATCATGAGTAACATTTACCCCGCCCTGTACCAACATTCGACTGGCAGAGCAGTACTTCTCTGCTGACAATTGAATGGCCTTTTCAACTTGCTTATCTTTGATATCTTGACCCGTGACCACAAAATGCATATGAATGTCAGTATATACTGCTGGTACAGTCTCAGCACGTTGTGCCGTCAACTCACAGCGCACGTCCGTCACGTCTTGGCGAGACTTTTGCAAAATTGCAACAACGTCATAACTGGCACAACCTCCTAACCCTAATAGTATCAACTCCATTGGGCTGGCACCTTTTTCTTTATCGGCATCAATTTGGACGTTATGCCCCGATGGCGACACACCCATAAATGCTTTGTTTTCTTGCCAGGTAACGCTCGCTTTTGACTCTGTCATTGTTTGCTATCCTTTCATAAACTTTGGTTAAAACGCTTAGATATTTTTATATTTGAGAATACTAACAGTACAAGGTTAGTTTAGCATAGGATAAAACAAGGTTTTATAGACGATCTGTCATATAACTTAAGTCATTTTATTACTTTAACGATATCACTAAATCTTACTGTACTTTTCCTCTTGGCTCATGAAAGTGAAGGTTTTATAAAACCTATAAAACCCTTTGCATAAGTGACTGATTTTTAACGTTTAAATTCACGAAACATTTTATAGCAAAATACTGTTACACATTTGGTCTATTTCTTGGTTTAATGATGGTAATAAAGCTTGTTTTACTAGTATGAATATACCGTTCACCTAACAATAATTATGATTGCTGTATTTTTATGCTATTGAGATAAGCTATTTTTAAACAACTTTAAGGGTTTGTTCATGATAGATGCAGACGGCTTTCGCGCCAATGTCGGTATCATCTTGGCAAATACACAGGGGCAAGTACTGTGGGCGAAACGTATTGGTCACAACGCTTGGCAGTTCCCTCAAGGCGGTATCGACCGCGGGGAGACGCCGATGGATGCAATGTATCGGGAGCTCTGGGAAGAGGTCGGATTATATCCTCGTCACGTAGATTTATTGGCAGTAACGCAAGATTGGTTACGTTACCGTCTGCCAAAGCGCTACGTGCGCCATGGGCAATATCCACTGTGTATTGGGCAAAAACAAAAATGGTTTTTGCTGCGCTTAGATGAGCCGAACGCGCAACACATCCGCTTTGATGCGGGTAAACCTGAATTTGATCACTGGCAGTGGGTCAGTTACTGGTATCCACTAGGACAAGTGATTCATTTTAAACGCGGGGTATACCGCCGTGCTTTGCAAGAGCTGGCACGCGAATTACCTCTTAGACAAGAGTTAATTATTCCTGAACAGGACAACCATTTGTTGATGGAATAATTAGACAATTTAATGCAAAGCGCATTACGGATGCTCACATTGATATCTAGAAACTTTAGATATGAATGTGAGCATTTTTTATTGCAGATTTGAATGATAATCAAATTCGCGACTAATAATATTCGCAGTAACTTTTGTATTTTTGGCATCATTACGTAGCGTCAAAATACTTTGCGTGCGAGTCCCATAAGTTGGTACATTTTTTTCTGTATCATCAAAAGCAACAGGCTTGATATAAACAGAAGACAGCATCTGCTCAATCTCTGCAGCCATACCAGTATTTGGTAGCTTATCTGCTGGCGCTGGAGTATTGTCTGACAACACACTGAGAGCAGCATCTCGCCAGTACTCAAACGAGTTATCTTCTGCAATTAGCGGCAGTACTTCTTGACGTAGCCGACCACGCAAGCGCTCAGTCTTAAACCAGCTATCTTCTGGCTGACCATTAGAAAGAACATGCAAGCCTGCATACAAGGGTGTTGGTGCATGGCCGCGATTATTAACAATGACGGCCTGCGCTGCATCACCAATAATGAGGTTAAAACCCGCGTAGTCTTGCAAGCTGATTTGCCGTGCAAAATCCATTGGACTTATATTGCTGGTCAAAAAATCTGTGACGAGTGCACCACGTGAGCGTTCATCCAAGCTTCCCTGCACACCATCGCGAAAATTCAGTACGGCGGCCCAGCGTCCGTTTTGCTCATAAAAACCGGTATGCTGCTCTTGATGAATACCCAGCCAAGTACCACCACTTTGGCTATCCCGTCCAGCATAGATAGGTTTATCAGACCACTGATGCAGCGGCTCAGTTGGACGCTGCAAAAACTCATCGCGATTAGACAGTAGTACTAATGGCAACTCATCAAATAGTTGCCAAGCGATGGCCACGATGCACATAAAATTCCTTTATATTTTAAAAATTATAGTTGTTAAGAGCCTGTCATTTAGCGCGACTGTTATTTTATATTTTTAATAATTAATTAGTGTTTAGCTTCTTATCGGCAGGGTAGCTAATTTGATAAGTAGACTGTACCACTCGCGATTGCCTACTTGGCAAATCAAATTCCCAAGCGACCATGCCCTTATTGTCATTCCAATCCTGCTCAGTAACTGCTGGTGTATGGGTCGCTGTAACGTTGATATCCTCATCGCGGCTGATAGGCTCAGCGCTTAAAACTTGCAAATGCACGCTGCGATTGTGCTGATTGGTAAATTGATAGGCCTGTTTAGTCGTCAAGGTTTGCAAACGATTGAACACCCCTTTATCGCCTTGTTTGTCTTCATCGGTCAGCTGCTTTACTAACACGTTAGGATCAATCCCAAAACCAATGCCCTGCTCTTTTAGCGATTGATAGCTATAGCGCGACTGTCCGACATAGTTATCATCGCGATATAACTGTAATGAGCCATCGATCCAAGCTGGGGTCAAAAAAGGCGCTGATGCGTACCAATAGGCGGCTTGCTCGACACTTGGTGTACTGCGTAGCCACAGCTTACTGTTACCAGATTGCTCATCAATGACCGTCCGTACCCGTCTACCATCACTTGGGATGCTGACGCGCTGCGGCAAACGATACTCAGTAATACCATTTTTGTTTTGGCTACTAACAGTAAAACTTGGCAGCGGTGCCATGTTCGCAGCAGACTCGGCGCCGCCATAGTTATCGCTTGCAGAAACAACCACAGGGACAGCTTCCATAGCAGCTGGCGCATACCTAGCGCGTTTAGCTTGCAGCGCTTCATATAAAGATAAACGCTGTACTTTTGGCAGCTGACTAGTAGTATTTTGATTGGGATTAGCAGTGCTCAAAGTAACGGGTATATTTGACCAGTTCTCTCCCGTTTGTTGGGCGATGACGGCAGAAGCTGTGATGCTAAGCTCTTTACTCTCAGTATTTAAGCGTGCCTGATAGGTTGGCTCCCAACCTGCGCCGCGTACTTGATAATGCAGTTTCACTGAGCTTGGGGAACGGCTAGCCGTACGCACACTCACTTGCGTCACTCTATTACGTGTTGAGGTCGCACTACCTACCATCATCTGATTAAGGGCATCTTGCGCGCGAGCTTGGCGCTGCCGAATATCCAGGATTCTTTTATTAATGCTTGCCGCTTGCGTTTCTAAATCACGCGCATTGTTCGCCAATGTACCATCCGTACTTATTTGCGTGACTTTGGTCAAATTTTGCAAGTATGCTTTGGCTAAGCGTGCCGCTTCTAACTCTGCAGTAATATCAGCCAAGTTATTCTGCTGCGTTTGTACTTTTGCATCACCTTGGTACTGACATTGCGCGGCTTGCTCACCGCTCAAGGTTTCAATACTGACTTCGCCGACATTTACAGTGCCAAGTGCCTGCACGCTGACACTATCTTGATCAATAGACGGCGATAAACATGAAAATATCAGCGTCTGCTCGCCGGTACCATTTATTGGTAATGCACGGGTCACACTTGCTAAGCCTTGATAAATGGTCACTTGTTCAACGCTACTCATGGCAGCTTGGACAGAAGACACACTTAAAGCTGCTAGGCTAACTAGACTTAGCGGTATCATGAACCGTTTTAATACCAACCTGCTCGGTTTCTTTGAATCATTGTGATCAGTAAAAACTGATGCTATTAAAAAGTAAGCGCGCATAATAATCCTCAAAAATAATATTAATCCGTTAATATCGCTGGTTAGCGCAAGCTTACGTGATCTGACGCTATATAAAATGACTTATTGATCTGCTTATTGTTGTTGTACAGTATTTTTATCCGGTATTCTTTATGGTACTTATTCTAAACCCAGCTTTATATCTTAGCGGTTTTCTGTCTTTCTTTCTAGATGTTGCCAGCGGCAGATAAGTTGTTACGATGAACCTAACCTGACAGTAATTTGGTATGCCTAAGTAGCTATTTTTGCTATTATGACCAGCATTCTATTATCAATAATTATGACACCCTTATGATGATTCATCCTCAGTATGATCCCGTGGCACTGTCCTTGGGTCCAGTAGAAGTGCATTGGTATGGTCTAATGTATTTATTGGCCTTTGCCGCCGCTTATGGTTTGGCTTGGTATCGCAGTACTAAGCGTGATAGCTGGTCAAGTGACATGGTCTCAGACTTAGTGTTTTTCGGTGCGCTCGGGGTTATTTTAGGTGGCCGTATCGGCTACGTCTTGTTCTATCAGTTCGGTGAATTACTACAAAACCCAGCCTATCTCTTTAAAGTCTGGGAAGGCGGAATGTCGTTTCATGGCGGCCTGATCGGTGTTGGGCTTGGTATGCTGTATTTTGCCCGTAAATATAAAAAGACGCCTTTTCAAGTGCTCGACTTCATTGTGCCTTGTGTGCCAACAGGGCTGTTATTTGGACGTATCGGCAACTACATTAATGGCGAGCTATGGGGACGCGTATCTGATGGCGGCTATAATTGGCTGACTTACTTTCCACAAGCCGCCGCCTTTGATATGCAGCAATTGCAAGCCAACCCTCAGTTGCAAGAGTTGATGATGGAAATAAATGGACAGTACTTACTGCCCCGTCACCCTTCACAGCTTTATCAAGCGCTTACTGAAGGTCTGCTATTATTTTTGTTATTGTGGTGGTATTCGTCCAAGCCGCGTCCACGTATGGCAGTCACTGGCGTCTTCATGCTGGGTTATGGGTTTGGTCGCTTCATCGTCGAGTTCTTCCGTCAGCCAGATGCCGATCAAGGCTTTATATTATTGGGCTGGGTCACTAAAGGGCAGATACTAAGCGCACCAATGATTCTTATCGGTATTTTCTTAATCATTTATGCTTACAAGCGCGATATTTATGATTGGGGTCGTCAATCTGCTTATTAAGACGTATGAAAGTTGAGAGACATTAAAATTGATATACATTAAAACCAAAGACTATGGAATCTAAAAAGTCATGATTACTACTAAGAACGAAGCGGCTTATCTTGATTTATTAAAACTAGTATTGGCTGATGGTACTGAAAAAGGTGATCGTACTGGTACTGGTACGTTAAGTCATTTTGGTGCGCAGCTGCGTTTTGATTTGGCGTCAGGATTTCCGTTGTTAACCACTAAAAAAGTTCACTTTAAATCGATCGTTTATGAGCTATTATGGTTTTTAAGCGGTAGTACCCACGTTGATTACTTGCAAGAGAATGGCGTACGTATTTGGAATGAATGGGCAACGAGCGAACAAACAGCGCGCTTTAATCGTTCTGCTGGCGATTTAGGGCCAGTTTATGGTCATCAATGGCGCAATTATAGCGCGACAAAGAACGAAGAAGGCGGCTACAATAAAGATGGCATTGATCAAATTACCCAAGTCATAGAGCAAATAAAGACCAATCCCAATTCGCGACGTTTAATCGTCTCGGGCTGGAATCCAGGTGAAGCCGAGCAAGTGGCCCTGCCGCCTTGTCACACCTTGTTTCAGTTTTTTGTCGCGGATAATAAGCTATCCTGTCAGCTTTACCAGCGCTCAGCAGATTTATTCTTAGGTGTGCCGTTTAATATCGCCAGCTATGCACTGCTAACCCATATGGTCGCGCAAGTTTGCGGGTTGGACGTTGGTGAGTTTATCTGGACAGGCGGTGATTGTCATATTTATCAAAACCATCGTGAGCAAGTTGAGCTGCAACTAACGCGCGAGCTTTATACACTACCGACATTAACGCTTAACCCTGATATTGATGATATTTTTGCGTTTAACTATGAAGATATTAGCGTTGATGGTTATGAATCTCATCCTGCTATTAAAGCTAAAGTCGCGGTATAAAAATCTGTTTTTTACTTCATATTTCTGATGAAAACAATAAGGATACATTATGAGTTATGCCCATACTGAAGTTGCCCAAATCGTCGCTATCGGTAGCAATCGCTGTATCGGTAAAGATAACGAGCTGCCATGGCATATCTCAGCAGATTTGCAGCACTTTAAAAAAATGACGACTAAAGCAAATAATGGCGAGGTTCAAGGTATCGTCATAATGGGGCGTAAGACTTTTGAGTCGATGAACAGTAAGCCATTGCCAAAGCGTGTTAGCTTTATCATTACGACGCAACTAGATTATGCCGAGAAAAAAGGCCTCAAAGGTCGTAACGACGCTCATGTCGTACATAATTTAGATGACGCATTAACACAAGCAGCCAGTCTCGCACACGGTGCGCATCTTGATACGATTTGCGTGATTGGTGGCGAGCGCGTCTTTAGAGAAGCATTCATGTATACCGATCGTATTGAGCTAACGTATGTAGACACAGAAATAATTGACTGCGATGCCTTTTATCCAGAGCTACCAAGCGAATTTGAAGTCGCAGAAGAGTCTGAGCAGATGCATGATGAGAAAAGTGGGTTAAATTTTAGATTTGCGACTTATGTAAAAAAAGAAGGCTAATATCATTGATGTGACATTTATTGTTTACTACTGCAAAGGAGAAACCAAGTATGAAAAATTAAAAAAGCTCAGCAAAATTAATTGCTGAGCTTAAAAAACTTTTATATAAGATAATCGTGAAAATATATTCAACGTTTAGCTTACTTATGAGTTTGTTTACCTTGGGGAAGGTCTACATACTTTATAGTAATTGCTAATAGATGTCTATGTCTGCACGGTTATGAATTTTCTATCATAATTATGGAGATCATTATGATCATTCAATGTAATTATCCTAAAGCTGTGCATGTTCGTTGGTATTGGCGCTATCGATTTGATCGTTGGGAGCGCGTTTGCGAACACTGTCGCAGTTATCCAAATCAACAATTGAGTTTTGATTTTTAGCAGTTATAGAATTTAACTTTAGAATGACAACAGTCTTAGGCTGTTGTCATTTTTTTTGTAAAAACCACAACTACTCATGCAGCACTTTATAAACCGTTTTTGCTAATACCGGACCAATTCCTTGCACGCCTGCCAGCTCTTGTTGGGAAGCACCTAGCAACTGCTGCAGTCCGCCAAAATGATTCAGCAAGTCACGACGGCGCTTCTCCCCCAGCCCTGGTATAACCTCTAGTACTGACGATGAACGGCGCTTATCACGCTTCTTACGGTGCGCTGTGATGGCAAAACGGTGCGCCTCATCACGAATGTGCATCAATAAATGTAGCGCCTTGCTATCCATCGGCAAATCAAGCGGCTCATGATCGATAAAGTGCAATACTTCAAGTCCGGCCTTGCGCCCCTCACCTTTTGCCACACTGATGAGCAATGTATCATTAAGAATACCCAGCTCTGTTAATACTTCTTTAGCGATGCCCAGCTGTCCTTTACCGCCATCAATAAGCAATAAGTCAGGTAATGGCTGCTTTTTATAGCGCCGTGTCAACACTTGCTTCATTGCAGCATAGTCATCACCGCCTTGAATATCATGGATGGCATATTGACGGTAATCACGGCGGCGTGAGCCTCCTTGATCAAAGACCACGCAGCTGCCGATGGTCGCCTCACCCATGGTATGGGAAATATCAAAGCATTCGATTCGATCAATCGTTCGATCGGTGACATCAGACAATACGTCTTTGAGAGCGCCAAAGCGCGAATGCAGCTCTAGATAATCACCCAGCTTAGTTTTAAGCGCATTGTTGGTATTCAGTTTGGCTAAGTCCAGCCACTCTGAGCGATGTTCACGTACGTTGGTTTTGATAACGACTTTGCTATCAAAATGCGTTGCTAGTGCTTCGCTGATTGCTGTCTGATCAGGCAGTTTATGACTTAATATAATCTCGCTCGGCAAGTCATCGGTCACCTGAAAATAAAATGAGGTAATGAAGGCGGATAAATTATCAGCGAGCGACTCACTGCTATCGACATCAGGGAAGTAGTTTTTACCACCAAGTACGCGCCCGCCGCGTACCGTCAACACGTTAACACAAGTCATGCCTGCCTGACTGGCAATCGCAATCACATCAGCCTCACCCTGCACGGTATATACTGCTTGCCGCGCTTGCACTTCGCGTAGCATAGACAGCTGGTCACGATAAAAAACCGCCTTTTCAAAGTCTAATTCTTCAGCCGCACCTTCCATTTTTTCAATTAACGCACTATGAATGTCGCTTGAGTCACCCTTTAGGAACCGAATGGTGTTATTCACATCCTCTGCATATTCTTCTGGCGATACCAAACCGACACAGGGCGCACGGCAACGCTTAATCTGATACTCAAGGCATGGACGCTTACGCTGCTTAAAAAAGGTATTGGTACATTGTCGCATCTGAAACATTTTTTGCATCAAAACCAATGTCTCTTTTGCCGCGTGAGCAGATGGAAAAGGACCAAAGAAGCGCCCCTTTTGATGATTGCCTTTGCCGCGTCCATAAGCCAATCTCGGATAAGGTTTATCAGCTGAAATAAACACATATAGATAAGACTTATCATCACGCAATAATACGTTATAGGGGGGACGATATTCTTTAATCAGGTTTTGCTCAAGCAGCAGTGCCTCGGTTTCACTACGGGTAATGATGGTCTCGATATCGTGAATCCGTGCCACCAATGCTCGCGTCTTTGGATGGTCAATGGTCTTAGCGAAGTAGCTATTGACGCGACTTTTTAGCGACTTCGCTTTACCCACATATAAAATATCGCCGTTTTTTCCCAGCATTTTATAGACTCCTGGCAGATTTGGCAGGCGTTTGATAAGATGCTTAAGACGGGCTTTTTTATCATCTGCGGGACTTGTTTCTGAGACGTTAACCATAAATTTGCTGCTCTTAAGATACTGATATACAGCTAATTATGGGGCGATAGCCTGAGTTTTACAAGCTATCGCTTACTATAGGTTTATGCACAAAAAAACCAGCATGAAGCTGGCTTTTATTTTTTTGGGGTAGGCAAAATTTCTAATGACGGAAGTTCGGTAATAGTGCTGGAATACCTGGCAACATACCAACGACCGCCATAACACCTGTTAATATCACAAAGGTAATCACAGGTATAATCCAGCGACTCATTTTTGATAAACTCGCACTTCGCTCTTTAGAGCCTATTAGTCCAAGGTTATCAAGTACTAAGGTTATCGACCAACCAAAGGCTGGGTTTACCAGTGCTGATGCAAATACCACAATGGCAGCTGACTGCGTGGTTTTACCTTCGCGCGTCATCTCCATGCCAGCCTCGAGCAGTGGGATAAAGACACCGACGATCAACGCCACACACATTACCGGCTCCCAAATAGCCAGATCCATTGGGTAGCCCCAGATACCAGCGATCAGACAAAACAGTCCAGTTAGTACCGCACCTGCTGGAATCGGACGCTTAGCGATCGCTGCTGGCACGATATAGGTACCCCATGATGAGGCAAAGTTTGCGCCGCCCAATACAGAGCCTGCCACCTGACGAATAGAAGCGCTGGTCATCGTATCATCGATATCCATCAAGACACGCTCAGTACGCTTTGGATAGCTGATTTTTTGAAAGACTTGATGACCTAAAAAGTCGGGCGACCACATAGCGACGGCCAATACCGCAAACGGCAATACCACAACGAAGCTTTCAACCGTTGGCAGACCTAGCATCCAACCAGTGTTTTCACCCCACCAATACATTGGATTCATATTTGGCAAGCCAGGTGCAGTTTCGAAAGCAAAGGGCGCACCCATCGCAAAAGCTACGCCACCACCTAATAAGCAGCTAAGCGGCACAGCAAGCCAACGCTTTTGAAAATTTTCTAATACGGCATACAGTATGATAGTCAGCAAAATCACCACAAAGGCAATATGTGCCATGCCAATCCCCTCTGCCCAAGCAAACAGATTTTTGACTTGTGAGATGGTACCAATAAAGCCTAAATACAGCAGCAGACCACCGCACACGCCTTTACTGGTCAGGTTCGCCAGCAGACTACCACCCTTACTAATAGCCAATAGTAGACCAAAGGCACCGATTAGCAGACCAAAGGCCATCGGGTGACCACCAGCTGCCACTACAATAGGAATAAGAGGAATAAGCGGGCCATGCGTACCCGCAAGGTTGGCAGTCGGTAGCAAAAAGCCTGAGAATAAGATCACAAAGAACGCGACGATTAATAGCTCATAACGGACGTTTTCTAACACAAAGGCATCACTGAGACCAAGCGGCCCTGCAAACGTAGCGGCAATAGCGCCCACCATTACTACTTTACCGATTGTCGCGGCCATTGCTGGAATGGTATCTTCATATTCAAAACGATAATCACGAAATGGCAAATTTATGCGCCAGCGCTTGGGCTGCATAATCTGTAGTTCATGATTTAAATAGGCGTCACGACTGTCAAAGCTTGAGCTTGGCTGATGCAAATCAGTATAGCTACCTTGCAATTCATCATCGTAGTGAGCTGAATTTGACTGCTGCGGATTGGTGCTTGAAACGGGGGTCTCGTTACTACTCATCACATCTCCTTATGCCAACTGAGGATTCGTTTTTTATCTATAACGACTTTTTGCCCAAAATTGTACAAAAAATAAGCTGCTCAACACAAATTGGCAGCCATTGTATGCTATCAAGACTAAGATTGCGAGTTTTGCCGTCACAACTCTTGACCTTTTCTTCGCATTTTGATGTATGACTAGCACCGCTCTTAAAGACCATTTAGTCCTAATAAACAGACATCTTCTACATTGATAACAGGATAAACGTTTATTATAGTATTGATATTGTTGAATAATTAATATTCGTTACGCTTTAAAACTGGTAGCAGTTTTTATTTTTGACTATGATAGGTGTTTTTTGTTCAGTTTATAATTAGCTCAGGCCATCATTAATAAAAATGATGGTTATCAATATACGAGCATCTTTACGTACCGTAAAAGATAGAGAAATATAAAGGAATAATAATATGAGCTTCCTACCCAAGAATCTAGAAAATTTAAAACGTAAAACTAAAAAGAACGTCATGCCTCTTTTAACGCCTCACTTACTTAAATTGCGTATTAATACCTACGCTCCTTATGTCGGCGCTGGTATCAAGGTCGAGCATGTTGATTTAGATCAAGGCTTGTGTGTGGTCAGTATGGGTCTTAATAGTCTGAATAAAAATATCGTCGGCACACAATTTGGTGGTAGCTTATACTCGATGGTTGATCCTTTTTATATGCTTATGCTCATGCATCAACTTGGCAGTACCTATGTAGTATGGGATAAAAGCTCGCATATTGAGTTCGTTGCCCCTGGTAATAGCAAAGTGACAACGCGCATGAAAATTCCTAGTA
The DNA here is from genome assembly GCF_051847555.1 of Psychrobacter sp. 1Y4. Classification (NCBI taxonomy): domain Bacteria; kingdom Pseudomonadati; phylum Pseudomonadota; class Gammaproteobacteria; order Moraxellales; family Moraxellaceae; genus Psychrobacter; species Psychrobacter sp. 1Y4. The sequence goes on along the minus strand of NZ_JBPYDE010000008.1, from coordinate 118,037 downwards.
CAGAAATTGCCACTATTCAGGAGCTGGCAAAAGACGGCGAACCTGTATTTCGTGAATATCAAACAGATATCGTGGATAGTCAGCAAAAAGTTATCGCTACGGTCACTAAGACCATTTATATCCGTTTGCGTAAGTACAGCAAGTCCAAGGAACAAAGCAATCGTATAGATAATGTTGACTCCTAGGTTTGAATTTAAGGCCATACATACAAAAACCCCAATCTGGCGTGTGCTCAGATTGGGGTTTTGTCTTTTTGGTATGGCCCGCTTATTTATAAATAAACCTATGAATAAGGGCTTGTATCTACTGTTGCTTTACTCCTAAGCGGCATATTAACAGCTAAGGCGCTTTGGCAAGCTTAAACGTAATGCTTAAACTTAGATACCAGGTGCAGTTTCAACTGCATCAGGTACACCAGCATCAGTCTTTTTCTGAGCAGCTGGACGACCACCAAGCTTTTCGCGAATACGAGCTGATTTACCAGAACGCTCACGTAAGTAGTACAGTTTCGCACGGCGAACAGCACCGCGGCGTTTCACTTCAATGCTATCAATGATTGGTGAATGCAATTGAAATGCACGCTCAACACCAACGCCACTTGACATTTTACGGACAGTAAACGCTGAGTTCAGACCGCGGTTACGCTTAGCGATAACCACACCTTCAAAGGCCTGTAAACGCTCACGCTCACCTTCACGTACTTTTACTTGAACCACGATAGTATCACCTGGTGCAAAATTTGGGCGTTCAAGTAGTTGTTCGTTTTCGATGACCTGAACCAATGGATGCTTGTTGCTCATGAGAGTTATCTCCTCACATTAGATAATAGAGGCTTTACGCATATCACCTGTTTGTAATAATTAATCGTATCACGCATTTACGAGATACAACATAAATGGGGTCTAACAAACGGCCATTGTCGTATGACCTGTTTCATTATTGATCAAAATCTTCGTTGTTAACTGTGTTTAAACTATTTTGTTTTGCCAATGCTTTTAGCCAAGCAACTTGCTGCGTATTTGGGGTAAATGCTTGCCACAAATCTGGACGTCGTACTTTGGTACGCTCGACCTGTTGACTAAAACGCCATTTAGCAATATTGGCGTGATGTCCAGAGAGCAATACTTTAGGCACTTCCATACCAGCAAACACATGCGGTTTAGTATAATGTGGACAATCAAGCAAACCATCGACGAACGAATCTTGCTCAGCTGACTTGTCATCACCCATTATATTGGGTAGACGACGTATCACACTATCCATGAGTACCATTGCTGGTAGCTCGCCGCCAGTCAGTACATAATCACCAAGTGACACTTCCATATCAACATACTGTGATAATAAACGCTCATCAATCCCTTCATAACGACCGCATAATAGAATCATGCCATCATAATCAGTCATGCTGACCACGTTGTTCTCACTTAGCACTTGTCCTTGCGGTGACATGTAAATCACTGGACAATGTGCTTTGTCAATACGGCAACCATACTGGCTGGCACGCAGGCGCGCATCTTCAATTGCTTTTGATAATGGCTCAGCCATCATCACCATACCAGGACCCCCACCGTAGGGACGTTCATCAATACGGCGATAATTATCCGTAGTATAATCGCGTGGATTGATGCACTCAATTGTGACTTGCTCCTGAGTCACTGCTCGTCCCGTGATACCAAACTCACGAATCGTGGCAAACATCTCAGGAAAAATACTAATCACAGCAAAATACATCAGACCTCTGTTTAAATAATGCTCGTTAAATGACACCTACATGAACATATAATTGCTTCAATCGTAAAGATCGAATCAATAATCGCTTGGCCAAGCCACATAAACTGCTTTATTGGTCATATCGACTTCAATTACAGTTTGAGCATGCCACGGTATCAAGCGCTCTTCGTTATCTAGGCTGTCTGAATGTGCTGCTACCCGCATAATGTCATGCGCGCCAGTTTCAAACATCTCAGTAATATCACCAAGATACTCATCCTGCTCATTCAAAACTCTAAGTCCAACCAGTTCAGACCAGTAAAACTCGTCCTCTTCAGGTTCAGGTAATGAGTCTTTTGCAACCCAGATAGCAACACCATTCATAGTTTCAGCAATATTACGATCAGGAACTTGCTCAAATTGAGCCACAAGCCCTGTACCCTGCTGACGCCACTTACTTACTGTCAATGGCTTAATACCAGTGGCAGTTTTTATCCACCACGGCTGCATACCAAAGATATCCGAACGATCATCTGTATCGCTAAACACCCATAACCAGCCTTTGATACCATAAGGTTTCTTAAGCTGACCAATTTTCATAAGTGTACTAGCGTCTGGTACAGATGACATAACGTCTAACCTAACAATAAATAAAACAGAGATTGCTAATAAAAAAGCAATTAAATAATAAAAACAGTTAACCGCGTATACTGATCAAATCAGCTACGCTATCTATTTTAAACATACTAAATAGTCTAAAAACTGACTATAAGTACTCAACGCTAAGCATTTAAGCAGTTGCTTCAGTGCTTGTTGTCGCTGATTTGTTGTAAGCTTTCGCTAATGAAGCAACGCGATCTGAAGGCTGTGCGCCTTTTGCGATCCACGCATTATACGCTTCCATGTTTAAGCGTACTGCTTCTTCAGACTCTTTGGCAAGTGGGTTAAAAAAGCCAATGTTTTCAATGTAGCGACCGTCACGCGCGCGGCGTTGATCAGCAACAACTACTTGATAAAATGGGCGTTTCTTGGCACCGCCCCGTGCTAAACGAATAACAACCATGTGAATTCTCTCTTTCGCAGGTATACCAAAAGGGCATAATTATATCACAGTCTTGATTTGTTGAAAACATAAACTGTGTTTATTTAATGACTATTATAACAATGGTTTAAAAGCAATCAAGGGCCACAAATATCGCAACCTATTTACTGATCAAAGTCTAATATTCAACGATAACTTTTAGCCAGCTCATAGCGCCTACTGCAGTATTGCACTATACTTTATTGCAATACTGTAAGAGCGTTAGATCCCTATGTTTATTCCAACTCCTCGTCGCACTGCTTGGCTGCCACGTTCGTACTCTAGTACTTGGCTTACAACCTTAATGGTAGCCTTTATTGTTATAATCAGCGTCGGTTTGTCTATTTGGTTTTTTTGGCGCAGTTTGTATTTGCCAGAGCTTAAAAACCATGCGCGTTATTTAACCAGCGAGCTGCGTTTGATGAATAGTGCGAGAATAGACTGGCAGGACAATCCAAAGATACAACAATGGCTGTATCGCAACTCACACGTGGTAGTCGTTGATAATCCTAGTGACTTTCCACAAGTTGAAAACAAAGTTTTTGTGGGGGTATTTACTGACGTTTTACAACGTGAAATTGGAGCACAATTAGGACGACCAGTTGAAGTATATTTTAAATTTAAGCCCACACCTCAGCTATGGGTACAAGACAGCCGCGACCAAAGCTTTTGGATTCGTGAGCCCGTTGTCTATTATTCACAATATAGCCCAACATTATTGGCGTTATTCTTGTTAGGTTTGCCAATTTTGACTTTGTTAACGATCATCTTACTAGCACGTCAGCTAAACCGCCCGCTTCGTTACTTACAACGTGCTGCAACCAATTACATTCGTCTCGGTCATGCGACTACTTTGCCAACGCGTACAGGACCTACCGAGATACGCCAGGTCAATACGGCGTTCAATCGTCTATTTACAACGCTTAGTCAAGCGCAAAAAGAACGCACGATCATGCTGGCTGGTATCTCACATGATCTACGCACACCGCTAACACGCATGCGTTTAACCGCTGAGATGTTGCCTGATGACTTTTTCCGTGAGGGATTGATTTATGATATTGAAGACATGGATGCAATTTTAGAGCAGTTTATCTCTTTTATGAAAGATGGATCTGATGAGCCTGTACGCCTTACCAATTTAGACACGATATTTAATGAGATTATTGTACAGTTTGCGCCTATGCCGTTTATTTACCAATCAGAGCTTCAAAAAGCTGTACCAATACGTCCCTTGTCCATAAAGCGCTTAGTTATAAACCTTGTGAACAATGCAAATCGTTACGGTAAGCCGCCGATTTATTTGTCTGCCAGTATCGTACCGACCTTTATTGAAACGGTTGTTACAGAAGATACTGATATTGTGACCGAAAGCGAGGTAAATCAAGAAGCTCAAGAGCAATTGATGATATGTGTACGTGACTGCGGTGAAGGAGTCGCGGAGGATCAGTTAGAGCGAATCATGCAACCATTTGAGCGTGGCGAGACAGCACGTACCACGCAAGGAAGTGGACTTGGCTTGGCTATCGTCAATCGTATCGCAGGTCTGCATCATGGTACTGTAGAAGCTATCAATCATCCTGAGGGCGGACTACAGGTTTGTGTACGCCTACCTCTGATATCTAAGGTTACCGATGAAACGGTCATTGAGGACAACTTGACTACACCAGATAATGCAATCGATGGCGGGGGCTAAAAAAAGAACAAATATGAGACAATTCATCGAAAAACCATCATAAAGAGATGGTTTGAAAGGCGGGCTATTCTTTAGTCCCAATCAACGGTGGTACATGTTTGGCACTATTCGTAAACGTTATTGGCTGCGTAAGCTCCGCTTGTGCAACCTGTAAACTTGCAGTCGGAGTAGGTTGCTGTATAAACAAGTAGTAGCCAAGCATTAAAGCATTTAGTAATACTAAACCGCCAAATAAATAAGGCATCTTATCTCTCCTATACAGCCTCAAACTCAAAAGAACGGTAAACCTAATATTACCGTGGATAAAACTATAATTCATCAAAATGTGACCTACTACTCTTATAGTAGGTCACATAGTCGATTCTATCAACAATTCTAAATAATTCTAGTTGATAAAGTCTTATCATACGAATCAATTAGTGGTTAATTATATCTTTGGTTTACTCCCCACTAATGTCACGATCACTTTTTTCTTGGGTCAACTCGTCAGCAGCAAGCACTTGTGTTAACGGTTTAATGGGCCAAGTCATGACAAATCTGGCCCCGCCAAGACTGTTACTTTCATCTACCTTCATACTGCCATTAAACCAAAACGCGATACGCGAGACAATAGATAGCCCAAGCCCATACCCTCCTGAAGCTCTGGTACGACTATCATCTAAACGAGAAAATGGAATAAACACCTTTTCACGATCTTCCTCCGGTATACCGTGTCCATCATCTTCAACACTCACAAAAGCATTACCTTTTTTGACACCAGCACTGATAACTATGGTTGTTTCTGCATAGCGCAGTGCATTACCAGCAAGGTTTTGAATAACGCGGTGAAGATAGCGACGATCTGCTATTGCAGTGACTTTTGCATTTGGAAGTTGTCCAACGACCTTGATAGATTTTCCTAATGCATTGGTCTCGCGTACCACCTGCTCAACCAGCTCTCGAAGGTTTACTGGCTCTAAGTCTAGCTTAGGAGAGCCTTCCTCAAGCTTTGCATAGGTCAAAATCTCATCAATTAATCCATTTAGTGCTTCGATATCTTCGTCGATATAATCACGCTGCATAAAGCGCGAGTCCTCGTCATCGGTATCGGCCAGCATATCGACCGCAAAGCGAATACGCGCAACAGGCGTACGCAGCTCATGCGAGACCGCGCGCGTCAGCTCGCGCTGTGATTCAATCAGACGTTTAATATGCTCTGTCATTGCATTAAATGTGGCAGATAAACGCGCGATCTCATCTTGTCCAATGACTTGTACTTGAATATCCAAATTGCCTTGACTAACTTCGTTAACCCCTACTTGAATCAGCTGTAATTTACGCTCAAGTGGAAAAATTAGCGCGTAAACACCTAAGCTAATTAAGAACATACTTATCAGTACCATACTGATAATTAAATTTAATGGAAACCAGTTAAATAAGGAAACAGGACCCATTACAACAGCCATATCATTGATTTCAGAAGGCACAATTATTCTGATGGCAGAGTTGCCGCGGCTGGTGCTACTATCTTGAAACAATATAACGACTTCATCGCGACGTAGGCGCGCCATCTGATCAGTGTCTAAGCCTAAAGCATTTACGCCCTTAAGCTCTAGCGGAAAAAAGAATTTCTCTTCTAACTCCTTTAGACGCGTACGCTTAGCAGACAACGTCGTATAGTAAGACAAATCATCTAACAAAAATACGGCCATTGCTCGTACTTGTTGCTCTGTGACTTGTGATATTCTAACAGTTAATACGCTTTTGGCATCTGACAGACGATGATACACATCAGCATAAGTAGGCTGACTGTTATAGCGCACGACAGTATTCCCATTATCAAAACGACGCAGCTCACTTGAGCTAAAGTCGATGTCGGTAACAGGTACAATACGAAAGGTTGAACCAAACAAACTACTGGCATCTGATAACCAATAGTCGCGCTGGGTGTCACTTATCTGCCGGCCCACACCTTCACTAACTAAATAAAAGGCTCCTGTAGCCATATCTTCACGATAGGTTTGTACACGTTCCTTATTAATAGTATCCATTAATAATTGGGCAAATAAGGCCACGCATAGACAGACTATTAATAGACCGGCATAAATTCGAACAAAAATACTGTGTTTTAAAGAAGAAACTAATGACATACGTGCCGTGACCAAACTGTTGAGTAATAATCGCTAGTATCGCTTTGACCAAAACCTCTCCATCGCAAACGATATCAAGCACTGTTAGATAAAGATGAAAGATTGAAGACCGTATTTTATCATTATATATAAACAACCTAACCATAATACAATGACCGACTTAAAACCATATCTATATAATGTGTATTGAGCTGGCGTCCATAATTACTGCTCAATAATTACCGCTCAATTAAACCACATAACACCTGTCTTAAGTTCAAAAACTTAAACTTTAGCCACAAAAAAACCAGCAAGGAGCTGGTTTCTTGTGAAGAAAATGATAATTACTGACTATGACTGTCATTAAGACAAGATCAATTGCCCTCTTTAACGAATAAATAACCTTTACTACGTACTGTTTTAATACGTTTAGGGTTTTCTGGATCATCACCAATCTTAGGACGAATACGTGAGATACGCACATCAATAGAACGATCTTGACCATCATATTCAATGCCGCGTAGGCGCTCAAAAATGTCTTCGCGCGATAAGATACGACCAGCATTAGAAGCAAGTAGCCATAGTAGGTCATATTCAGCGCTGGTAAAGTCGACTAACTCGTCGCTCAATGTCACAGATCGACCGCCATTGTCGATGACCAGCTCACCAAATTCTAGGCGTTGTGGCACATCTTCTGATGGCGCATTTTCAGAACGACGTAGTAACGCACGAATACGTGCCAACAATACACGTGGTTGAGCAGGCTTGGCGACATAATCGTCAGCGCCCATCTCAAGACCCAATACTTGATCCATATCTTCTGTACGCGCCGTCAGCATCAAAATTGGATTTTGATAATGGGGACGCACTTCACGACAAACAGTCAAACCATCACTACCAGGAAGCATAACATCAAGTACTACTAAATCTGGTTGTTCATTAACGATGCGGCGAATGGCGCGATTGCCATCAGTCTCGATCGCTACTTCTAAGCCATTCTTAACCAGATAATCTTGAGTTAACATAGCTAAACGTTCATCATCTTCAACAATCAAAATTCGGAGTGTGTTGTCTTCTTCAGTCGTTGTCATTGGTGTGTCCTATAATGTATAAAAATTAATAGCAGGTAATTAGTAGCACAATAAAATGGAACAATTGATGTTCTTATGAATGATGCAATTGTGGTAACACAGTATACTATCAAATAGTCAGCTTCCTATACTATAGCTTATTGTCGTTAACAAAACCTATAAAGAACATATCCTATAAGTTTAGTTAACGTCCAGTACTTTTAACTATTTAGTTATTTGCTCAATGAAGAGTAGCATTAATCGACTAGCAGTGAAACATGATAAAAAAAGCGTTTTCATTGTAGGCTAACACCATTCTTTACAATATCACCAAAAGAGCTTATTTTTATCGTCGATACCGCTATTATTAACCTAACAGAGAATATGAAATACCTACTTATGCCAACCAAATATACTGATTGGGTAGAAGTATTTTATTAAATCCTTAATTATATTTACCAACACTCTGCACACCATAAAAAAAAACAGCCCATTATGGACTGTTTTTTTACTATTTTATTGTCAAATACTGAATAAAAACTACCATTCAATACTGTAGACAACAAATTAAGCGCGGTTTTTGTATTTACGAATCGTTTGCAGCTGGGCTACTGATTCTGCTAATGAAGCCAAGGCCGCATTAGTTTGTACGGTATCAGATTGGTTGACCAGCATTTGTTCCGCTTTTTTACGTGCTTCAACGATTTTACTTTCGTCAAGGTTATGTGCACGCATAGCAGTATCTGCTAATACAGTGACCATCTTTGGCTGTACTTCTAACACGCCGCCTGATACGTAAATCACTTCTTCTTCACCATTTGGTGTTTGCACTCGCATCGCACCTGGTTTTAGCAAAGTAATAAGCGGTGTGTGACCTGGCAATACACCAATCTCGCCTTCGGTACCCGTAGCTATTAACATGCTGATTTCGCCCGAATACAACTCTTCACGAGCACTTACGACGCGACATTGTAACGTTGCCATATTTAACTCCTTACGATCAAAACTGCGATGCGTTATCTACTTGCGAGTAGACTGGCGTCAGCCTACTCGCAGTTTAGCAAATGCTAATACAACTTACGCTGCAGTAGATTTCATTTTTTCCGCTTTGGCGACTACTTCATCAATACCGCCAGCCATATAAAACGCTTGCTCTGGTAAATCATCGTATTCGCCAGCAATAATTGCTTTAAAGCTAGCAATAGTATCGCGCAGTGGTACATATTTACCAGGTGCACCAGTGAATACTTCTGCTACGTGGAATGGCTGTGATAAGAAACGCTGGATCTTACGAGCGCGATAAACAACCAATTTATCTTCTTCTGACAGCTCATCCATACCTAGAATAGCGATGATGTCTTTTAGCTCTTTATAGCGCTGTAGAACTTCCTGAACACCGCGAGCAACATTGTAGTGCTCCTCGCCGATTACTTGTGGATCTAGCTGACGTGACGTTGAATCTAGTGGATCAACCGCAGGATAGATACCTTGTGACGCGATATCACGGCTTAGTACAACAGTCGCATCCAAGTGAGCAAACGTTGTTGCTGGTGATGGATCCGTCAAGTCATCCGCAGGTACATAGACGGCTTGAACTGAAGTAATAGATCCTGACTGAGTTGAGGTAATACGCTCTTGCAGCATACCCATCTCTTCAGCAAGTGTTGGTTGATAACCAACCGCTGATGGCATACGACCTAGTAGTGCTGATACTTCAGTACCGGCTAGTGTATAGCGGTAGATGTTATCAACAAATAGCAATACGTCACGACCTTTACCAGTGGCAGGATCTTTGGTATCACGGAAGTACTCAGCCATAGTCAAACCAGACAATGCAACACGTAGACGGTTACCTGGTGGCTCATTCATCTGACCATATACCATCGCAACTTTAGATTTACTAAAGTCTTCAGTATTTACAACGCCCGCTTCTTGCATTTCGTGATAGAAATCATTACCTTCACGCGTACGCTCACCAACACCAGCAAATACTGATAGGCCTTCATGCTTAAGGGCGATGTTATTGATCAGCTCCATCATGTTGACGGTTTTACCAACCCCAGCACCACCAAATAGACCAACTTTACCACCTTTAGCAAACGGGCAAAGCAAATCGATGACCTTGATACCAGTCTCTAGCAGCTCAGTGCTGTTTGACTGATCCGCATAGCTTGGTGCATCACGGTGGATCGACCATTTTTCGTCAGCGACAACTGGACCTTCTTCATCAATAGGACGACCAAGGACATCCATAATACGACCGAGCGTACCTGTACCAACTGGCACAGAAATAGCCGCGCCAGTATTGGTCACTGGTAGGTTACGCTTTAGGCCTTCAGTTGAACCCATTGCAATAGTACGTACGATACCATCACCTAGCTGTTGCTGTACTTCTAGGGTGGTTTCGGTACCGTCTACTTGCAAGGCATCAAAAATTTGAGGAACTTCGTTACGGTCAAACTCAACGTCAAGAACCGCGCCAATAATCTGTACAATACGACCGCTACTCATTGCGTTCTCCTTGAACTTCTGTATATAGTAGGTTTTATAAAGGGTTTCAATTATGAAACAGCAGCAGCACCGCCGACGATCTCCGAGATTTCTCGGGTAATCGCCGCTTGACGCAGCTTGTTATAAACCAACTGTAAATCATTAATAAGGTCACCAGCATTATCTGTTGCCGCTTTCATCGCAACCATACGTGAAGACTGCTCAGAAGCAATATTTTCCATTACCGCTTGATAAACAATCGACTCAATATAGCGACCAAGCAATTCATCAATCAATGTCTTGATATCAGGCTCATAGATATAGTCCCAGCTAAGCTCTGTCTGTATGCCACTTTCTTCATCATCAAACGAGTGCTCTGGCAGAGGAACCAATTGATTAACGGTTGGCTTTTGAGTCATGGCATTAACGAACTGGTTATATACCACGTAAATACGGTCAATATTGCCGTTACTATAATCTTCAAGCATGGCTTGAACGGGTGCGTTTATTTGCTCAAACGTTGGTTTATCGCCATAGTCAGTCACCGCTGACGTCACTTTACCACCAAAGTTTTTGAAAAAACTCACACCCTTAGCGCCAATAACTGCAAACTCAGTTTGCACAGACTGGTCTTGATAATCTTGGATACTTTTGGATAAAGCTTTGAATAGGTTAATATTCAAACCTCCCGCCAAACCACGATCAGAGGTAATGACGATATAGCCAACCTTGTTGACCGGACGCGTTACCATATATGGATGTTTGTAGTCTGATGAAGCATGCACCAAATGTGAAATAACCCGGCGCATACTATCAGCATACGGGCGACCCACTTCCATGCGCTCTTGAGCACGGCGCATCTTACTTGCCGCTACCATTTGCATAGCGCGAGTAATTTTTTGGGTGCTTTTAATACTGGTGACTTTGGCACGTATCTCTTTTAAGCTTGCCATAATGATTCCAATATAAGAGGGTTAAAAAGCATTTGCGCATGCAACATATAATCAAGATATAGTATCACTTTATCAGAATAATCATTATCTGTTTTGCATAACGCGACTAATACCGTTAATGGTTAGAATAGTGGCGCAAGTATCTGTTTAAACAACGCGCCACTTTTAACGACTAAATTATAACCAATCCGGCCTAACCCATTAAATTAATAACTGTGATTTTGTTTGAAAGTCTGTACTGCTGACTTCAAACGACCTGCGATATCATCGTTGTAATTCGCAGTATCATCAATCTCGCGCATCAATTCACTTTGCTCATCATGCATGTAGCGTAAGTAAGCTTCTTCGAAAGCACCGATCTTTTCTACTGGCACATCAGCTAAGAACCCTTCGTTTGAAGCATAGATAACCGCTGCTTGCTCAGAAACAGACATTGGCTGATACTGTTTTTGCTTCATAAGTTCAGTGACACGCTCACCATGATCAAGCTGTTCACGAGTGGCATCATCAAGGTCAGAGGCGAACTGAGCAAACGCAGCCAATTCACGATACTGTGCTAGCGCGGTACGAATACCACCAGAGAGCTTTTTGATAATCTTTGTCTGAGCAGCACCACCAACACGAGAAACTGAGATACCAGCGTTAACAGCAGGACGAATACCTGAGTTAAATAGGCTTGACTCTAAGAATATCTGACCGTCAGTGATCGAGATCACGTTAGTCGGTACAAATGCTGATACGTCACCTGCTTGGGTTTCGATAATAGGTAGTGCAGTTAAAGAACCCGTTTTACCTTTTACTTCACCATTGGTAAAGTTTTCTACATAGTCCGCGTTTACGCGTGAGGCACGCTCAAGTAAACGTGAATGTAAATAGAATACGTCACCAGGATACGCTTCACGACCTGGCGGACGACGTAACAATAGTGAAATCTGACGATAAGCGACTGCTTGCTTTGATAAATCGTCAAATACAATCAATGCATCTTCACCGCGGTCACGGAAATATTCGCCCATCGTACAACCTGAGTACGGTGCGATATACTGAAGTGCTGCTGGCTCTGACGCTGAAGCGACGACAACTGTCGTGTATTCTAAGGCACCAGTCTGCTCAAGCTTACGTACAACGTTAGCAATCGTAGAACGTTTTTGGCCGATAGCCACGTATACACACTTAATACCAGATGATTTCTGTGCAATGATCGCATCGATAGCCATCGCGGTTTTACCCGTCTGACGGTCACCAATGATAAGCTCACGCTGACCACGACCAATTGGAATCATGGTATCAACAGCTTTATAGCCGGTCATTACTGGCTGGTCGACTGATTGACGATCAATAACGCCTGGGGCGATTTTCTCGACTTTATCAGTCATTTTAGCATTGATAGGACCTTTGCCATCAATAGGATTACCCAAGGCGTCAACAACACGGCCTAGCAGCTCAGGACCTACTGGTACTTCAAGAATACGACCAGTACAATAGGCTTTTTGACCTTCTTGCAGCTGTAGGTAATCACCAAGTACTACCGCGCCGACAGAATCACGCTCTAAGTTAAGCGCCATTCCATAGATTTCGCCTTCAAACTCAATCATTTCGCCGTACATGGCATCTTCAAGACCATGAATCTGCACGATACCGTCAGATACTTTGACAATCGTGCCTTCATTCTTTGCAGTCGCACCCGCATCAAGGTCTTGAATACGCTGCTTAATCAGGTTACTGATTTCCGCTGGATTCAATTGTTGCATTGCCTTGTTTCCTTTAATTTATGATAACCCGCCCACTGACTTAAATGCTCTTATGTTCACGCAGATCTTATAAGATCGCGCCACTGAATGGCATTAGGCAGTTAGCTGTGTTTTTAACTGTTGTAACTTGCCGCGCATTGAATCATCGATAATTTTGTCACCGACTTTGATCGTAGCACCTGCCAATAAACTTGGATCAACTGACTCGTGGATTACTACGCTAGCATTTAGCGATGCAGCAAGACGCGTCTGAATCATGTCACGCTGAGCATCAGTCAATGGATAGGCAGAAGTCACATATGCGTCCAGCTGTTTTAAGCTTATGGCCTTATGACGGCGATAATGCTCATAAACTTCAGGAAGCAGTGCCAGACGTTCTTGTTGTGCCAACTGCTTAATAAAATTATCAAGGGCTGGTGACACTTTAGAATAGCTAATACTATTACCAGAGTGAGAGCCTTTACTCTCGCCTAGTAGCTGTTTAAAAGCAGAGTCGCTATCACCAGCTACTTGTGAGTCATAAAGATCAGTCAGCGCAGCTGACTTATGCTCAGCAGAAACAGCTGGATTTTCCAGCCAAGTACTGAACGACTTGTCATTGACAACGTGACTGGCAATAAACAAGAAGTTTTCCCACTCATTTACTACCCCATTTTCGTTGGCATAGTCAAACGCGGCTTTAGCGTACGGTCGTGCTAAGGTTGATAAGTCAGCCATGATATCCTCACAATTACAGCTTCGCCGCCAGTTGATCTAACATACTGGCATGTTTTTGCTCATCGACTTTGTCTTGCAAAATCTTTTCTGCACCAAGTACAGCCAGTTCAGCTACTTGAGCACGTAATGATTCACGCGCTTGGTTAATTTCTTGCTCGATAGACGCTTGCGCTTGTTGACGAATACGCTCGCCTTCTGCTTGCGCTTGCGTTTTTGCATCTTCGACAAGCTGGTTGGCACTTTTATTAGCTTGCTCGATTAAAGCAGCAGCTTTATTCTTTGCAAGATCAAGTTCCTGCTGGACATCTTGCTCCGCGGTTGCCAAATCTGCTTTTGCTTTTTCTGCGGCGTTTAGGCCTTCAGAGATTTTACGCTGACGCTCGTTAATGGCCCCAATAAGTGGTGGCCACACGAATTTCATGCAAAAAATCACAAATATTGCAAAAGCAATGGCTTGACCGACGAGGGTAAAATTGATATTCACGTGATCACCTCTTTGTTAATGAAAAATCAGTTTCATTGATCATGTTTGGCAGTCAGATCTTGACTATATTTGATAGAAAATATCTAAGTACCAAACATTTACAACTGAGCTTTCGGATTAACCTGCTAGAGGGTTAGCGAACAACAATAGCATAGCAATACCAACACCGATCATCGGAATAGCATCCAAAAGACCTGCTACGATGAACATACGAGTTTGCAATTGTGAGCCAAGCTCTGGTTGACGTGCAACCCCTTCTAAGAACTTACCACCTAGAATAGCAAAACCAATACCTGTGCCAAGTGCACCAAGACCGATAAGTAACGCTACTGCGATAACTGTGTAACCACCTAATACTGGATCCATTGATGTATCCTCATTTACCTATTGAATGTCTAATTAATGTTCAGTTGATGATGCAAGCGATAAGTAAACTATCGTCAACATCATAAATACGAACGCTTGAAGTGTAATAATCAAAATGTGGAAGATAGCCCACGGTACCGATAACGCCCATTGAATCCAAAACGGCATTAGAGCAATCAGTATGAAAATCAATTCCCCAGCATACATGTTACCGAATAAACGCAAACCTAATGAGACAGGCTTTGCAATTAAGGTAACTGCTTCTAAGATGAAGTTGATGGGGATTAAAATAATTTGTAAGATAGGATTCTTGGCACTAAACGGATGTAGTGTTAACTCACCAACGAAACCGCCCACGCCTTTTTCTTTGATGCTATAAAAAAGAATTAACAAAAAGACAGAGAATGACATGCCAAGCGTGATGTTGGGATCAGTTGTTGGCACAATCTTAAAGAACACATGGTGTGGATCATGGCCCATCGCGGCACCAATTTGGCCTGCTAGACTTGGGATAAAGTCGATAGGCAATAAATCCATTAGGTTCATCAAGAAGATCCATACAAAAATGGTCAATGCCAAAGGTGCAATCAACTTTGAGGTACCACTATAAGAATCGCGAACGTTATTATCAACAAACTCAACGATTAGTTCAACTGCCGCTTGAGTTTTGCTTGGCACGCCTGAAGTTACTTTTTTGGCAACCATCCAAAAGATGGCACAAAATAAAATACCCAGACCAATTGACCATAGCATAGAATCAAGGTGGATAGCATTAAAGCCCATTTGTCCCGCTTCTTCAGCAGTATAGGCAACTTTCCAACCTTCGCCTGGCAAATAGCCATACGTCCAGTTCGTTAAGTGGTGAGAGATATATTCTGATGATGTTTGTTGCTCGGCTGCCATAATATAAGCTTCTTATTAATCAACGATTGAATCAACTACCAAAGAATACGGTTGTCATCTGATAAGCATACTAACAACAATGTTTGCATAAACCTAACTGAACTTTTAAGAAGATTAATAACATCTTATCCGTTCATATTATTTACAAATTAATCGTGTTCGCACTCTCATGTAATCAACAACATCCAACCCATACTTCTGGTGCAGTTACTGGTTTTTTGACAGACTTCAATAAAATTTAGTTATCAAAAAAGGGCTTATGAGTATTCATTACTAGCCCTTAGCATCTGCACATAAACGTACTTAAAGTTATCATATTAGTGTTTGCCGATACCTTGATTTGCAAGATATGTGCTTAATACAGCACGTTTAAGCAAAATAATTAGCTGCCTATCTTAATGCAGCGTAGTATTCGTGTAAAGGAAATTATGTGTTTTTTATCTGCTATGTAATCATTATACCAGCTTGTAACGTTTAACAATATGGTCTTGCGCCCTTAATTAAATTGTAAAACATTATTATTAAGCAATCATATTTATAGTAGTTAGTATTTTTTGCAAAATTCCAAAACACATCATTTATCAATTTTCGACTTAGTCGTAGAGAAGTTGGACGGCAGGATGACATTTTTATGCTATGAACAGCATTATATTTATAGAATAAATATGACGTTATATTGGATAAATACAAAAGCTTAGAAAATTATCATAAGCGACTGTCATTTATTATTAACGTATATGCCACAACATCCAACTGTGACTAATCTGCATTACCATAAAACCGATGAAGAGCGCAGGCGCTGACAGGGGTCGTATGGTAATAAAAATTAGTGCGAAACCAAACACAGTCAATAACCATTTGGCCATTTGACCTCGATATAGCTGGCTGACAATGTGCCCGCGCGCGCGATATCCTGTGTACCAAAAGATAAATCCAGCAAATACAGCTTGAGTAACAAAACTTAATAGCGCACCAATGGCAGCGCTTTTTGCTACGACAAGATCACTGCTCAGCCAACTGGCATCTACAATCCAAGCGATGATAATAAGGATAAATAGTATCCACGCTTGGCGTTTAATATAGACGCCGATTTGATCTCTTTGCGTACGTTTGGCAGGTTTGGTCATTAGCTTACCTATAGTATTAGAATAATAACCGTAGCATTTAGATGATAGTAGCGTGTAAATGGCATACTTCTCTATGAACGGTTCACTATATAGATATAACCTTTTAACCAAAATAAAACGCCACTTATTATAAGGAGCAACCAGATAATTAGCAAGTAATATATGGCAAATATCAAACCTTTAATTTGTTATTGTTAATTAACACGTTATAGACATATTAAACAATCCTTAAATACCAAATTGGCCCACTTATCACTTTAGATATTGTAACGTTTTTTAAATATTAAGACATACAGTTACGTATTTCTTGCGCCATATCACTCCAGCCACTCACAAAGTCTTTACTACTACTCATATCCTCGGGCTGCACAGTCGTATCTACTGGCTGAAGCTTAGCAAGCAAGCCTTTAGCCGGAACGCTAGGACTCACCAAACACATTTGCTTGACTGGACGCTGCTCGTTAAGCCAACGTATCTGACTGGCTTTAGGTGCCAAATGATGATCCATGCTTAAACTACCAGCAAGCTGTAATTGCAACGCTTTTTCGATATATTGGTAAGCATCATGATAAGCCCAATAAGGAGAGGCTTTTTGGTCATTCAACTGTGCTGATGCTACAGCTCTATCCAGTCGCTGGGCAAACTTCTTTGCATTGGCTTGATACAAATTCTTGTGCTGAGGGTTTGCATGACTGTGAATCACTGCCAGTGCTCGAGTAATGGCTTTGGCGTTTTCAGGGTCGAGCCAAATGTGCGGGTCTAAAGTGTTTGCGATAAGTTGGCCTTTAACATCACGTAATGGATGACGGTTAAAGGCATCAAAACTAAATAAGGAAATGGCATTCGGTGCGGTGTTTAAGCTTGATGCAAGGTTGTTCTCCAACGGCTCACCAAACCATACAACAAACTTACTCTCTTGAATTGCTTTGATATCACTAGGGCTAATACTGCCATGGTGGCCGACCTCCCCTGCTTGCAATAATCGATTGGCTGACGGTGCTCCCTCAGTGACCGCTTCACTTAATAAAAATAAAGGGTAGTTACTGACGCTGACGGTCGCTGCTTGCACAGTCATTATGAACGAGCTTAAAAGCATCAATACGACTGTCAATATGTATTTGGGTTGACACAAAAACTGTCCTAACCTATAAAAAAAGAAAGGACGCACTCTACCTTGAAAGTACTGACTTTCATTATCTGGTTCTCTAAGGTTTTGGGGATTAGCATTCATCGGATAACTGCCCTATAAGTATGGTCTAAAAAAGTTTGGGTCTGAAAAAACAATTCAATCATCAGCAATACTGATTTTTTAATTTTTATTATGTTATACTATAACAATAAAAATGGCTAACATAATTCATTGTTATTAGTTTTGATCTTTTTAGCTGTAGTATCGTTTTTTGGAGTCTATACTTTTTGGAGTCTACACAATGTCTTCCACTTCATCTGTTTGCGAACACTTGCATGATGTTCAGCACTTTTCGTCACGTGATGTGACTGAACGTTTAGAGACTGCTAAAGCTCAATGCCGATTGCGCGGTGTACGCTTTACTCCGCTGCGTCAGCAGATATATGCTTTGATATTACAAGCCAACAAGCCAATAGGTGCATACGACTTAATCACAGAGCTACAACAAATGCGTACGACGGCGAGTGCTAATAATGAAAAAGAACAGGTCCGAAAAAATGTAGCACCGCCAACTGTTTATCGTAGCTTAGAGTTTTTGTTGGGTGAGGGATTGATTCATCAATTGACTTCGATCAATGCTTACGTCCCTTGTTGCCATCCACGTGACGAGCATACTGCTGCGTTTTTAATCTGTGAAGCGTGCCAGCGAGTACAAGAGTGTAGTAGCCTGCCAGTACAAGAGATGATGAGCTTTGCAGAGCAAGATGCTGGTTTTATGGTTTCTCGTAGTGTCATTGAGATTAGCGGTCGCTGTCAAAGTTGCCAATAAAATATCTCTGTTCTGTATAGACCTTTTGTCTACTTTTATTTAATTTTCGGCTGTTATTCTATGAGCCTTTTAGCGCAATCGTCCAATAAGCAACTCACCTCTGATGGGTTACCTTTACTGAGCCTAAATGGTATTAATTACCATATTGGTCCACAGTGCTTGGTTAAGAACATCAATATCGATATTGCTATTAATGAAACTGTCAGTCTAATCGGTCCAAACGGTGCTGGTAAGTCGACCTTGGTCAAACTTATCTTAGGTCTCATCACGCCTACAGCGGGTAAGATTGTCACTCATCAACCACTACAACTTGGTTATGTGCCGCAGCGTTTTACAGTGCCACCTATTTTGCCATTACGTGTAAAAGATTTATTGGCGCAGGCAGATAAACGTCGTTTAACATCAGAACAACGTCAGTTCATCTTTGATAACTTATCTTTGAATCATCTGTTATCGCGGCAGATGCTGCATCTTTCTGGCGGTGAAACTCAGCGCGTACTACTGGCACGAGCCTTACTAGATAAGCCGAATCTACTCATTTTAGATGAGCCAATGCAAGGGTTAGATCCCGATACTGAGGTTTGGCTTTACCAGTTTATCGATGAGCTGCCAGATTTTTTGCGTTGCGCTATGCTAGTGGTGTCACATGACTTGCACTGGGTTATGAAAGGCAGCCGACGCGTTATTTGCTTAAATAAGCATATTTGCTGCGAAGGTCAACCCAGTGAGCTTGCCATTACTGCTGAATTTCAAAAATTATTTGGTCATCATTATGAGCAGCCTTATGTACATCAGCCGCACGCTTGCGAGCATCATGCGCCCAGCGAGCTTTAATAACCAAAATCAGAACATACTCTATATCGATTAATAGCACCTAATAAACTACTAAAAACTCTATTAACATCTAAACGGATATATCTTTTATGACTGCTTGGTTAGCTATTATTGCCCCTGCTTGGATTGCTGGCAGTATCTTAGGCCTATTATCAGCCCCACTTGGCTGTTTGGTATTATGGCGACGAATGGCTTTTTTCGCTGATGCTTTGGCTCATGGAACACTATTAGGGGTCGCGATTGCAGTTTGGTGGCAATTGCCAACGGGTATCGGTATTGCGATAGTCAGCGTGCTAGTAGTGTTAGGTCTGATATTAATGGAAGATGAACGCTTACCGACCGATGCGGTGCTGGCAGTAGTAGCAGTGTCTTTATTGTGTTTAGGGCTATTAACCTTAACTCAGCTTACTGATCAGCAAGCAAATGTCTTAGGATTTTTGTTTGGCAATTTACTTGAACTTGATTGGGCTGATTTGCCATTAATTGCTGGTAGTGTGTTAGTAGGATTGGTATTTTTGGCCTATATATGGCCTGCTCAAATAAAACTTGCCACTCATGAAGCTCTTGCCCGCATTCAAGGGGTTGATCCGACAAAACAGCGCCTGTTCTTTATGGGTGTATTGGCGGGTTTTTGTGCCATTGCATTACAAGCAGTAGGCAGTTTATTGATCAGTGGCCTGCTAGTGCTGCCCGCTTTAACGGCACGTTTATGGTCAACAGCTCCCAAACAGATGGTCATTTTTGCACTCATCATAGCGCAAGTCGGCGTGACGCTAGGTGTTTGGAGCAGTATTTGGCTTGATATACAGACGGGGCTTGCTATAGTTTTAGTATTGGCGGTCTTGTTTTTTATGGCTCTATTAACCACCAAGATAGCGACCAAAATACGTACTTAGTTTCACTAAATGGTATTAATTTAAAAAGTGGTTTTAAGCAACGGAATTTTTTGACATTATTCGTTAATAACTTATGAACCTTGTCTGGCATTTAAAGCTAGAGATTACATAACTTTTGTGCTATAAGTTTGCATTATTATTCTTTATAGTGGTTTTCTTAGGCTTTAATTGTCTTGACGTAAAGGGGACCTTATGCCAAGTTATCCTGCTCGTGAAATCAGCAGCCCAGATGGTCAGGTAAATGTACTACAGATTACGGATATGCATTTATCTACTGTACAAGCAGTACAAGAAACAACTGACCAACATCCAACTTCTGAATGCTGCTGTACCTACAGTTTTGAAGCAGTATTAGCACAAGCGTTGAGCGAAGATATTCGCTGTGATTTGATTTTAGTCACAGGTGATTTGGTTAATGTGGTCAAGCCCGCTATTTACGATTACATTTTTAGGTTATTGCACGATACTGGTATTCCTTTTGCTTGTATCGCTGGCAATCATGATGTAACAGATGAGCTCGATGGCAAACAGCCCTACTCTCAGCGCCAACTTATCCCTCAGCCTGCAGACGAGCGTCTACTCAGTCGCCATGTGATTCATACAGACTACTGGCAACTTTTGCTACTAAATTCTGCCATTCCTGGCAAGGTTGCAGGTGAGGTGACCGATACAGATATTGACTGGTTATGCGCGCAATTGAGTGCTTGTGATAAAACTGCCCTTATCGCATTGCATCATCATGTAATGCTTATGCACTCAGAATGGATAGATGCTCACATTGCAGACAATGTATCTACTTGTTGGCAACGTATGGCAGCATTTCCACATTTACGCGTGATTATTAGTGGTCATACGCATCAGGATCAAGTTCGCTATCAAAATGGGGTGACCGTGTATACCACTCCATCAACCTGCTATCAGTTTAAGCCTTACGAAGATGACTTCGCTTATGATACAAGTGCATTACCTGGTTACCGTTGGTTGCAATTAGCCAACACTGGGCAGGTTGCAAGCTGGGTCAAAAGATTGGATACTTAGCGGCCAGTTTTAACCGTTCAGTGCGTATCGTTGTTTATAAAACTTTGTCATCTACCGATTGTTGTTATTTGTAGCGCTTAGGCTTTTAGTATAGTGTGTGAGACATTTTATTAAATAGTACTAGGCAATAGTCATAGAATAGACGATACTGCAAATATTGATATAAGCTACATAGACTTTGATTAGACGAATATTAAAATAAGATGGAATAGGAGCGCCTAGCGTTAAGTGTTAGGCAAATGATAATGGCTAGGATAGCTGAGACGACGATTAGCCAAGTAGCCGCAACCTGCTATGTACTCATGAACAGTATTATTTATACCTAGATGATAATGTTCATTATTATTGTTATATCGATATGAGCGTACCTTTAGAGCAGCTGTGTTACTTGCGTTACCCTGTGATAAAGCGTTCTATAAAAGATAAGTAATAATCTTTATTGACACTTATCCAAGTTTTATCCCTTAAAGCGTCGTTTCATTGAATTAATTTGAAAAAGTAGGATACCCATATGAGCACCCTGACTAATAATCCGAGTGATGTCAAATTCACCCCTTACGAGCCTGCCAAAGACGAAGAGTATATGTCTGATGCGCAGTTAGAGCATTTTAAAGCTATTTTATTGGACTGGAAAAATCAACTGATTGGCGAAGCTGACCGTACAAAGACCTATATTCAAGATGAGTCTAGTGCCATGCCAGATATCAATGATCGGGCCACTCAAGAAGAAGAGTTTGCACTAGCATTACGCACGCGTGATCGTGAACGCAAATTGATTCGCAAAATTGACAAATCTATGTCAGAGATCGAAAACGAAGACTATGGGTTTTGTGAAACTTGCGGAGTAGAGATTGGTCTGCGTCGTTTAGAAGCTCGACCAACAGCAACGCAATGTATTGACTGCAAAACGTTGTCTGAGATGAAAGAGCGTCAAAACCAAGGCCATACTTAATACGCTGTTCTTACTTTGTAAGACTGATATCATTGATTAGTTTACTTACTTAATTAATCTAAAATCGGTCGACCTAATAGTATTTGATGTAATAAGCGACCACACAGTTGGTCGCTTATTGTATTTTGTACCCCATCTTAAAGCTCAAAATTAAGTAACAAAACCTCTTAACTTAATAAATATCTTTTCCCCTGTATTTCTTTTACGCTATTCTTATTCTTTTATTATTATAGCGGCTTATTTTGACACCCATTCATACTACTAATACCCATGCAATGACACTATTTAAACCAACGTCTAAACCGACGTCGCTGTCAACGTATCCTATCGGGCGTTTTGCCCCCTCACCTACCGGCGAGCTGCATCTTGGTTCCTTGACTACCGCGCTGGCAAGTTACTGTCATATCAAATCGCTGGGTGGCGACTGGCTCCTACGTATTGAAGATACTGATACTGAGCGCTGTGATCGGCAATTTAGTGAGCAAATATTAATAGATTTAGAGACGTTAAATTTGCATTGGGATGGGGATGTCGTTTATCAGTCTGAGCGCATTGATATTTATGATGAATATCTATCTTCCATACTGGCCCCGCTAACTTATGGTTGCCTATGCTCACGTAAAAGCCTTGAGCGTTATTGGGAGCGAAAAGCTATAATAGAAAGCGCCAACCTGCAAAACGCCACTCAAAAACTTCTTAATAGACAGCGCTACCCACGCTGCTGTATAGAGGCAAATCTTGCTAAAGACCAATATAAACTACGCCTGCAGCTACCAGATTATCTCATAGGTTTTCAAGATGGTATTCAAGGGTTACAATGGGATAATCCGCAGCAAACCTTGGGCGATATGGTCGTTCGTCGTCAAGATGGCATGATCAATTATATTTTGGCAGCAAGCCTTGATGATGGGCTACAAGGAGTCACTCATATCATGCGCGGTTTAGATATCTTACCTATGACGACTGCACAAATCAGCATCATGCGAGCTGCACGCTTACCAGCTATAGATCAGTGGTATCATTTGCCACTAATATGCAACCCTGATGGACAAAAGTTCTCCAAACAAAACCTTGCCCAACCTATAGATACTCGCAAGCCCAGTCAACTGATTGCGATGGCTTTGCAGCTCTTACAGCAGCCTGCTGTCGACATAGATACTCCAGCACGCATGCTTAAGCAAGCTATTGCTCAATGGGATAATACGCCCTTACAAGGTAAAGATACGCTAAATACCCCCACTCATTAACCAGTCGCTTAAAAATAAAAAGCGCCACCCAACGGCGACGCTTTTATTATCTTTATGTTAATAATTACTATAGATTGTTGACGGTTATTCGGTAATACCTACTATTCTATTTTGCTATATTGATGCTCTTCTTAAAAATAACGACATTGGCTTTTTTCTATCTCGGGACTCTCTTTGTAGATCTTGAGGAGCAACGCAACCATCACCAAACTAATCAACATCGATGACCCACCATAACTAAAGAACGGCATCGTCAACCCTTTGGTCGGCATCGCTCCCATATTCATAGCAGCATTAATAATCGTTTGTGCAATAAAAATAATGCCAATACCAAAAGCGGTATAGCTCATACGCATTTGCCGACGTTTTAGGGCATTGTAGCTGATACGCATCGCACTACCGATGATAAGTGCTTCTAATATCAGGATCATAGTCACGCCAACAAAGCCAAGCTCTTCACCAGTGATGGCCAACAAAAAATCTGTATGTGCCTCAGGTAAATGTGATAGTTTTTGGACGCTTTCACCATAACCCACACCGGTAAACTGTCCTCGACCAAAGGCGATTAAGCTGCGTGCCAATTGATAGTCTGTATCTTGAATATCATCAAAGGGATCTAAAAACGACAACACCCTTGTCAGGCGATACTGAACCATAGTGACTGCCAGTACGCCAAGTACACCTACGACAGCCCCTAGCGCGACAAACTGCTTGTAGGGAGCCCCAGCAATATAAAATATGGCAAATACTGTACCGACAATGACCACCAATGAGCCAAAATCAGGCTGCAATAACAGTAAAAAAGTCAGCAGGCCGATCACTAAAGAGATGCGTAAAAACCCATCCCAACCATTACGGACTTCAAACGAGCGCCGCACTACAAAGTCCGCAACGAAGACGATGACCACAAGTTTCGCTAACTCTGCGACCTGAAAGTTAATCACACCCAAGTTTAGCCAGCGTTTTGAACCATTAATGGGCGTACCAAATAGTGTCGCTATCAAGAGCGCACCAGTCACACCCAGCAATATAAACTGTGTTTCAGTCTGGTAGAGCGTTTTTAGTGGTACAAAGTAGTATGGTATCGCTGCAGCGATTAGCCCGATGCCCATGTATAACAGCTGATGTTCAAAAAAATACAGCTCACTCATGCCGCGACTTAATGCGAAAGGAATAGAGGCTGAAGCCACCATCAGTAAACTAAGTACCATCATACAACCAACGCTGGATAACAAGATCGCGCGTGCTGAAGGTAAAGAGAGAACACCATCTGCGCCAGAAGCTGGCTGAGATTTTTGAGAAGAACGAGAAAAAAAAGAGAGGGCCATAATATTCAAGTATATTAATAAACAAAAAAACACGACATCTATCCGACGCCACCGTTTAAACCAAACCAAATAAAAAACAGGCTCAATAGCCATCACAACCAGTAAACGCACCATTACTTTTAGTAGACGTTAGCTGGCGACCACTAAAAGAAAGTTCTCAGTAAACTAGGGCTGGCTAACTGTGTTTGACAGTAGCAGTAATTTATAAGCAAAACAATCATTTATCGTCTTAATAGACGAATTAACCAAGCGTATTATCAGCTTTAGTGTCCGTAACCAATTGCGTTACTAACTCACTAAAGTAATCGCCACGAGCGGCGTAACCACTAAACTGATCAAAGCTTGCACATGCAGGTGATAATAACACTGCTTGTACTTGCGACAAACTGCTACTAGTCACGTGCTGAATAGCAGTAAAAGCATTTTTTAGTGTCTGACATTGCTTAAGTAGCACATCACTACTTAGCTTGGCTGCACGTAAATGCTGCTCAATTTGCTGGCTATCTTCCCCAATCAATAAAACCTGACTGACATATTGATTAATAAAGGGTGCCAACTCACCAAACTGTTGACCTTTGCCTTGACCTCCTAAGATCAAAAGTAGCTTACCATCTTTGGCCGCATACACTGCACCCAAACCTTTGATAGCAGCGATGGTCGAGCCAATATTGGTACCCTTAGAGTCGTTAAAGTAATCAATCCCTCTAACCGTTTCGATATACTGACAACGATGATCAAGCCCTGCAAAGCGTTGTAGGGTAGTAAGCATACTATCGATAGGCAGACCGGCAAGCTCGCCTAGTGCGAGAGCTGCTTGAGCATTGAGTAAATTGTGGCGACCTTTAATAATCAGCTTGTCTGCTGATAACAACCGCTCTGTACCACGAGCCAGATAAATCTGTCCATTAACGTCAGTTATCAAACCATACTGATCTCTATCTGGCGCATGAATACCAATGCTTAAACGTGGCAAATCATCAGCAACCAGTGGCCGAGTAAGCGCATCTTCACGGTTGATTACTACCGACTTGGCACCTTGAAAAATACGGTGCTTGGCCTGATGATAACCCAGCATGTCACCATGACGATCTAAATGATCAGGAGACATATTGAGCACTGTGGCTACTTGAGCACCCAGATTGGTTACTGTTTCTAATTGAAAGCTAGACAATTCAAGGACAGCTAAAGCCATGTCATTATTGGCTAAAAGGTCTAACGCTGGCACACCAATATTCCCCCCCACGCCAACATTGATACCAGCATCTGCAGCCATCTCTCCAACCAGTGTCGTCACGGTGCTTTTGGCATTAGAACCAGTAATCGCAATGATAGGAACATCACAAGCCTCACAAAACAACTGAATATCGCTTACTACCGGAATATTGGCTTGCCGCACCGCTGCCACTGCTTGAGTTTCAAGTGATATACCAGGACTAATAATAATACGTGCGGCTTGTTGCAATAGCTCTGCATCAATAGCGCCAAACTGACGAATTTCGATTGCAGCGGGAAGCTTTTCTGCTAATGCGGGTGCTGATTGGCCATCTGTGATTGCTACTTGATAGCCTTGTTCAGTCAAATAACGTGCTGCCGATAGCCCTGATTGACCCAACCCGACCACCACTTGTAGGCCACTACCTTTATGGATTAACGTTTCTGTTGCAGCAAGGGGCATCATATATCTTCCTTTTTTGAGGCTAGGGTTTGGCTATCAAATGTGGGTGTTGACGATACTATATTGGTTAGATAGGCGATATGATATTTTTTAATCATAATAATGGTAAGCATGATAACGGTATCGTGCATGTTTCGGTACTGCTTTTTCATCACTTTGTGCTATTATGCGCATGTTTTTATATTAAGTTACTAGGGTCTTAACTGATAATTTAGTTTTGTACGCTGATTGAGCGTGTGATGACCTATATTACGGTATTTATCACATGGTTATTAACCCTTAGTAGCGAATCATACTGTCATTAGGTTACGGCAGATGCTTGTTTATAGCTATTTATTTGTTCATAGCTACTCTGTCTATCTTACCTGACAATCTATCTGCTGTGATACATCATCATAGCCATTTGTGTACTATCTTAGGTTTTTATCTTATTTTGCTATTGGCGATACTGCAAATAACTCAGTAGCCAGATGTTGTAGGATATTTATAATCTTTGAGATAGCGAAAGTGCAAGACCGTTTGACAGTTTTAGTCTGTTGAGCGACGCGGTAGCTTTCTTAGCAGCCGACATTATCCGTAGACAGTTGTTATTGACAGATAATATGGCTACTAGCGAATGATTACTTTTTTTGCCTCCAAATCTATGCAGTTTACTTATGACATCTTTTTTTGATAGCTTACGTGATGAGTGGTTTTCTAATGTGCGCGGCGATGTGCTGTCAGGTATCGTCGTTGCATTGGCTCTGATTCCTGAAGCCATTGCTTTTTCTATTATCGCAGGCGTCGATCCAAAGGTTGGTTTGTACGCCTCATTTTGTATTGCAGTGGTCATCAGCTTTGTCGGTGGTCGCCCAGGCATGATCTCAGCTGCCACAGGTGCGATGGCACTCGTTATGGTCGACCTAGTCGCTGAGCATGGATTACAGTACTTGCTTGCCGCAACACTGCTGTGCGGTGGTATCCAAATTATCATGGGTATCTTAAAGCTTGGTAATCTGATGCGCTTTGTCTCTCGCTCAGTGGTGATTGGCTTTGTCAATGCGCTGGCGATTTTGATATTTGCCGCTCAGCTACCAGAGCTCAATCCTGCGACTGAACGCGTTGGATTGACTGTCTATATGATGACAGCAGCCGGCCTAGCCATTATCTATCTGTTTCCGCTTATTCCCAAGATCGGCCGTATTGTACCATCGCCGCTTGTGTGTATCGTTGGCCTGACAGCTGTCGCATTGTATATGAATTTAGACATTCGTAATGTGGGTAGTATGGGCGACCTACCCGATTCGCTACCAGTGTTTTTGCTGCCCGATATTCCACTTAATCTAAATACGTTACTGATTATTGCTCCTTACTCTATTGCGTTAGCCATTGTTGGTTTGCTTGAATCGATGATGACCGCTACGATTGTAGATGAGCTGACTGATACGCCAAGTAATAAAAACCGTGAATGCCGTGGTCAGGGTATTGCCAACGTCGTTTCAGGTTTTTTTGGTGGTATGGCAGGATGTGCGATGATTGGCCAATCCATGATTAATGTAAAATCTGGGGGACGTACGCGTTTATCAACGTTGATGGCGGGTGTAGTCTTATTGATTATGGTGGTCTTTTTAAGCGATTGGGTCAGTCAAATTCCAATGGCGGCTCTCGTTGCTGTTATGATTATGGTATCCATCGGTACATTTAACTGGCAGTCTATTCGAGAATTTAAAACCCATCCTATGTCGTTTAACATTGTCATGCTAGCAACCGTCTTGACCACTGTCTTTACTCACAACTTGGCGTATGGGGTTGGGGTTGGCGTCCTACTATCAGCCTTAGCTTTTGCTAACAAAATTGGTCAGTTCTTAACCATATTTAGTGATTATGACGACAGTAGCAATACCCGTTATTATTATGTCCAAGGACAGGTTTTCTTTGCCTCGACAACGCAATTTTTGCAAAGCTTCGACACTAAAGAAGCTGTAGATAATATTGAGATCGATGTCAGTCACGCGCATTTTTGGGATATCAGTGCGGTCGATACTTTAGATAAGTTGGTCATGCGCTTGCAACGCGAGGGTATTGATGTCAAAGTAGTTGGTTTAAATAACGCCAGTCGCACGTTGATCGATCGTTTCTCTATTCATGATCGCCGCGATATCGGCCTATTGGATTAGCAAATAGGCTCAAACGTTTAGTTTTGCCCTCAGGTTTTGCTTGACAGTGGCTATCAATCATAGCTGCTGTACTCCTTCTGTTTGGCTTAACTGTACTTTTCTTTGAGATGATGTGGTTGCCCTTATGAGTAACTTAAAACCAGATAGTGTTATTGCTTGTCTAGATTGTCCTGACCATGTACAAGCCGTGTTGGATGCTAGTATGTGGGCATCAAAACGTATGCAAACGCCCGTCGGTCTACTACATGCAGTCCCAAGCGTACAGCAAAAGGCGGCTATCAATTATTCAGGCTGCTTAAATATCGACGATGAAAATCTTTTACTTGATCAATTTACAAGCCATGAGCATCTGAGCAACTCAGAGCTTAAAGCTCAAGGCAAGCTTTTGCTACATCAAGCAGCGGCTTATTGTGAGCAAAATTTGCATAAACATAAGGTCTATACGCTGCATCGTCATGAGACCCTAGGCAATAGTATCGATTACGTTGATGAAAAATCACAATTGATAGTTATCGGCCATCATGTTACCTGTAAATCTACCTTGAGTCAGTTGATACGTTTAAGCCACTGCCCCACTTTGGTGACTCATGCACCATTTTCGCCCCCTACTACCGCTTTATTTGCGTTTGATAATCGCGCCACTTCTCATAAAATGCTTAATTGGCTATGTAAAACACCGCTGGTTCGAGCATTAACCATTCATATTGTGATGGTTGGTAAAGACACCTCCGAAAACTGCGATGCACTGCGTGAGGCTTATGCTCGTCTCAAGCAAGCCGGTATCAATTGTAAAAAAACTTTATTGAACTGCCGTGATGTTTGTGCTGCTTTGAACTATTATCAAAGCGAGCATAATATTGGCCTGCTGATGACTGGTGCTTTTGGACAATCGCGGCTACGTGAGCTACTCAAAGGGAGCGAAACTGAGAAGTTATTGGGCACTACTAAAACGCCTTATTTACTTTTTCCTAAAGCTTAAGCTTCTTTATATCTGCTATTACCACACATAGTTTATCATTAGTATAGATGCTAGTTGCGTAGCGCTTAACGTAGGCGGCATCTTACTGACAAGCCAATCTACTGTCTGGCTATCGGACAATTAGACCACAAATCCCGCCCTGGTTTTATTTCTATACACTATTATCTACTGACTTCTACAGCCTCTCATTATCTCCATTGTTGAGTTAGCTGTCTTTATCTTAATTCTGTTTTGACATCTAGACTCCACTCTTTGTAAGATTTTCGCAAATCATCACAGGATACCCTCCCCGTAGGGTATGAAAGTTGGTTATAATAAAGTTCTTGTTGCACCTAACGTCACAGGTAACTCCGCTGTATTTATCCTAAAATTACTAAGTAATTATCAGGACTATCTCGTTTTTATTGCATCATATACGATGAGAATTTAAAGCTTTTTTCCGTTATAGTGGCGGTCATTTTTGAGATAAGTAAGTCCAAACGTTCCTCCCCCTTGAGTACGTCTGGCACATTTTTTGAATGACTTATCACAAGCATGGCAAAGCTATGATGCATTAGAAGTATGCAACGGCCTGCGACATCATTCATATAAGGAAATTTTTTATGAAGTTAATCACTGCGATTTTAAAACCATTTAAGCTTGATGATGTGCGTGAAGCACTGTCTGATATTGGCGTCAAAGGCGTCACTGTCACCGAAGTTAAAGGGTTTGGTCGTCAAAAAGGACATACTGAACTGTATCGCGGTGCAGAGTACGTAGTGGACTTTTTACCGAAAGTAAAAGTCGAGGTCGCGGTTATCGATGAGATGGTTGAGCCAGCTATTGAGGCTATCACACGTATCGCCAGCACTGGCAAAATCGGTGATGGCAAGATATTTGTGACAGCACTCGAACAGGTTATCCGAATTCGTACCAGCGAAACCGGGCCAGATGCGATTTAACTTTTATAGTTAAACCATAAATAAGCAGTTTTGCACACGATTGGTGCAAGTATCTTTTTAACAAACATCATGTCATAAGGACAGCTACTTTGTAATGTACGTCTAAAAGCAAACCAATCTACCGCATTGTCAATTCAAGGGGGAATTAAGATGCAAAGTCAGATTTTTGAGCTGCAATACGCACTCGACACGTTTTATTTTTTGGTATGTGGCGCACTGGTCATGTGGATGGCCGCAGGCTTTACTATGTTGGAAGCTGGACTGGTTCGATCAAAAAATACTGTCGAAATTTTAACCAAGAATATTACTCTTTTTGCAACCGCTTGCACTATGTACATGATATGTGGCTATGCCATTATGTATGGTGGCGACTGGTTTTTAAGTGGTATTGCAGGTGGTGAGACTTTAGTAAAAGACGCTTTAACAACCTCAGCCGAAAATGGCTTTGAAGGTGATTCTGTCTATTCTGCAGCATCTGACTTTTTCTTCCAAGTTGTCTTTGTGGCCACTTGTATGTCGATTGTCTCAGGCGCTGTCGCTGAGCGCATGAAGCTTTGGGCTTTTTTAACGTTTGCAGTAGTAATGACAGGTTTTATCTACCCACTAGAAGGTAGCTGGACATGGGGTGGCAACGATGTCTTTGGACTATTTAGCTTAACTGCTATGGGTTTTTCTGACTTTGCAGGCTCTGGTATCGTTCATATGGCAGGGGCTGCAGCGGCATTATCCGGTGTATTGTTTTTGGGCGCACGTAAAGGCAAATATGGACCCAATGGTGAGATACGAGCGATTCCTGGTGCCAATCTGCCATTAGCAGCACTGGGTACATTGATACTATGGATGGGCTGGTTTGGCTTTAACGGTGGTTCAGTATTGAAACTGGGCGATATCGCTAGTGCTAACTCAGTCGCCATGGTGTTTTTGAATACCAATGCAGCGGCAGCAGGTGGCGCAATTGGCGCTTTATTACTGGCACGTCTCATCTTTGGTAAAGCAGATCTGACCATGCTCTTAAATGGTGCATTGGCAGGTCTAGTAGCCATTACTGCAGAACCCTCTACCCCATCTGCATTGCAAGCGACGCTCTTTGGTCTTATTGCAGGTGTAATTGTTGTATTATCTATTCTCGCTTTAGATAAAATAAAAATCGATGATCCTGTCGGTGCTATCTCTGTCCATGGTGTTGTTGGTCTGTTCGGTCTACTAATCGTCCCTATTACCAATCCTGCTGCTAGCTTGCTGGGGCAGATAGCGGGCGCCGCAACTATCTTTATCTGGGTGTTCGTTGCCAGCTCCATTGTATGGGCAGTTATTAGAGCCACTATCGGTCTGCGTATCTCTGAAGAAGATGAGTACGAAGGCGCTGATATCGCAGAATGTGGTATGGAGGCTTACCCTGAATTTACTAACTAATGGTACTCAACAGCAAGCTTGTTTGAGTAATATAAAAATTTACTAAAAATAGACCCGCATGGCCTATTGGCGATGCGGGTTGTATTATTTTTTGTGCCATACAATCATATAGTAGATATTAAACAGTTGTATAGATACAGATATTACTTATTTCTTTTTCCAAGTTTGACTACGTGAAAATGGTCCTAGGTAGCCTTTTAAATTAAGCGTGTTACCTTCCAAACTGGCAGTCATACGGTAGGTCTTGTTTTTCGCAGGATCAGTGATAGTACCACCACTATACTTACCGCCGCCATCCGCTTTTAAGTCGGAGATAATAGTCATACCGACGTGCTTTTTGCCTTTTTCTGATACGGTACTAATAAGCTTACCTGTTAAAACACCGTTTGACTCAGTGATTTTGACCACACCTTTCGGTTTGCCATCGTCAAAAGTCTGCCAAGTAGTATTGGCCAGTGGATCGGCCGCCATTGCCATGGTGGCCATGCTAATACCAGCAACTGCTAACACAGATTTTGTAAATAGTTTCATAGATCGACTCCATTCGTATGATGATTCAAAAACAACGTTTTTTGTGCTTATCCTAGGTCATTGGTTGTTTGTTGCGCTTTATTAGTCCATCAGACAACACAATCAACTCCAATAACCCCTTCTGCACTCATTATAGACAAAATCCGAACTTTGCCTAGTAGTTTTTTATAGATAATTGTTTCTATAAAATCAAAACTATATCAAATAGTTACATAAAAGGATTGTCTATATCATTGTCTGGCTGGTCATTTTCTTGTTTTGACGAAAGCGTTTTTTTATTGTTTTGATCAGAATTTTCGAAAGCTTGCAATACTTTAGTCGTCAACTCGTGCAACTGTTTCGCTTGCTCATAGCCTGTCTCATCAAACAATAAATCAAGATCTCCATAAATGATAACTTTATCTTTTTGGTTTTCTACGATCAGCTCACCAATTTGCATACTTTGATGATTGTTTGCGAATGGATCAATCATTTTACTCTCCATGGTTGGGTAACATTGGACATTACCTATAGATAAATAATGGACATTATTTAAGCTGACTTTGATTTATGCTTGCAGCTGTGCGACCAACCATTCAAGAATTGCCCATACAAACAGCAGCCAAGTAGGCTCGTCATTTGATGCGTCGCTCGGTGTATCTGTACTTTCGCCAGCCTTTAGTGGCAACTCTAAAGCTTGCGTTTTGGTTTGAATATCAAGCGCTGGTAAAACATCAATGCCTGTCTTGGCTGTTAACTCATCAACGCTGATGATTTCTATACGCTCGGATTCATCGTTGGGAGCATAATATACACCTGCCTGATTGGTTGCTGGAATATAAACCGCCTTAAAAAAATGACTGGGTACCAATACTCGTCCAGCGAGCTGTTTAGTTTTTTTATTGGTAAATGCAACTCCTGTGACCGTATAAACTTCACCATATTGCTGCGTTAAGTAACGCGTAGCAGATTCAATATTGCGCCAAATATAGCG
The DNA here is from genome assembly GCF_051847555.1 of Psychrobacter sp. 1Y4. Taxonomy (NCBI): domain Bacteria; kingdom Pseudomonadati; phylum Pseudomonadota; class Gammaproteobacteria; order Moraxellales; family Moraxellaceae; genus Psychrobacter; species Psychrobacter sp. 1Y4. The sequence continues at coordinate 84,663 of NZ_JBPYDE010000008.1, read as the reverse complement.
GTTATTGCGTGGTGACTGCGGGGCGATGTTGGCCAAACTAAAGCTGTCGTATTGCTGGCTGCGTGTGGCCATATCGGCATTGGGTGCCAGATGGCCGCGATCGTAACCAGAACCTGAATAATCTGACAGTGAAGCACGCGCTGACTTCGGCACTCGGCTTTCTTCATGAAAGCTGTCTTCGCGGTCGATGTCTTTGGCTTGCTGCAAGCGCTTGCGAGTCAAATGTTCTGCCGACCAAAGTGGTGTACGTGACACCCCTGAATACATGACGGCAAAACCGTCCATACAAAGTGGCTGAGTCTTGGCGCTAAGCTTATCATTAGTAAACTCAGGGTAGATACCGCCATAAAAAGACTGGTTACATTGAGTGAATTCAGCTGCTTGCGCCGATGATAATCCTACTACAATGACAAATATCGCCATCATTGTGCTGTCTTTTAAAATGTCTTTATATTTGCCAAAACTTATCATGCAGCTTTCAACCGTCTATGCTCGCTATTACGTATACGCTATCCTAGCAGGGGTGTAGCAATAAAGAAAGATAAGGCGTAAGTGGTGACATTTTAAATGTTATCCGCTATACTAAGCCGTCTAAAAACGGTGAAGTGGGTGAGTGGCTGAAACCGCACGCCTGGAAAGTGTGTATACGTTCATAGCGTATCGAGGGTTCGAATCCCTCCTTCACCGCCAATCTTATCAAATGCTAGTTTTCCTATCTTGTCCTAAACACTCCTATACACCTCTGCAACCCTTTATAAATAACGCTTATAGCGTTTTTTTTATGTCTAACGTTTTCCTAATCTATCCGAACATGACCTACCTATCCCATAGCTTGTGTTGGTCTATCTGTTGGTCTATGATTTCATTAGACCTCAAAAAGACCAACATTTAAGCTTTATTATTCAGTATTAGACCAACGTATTTGTTGTATCACTTGAATTATATAGCTTATAGCCATAGGGAATAGACCAACATGTTAAGCGATAGTAAGATCCGTAAGCTTAAACCTAGTGAGAAATGCACGCCTGCGCGTCCTGACAAATACAGTGATCAGCAAGGTTTACAGCTATTAGTACGCAATACTGGCACAAAGACATGGATAAGCGCCTATCGCTTTGATGGTAGGCAAACACGAATGACACTTGGCACTTATCCTCTTATGTCGTTGTCTGAAGCAAGGCAGGCTAATACTGAGATCAAGGCACTACTCACCGATGGTATCGATCCAAAAAATAAAAAGCGTCAAGACAAGCTTGCCAATATCCAAGCGCAGAAGTTTAATGACTACGCATTAGATTGGCTTAATGAGCGTCAGCGTAACGTCAAACCGCGTACCTATCAGCAAGACTATAATCGTATGCATAAAGACGTGTTGCCACACTTTAAAGGTATTGCTTTAAAGGACGTGAGCTTTGAAGATTGCCGTTCAATGGCAGATGAGATCGAAAAGCGTGTGAACAAAGACGGTGAGCCACCGCGTGAAGTCACCAGACGTACTATCGATTTGGTTGCTAATGTCCTAAGGCGTGCCAAACGTGAACGTATTATCGAGCAAAACCCAATCGATGATCTAAAAGCGCTCTACCCTAAAGCCAAAAGTCAGCACATGAAGCACGTGGATATTAATGAGCTGCCTGCGCTACTACAAGCTATCGAAGGCTATCATGGTCATGATCAGACTCGTTTAGGTATGAAGTTTTTAGCCTATTCATTTTGTCGTACTATCGAGCTACGTATGATGAAATGGTCACACATCGATTTTGCGAACCGCTTATGGCGTGTTGATATCGATAATCTTAAAATTGCACGTAAGCACGTTGTACCATTGTCAGATCAGATGCTCGCAGTGCTAGAAGAGATGAAAGACATCACAGGGCAGTATGAGTACGTGTTCTACCATACAGGCATGCATCAGCCCTATAGTGAAGAGTTTATTAATAACGCGCTCGATATCTTAGGCTACGCAGGCAAACAGACAGGTCACGGCTTTCGCCATATCGCCTCAACCAACTTAAACGAGCTTGGCTATATGGGCGATGCTATCGAAAAGCAAATGGCCCATGATAAAAAAAGCAGTATTAGAGCGGTATATAATCATGCACAGCATTTGGAAGAGCGTCGTAAAATTATGCAGGTTTGGGCGGATTTTTTAGACCTGCTCAGAGATACAGGTGAAGTTGTAGACTTTCAAACTGCTCGTAAGCAGATTGAAAATACCTTGAAAAATCAACAACCTGAGACGTTACAGAGTGCAAACAAACAAGTGCTTGTTGAAGCCTTACTCAGTAAAGGAGTTACTATTGATGACCTACTATCACTTATTAAGAATGATAAGCTTAATAATAAATAAAGTTATTAGACTAATAGTCTGAACTTCAATCGCTATCCAGATGTTCTTTAATTAAAGAATATTCGTCTTCAATTAATTTATTAACCATCTTATTAAGCGATAGCTTTTGATGTAAACTAAGTTTAATTAATATTTTATAATTTTTTTGAGTGATAGTAACTACTCTTTTAGACTTATCTTCAGCTTTTTTTCGCGTACTCAGAATACTATCCCATGCTCTACGCATTTTATAAATTAAATAACCTCTTGCAGTAAAGAGCAATTCCTTATCTCCATTAGGTACTTTATATTCGAAATCATTATCATCTGCAATATCAATACTAGCTAAAATTAAATTATACTTATCCTTGATCGTCTTAGGAAAAAAAATACTACTTAATACGAGATTTTTACGATCATCTAAATAATTGTATCCCCATTGAATTTGCTCAACATCTTCTAAATTAATCCAATCTATCTTTTTTGAAGGTGTCCTCCGATTCAAATACCTTCTTTTCATCATGTTTAAGTTTCCAATATTTATTTCTTTTAGACTCTGGTCAGTATTAAGGTTCGGTCTAATAGTAATATGTTTTTCCACCTCTAAATTTGATATTTTTATAATTGACTTTATCCAGTATAAAAACTCTATACCTCCATAAAAACAATCTTGAACAAACTCAGTATCCACATAAGCTGAAAAATACAAACCTGCCCTTAAATCACTAGCAAACCAATTTAAAAAAGAGTTCGGGATAGAACTATATGTTTTCAACGATACTAAATAATCAAGTTTTTGGAATGGGCTAGAGTTTGTAAGTAAATGATCAGTTAAAAGGTTATAAGCGTCATCATCATCGAAATCATAGAAGAGTTTTACTCTTCCTATTGATAGATAATCATAAAATAAAAACTGTTTAACAGCTTCTATATCTATCTTTTTAACCTTTTTATAAATATCCTCTCTTGTAATAATTACATGTGGCTGGCTATTCTGATTTATATATTGATGTTGAACATTTTGAAATGGACCAAGCGTTTGCGCCTGTTGTTCTAAAATATGGTGATTGTTACTCATATAGAAAATCCTGATGCTTAGTAAATATGTATATTTTAGTAGTAAATCTATTGCATACTTAGTAATTTTATAGCTGTATATAGTGAAATCATCGCTTCTAGTAGTAAATTTATAGCCATTACCAGTACGAAAACTCTTATATTATGTCACAGATAATGTTGTTTAAAGGTTTTTATATTCGGTTTTTCGATCGTCAACGAGTTTGTAATTTAGTTATTATTAGGATTATTTTTACGATAGAATATAAAAAACCATAGTTTGATGTCGCAAGTATTTTATATGACTTGATATCTAAATCTAATGCTCATGCCTCTCAATGCCTACGTAACTCCCCATCCATAAATCCCCACCTGTATAGGCTTTTTTAAAAATCAAAGTCACACTGTATCGATATATTCATCAGCTTTAAAATCCGGTTATATTAATATTATATGTAACAATCCTAATACTATGTAACTAGCTACCTTCATCAATAGTAATAATAATTTACATACTTACCTAACATTATGAACCAATAATCTTAGGTAAAGTAAAATGATCATTTCAACTTTGAGCCATGAAGTCGTAGTTACTAAAGTAGATAAACTCGTGACCGATATACTTAATTCTAAAACTAGAATTAATATTCAAAAAATAAGTGAACAGTTGAGCTTTTATTGTCAGTCAATGATATTACTTTATGATCACGAATTAGAATATACTAGTTCGATAAAATGGTTTATAGGTAGTGCTTATCTTGTTTGTGACAATTACTATCCCGATGAAATTATTTGGGATGAAGAAAGGACGCAGAGATTCTTGCATACTCTAAATTCTTATCAATATGAATTTGACACTCCTATTAATAACTTTGCTTTGCAAGAACAACGTAATAGCAAATCAATTCATCAATATATGAACTATTTTCTGAGCGAGTATTCGCGTGTACTTATCGTAAGAATAGACCTCAAAATAAAACCTGATTTTACACATCTTGTCGACATTGAAACTTTTCACAGTTTTATAAATGATCTGAGAAAGAAACTAGGACGTAAAAGAGGCTGCTTTAAAAATTTAAGAGGTAACGCTTGGGCTTTAGAGCAAGGAGAAATTAATGGTGGTCTACATTGTCACCTGTTATTAATCTACAACGGTGATAAGCATAGACAGGACTGGTTTCTAGGCGATGCCGTTGGTAATGAATGGGTTGAAATTACAGAGGCCTTAGGTACCTACTACAACTGTAATAACTTTAAGCACAAACAAGCTTACGATCACCAAGGCACTCTTGGCATAGGCATGATCCACAAAGACAATCCTTTAGAGGTCAAGAATGCTATGAACACGGCGTTGTATTTAACTCGACCTAATAAGTATATGCAGCGTCTCAAAGTGTCGCTACCTAATATGCGTAGCTTTGGACATGGAAGTTACTCTTAGGTGTGGAGGATTTTTAGCAATAGCAAACTAATTTCAAATACATACTACCTTTATGAGATCGGGTATAGATCGTTTACTGCTCATCCAATTAATTTAGGTCTGCCTCGTGCAGGCCTTTTTTATGCCCAAAATAAAAGGAGTGTTTATGAAAACCATCTGTCCATGTTGTCAGTCAACTGCGGTCTATGAGATGACTGATGGCATCAGTAACAATTTGATCGACCAGCTGTTGTCTCCTACGGTTCTAGTCAGCCTTGGCGTTAGTCTGTGTAAGACGCTTAGGGTTCATCCTGCTATAGGCGTGGTTGTAGGTACGACAGTCGCAGCACTGATTGAGATGACTCAGTCTCATCAAGCGCCACCGATGCTAGTCAATCAGCAATATCGCTGTGATGAGTGCTTCCATGTGTTCACCTCACTTCATTAACTCTCAACTCAACCCTCTAACTTATTCAGTTATAAACTATCAATAAAAAGGAAATATTATCATGGCACATTTAGTCGAAAGTATGGCGTACGTAGGCGAAACCCCTTGGCATGGTCTTGGCAATAAGCTCTCACCTAAGCAGCCACTTGAGATTTGGGCACGTGAGGCAGGTCTTGATTGGCGTATTGAGTCCTCCGATGTCAGCTATATGGCAAATAATGATAAAGGGCAAAGCTTGATCATGCCCTTTGATAGCAATAAAGTCTTATATCGCTCAGATACGCTTGAGCCGTTATCGGTAGTCAGTCAGCGCTACCAAGAAGTACAACCGCGTGAAATTCTAGAGTTCTATCGTGACTTAACCGAGCTCTCACACTTTGAGCTTGAGACCGCTGGCATTTTAAAGGGTGGTCGTAAGATGTGGGCTCTTGCTCGTACAGGTCAGTCTATGACCCTTAAAGGCGGTGATGTCAGTAATGGCTACCTTTTACTGGCAACCGCTTGTGATGGGACGCTAGCAACCACAGCGCAGTTCACCAATATCCGTGTGGTGTGTAATAACACCTTAGCGGTAAGCCTTGCTGATGGTAGTGGCGGTGTGGTGAAAGTACCGCATAGTACCTCCTTTGATGCTGATCGCGTCAAGCAGCAGCTAGGCGTATCGGTTAAGCAGTGGAATGAGCACATGTATGAGATGAAGCAATTAACCCAACGCCGCGTTACTCAGGCAGAAGCGGCGAACTATCTCAACCGCGTGTTCAACGATCAAGATAACGACATCATCTTGTTTAACAGCGCTAAAAAGGAAAAGGACGCCGTGCCTAATGCTCGCGCCATGAATCAGGTGATGAGTATGTTTAATGGTCAAGGTCGCGGGGCCGATCTCGATTCAGCACGTGATACCGCTTATGGCTTACTGTCTGCTATGACCGAGTATGTGGATCATGAGCGCCGTGCTATGTCTACCGATCACAGACTAGACTCAGCTTGGTTTGGCGCAGGCGCTAAGCTCAAAGACAAGAGCTTAGAGGAAGCCTTTGCACTTATTGCCTAACTGACTAGCAAACTTAACCAATTAAACCACGCCTTAGCGCGTGGTTTTTTTATGCCTGTTATTTCATTTCAATCAATTTATCGAAGGAGTTCATTATGAACATGATCGCATTAAACACCAGCACACCAGTAAGACGCGCTAAGCGTTTAAGCGCTAAGGTTAAAGCGCCTGTAACTGATAAAGCTCAGGTAGAGATTAAACCAGTCGATAGCTCTGCTACTGAGTCTAATACGCCGCTAACCCCTAAGCGCCTGATCAGCACAAAAGACTTAAGCCGTGACGAGTGGCTTGAGGTACGCCGTCAAGGGGTCGGCAGTAGTGATGCCGCCGCTGCTTGCGGTATCCATCCGTACCTATCGATGCTAGAGCTATGGCTGATTAAGACGGGACGCATGAGCTCAGATATCGATGAGAGCATAGAAGGTTATGCGCCACTGTATTGGGGCAATACTTTAGAGCCGATGGTGGCTAAATACTATCAAGAAAAGACAGGCAATAAGGTACGGCGCGTTAATGCTATCTTGCAACACCCTGAGCCTGATAAAGCCTTTATGCTAGCCAATCTCGACTATGCAGTGACAGGTAGCGATGAGGTACAAGTACTGGAATGTAAAACCGCTGGTGAGCATGGCGCGAAATTATGGCGAGATGGCGTACCGCTATACGTCACTTGCCAAGTACAGCATCAGTTAGCGGTCACAGGCAAACAAGCGGCTCATATTTGTGTTCTGCTATGCGGACACGAAGCGAAGATCTATAAGGTTGAGCGCGATGAGCGCTTGATTAAATCGATCATCGAGCAAGAGCGTCTGTTCTGGCAGTACGTGGAAACGGACACCCCACCAATGCCTGATCATAGCGAGTCGGCAGCTAAAGCATTAAAGCTACTTTATCCAACGCCTAAGCCCTCAAGCAAGGTTGATCTACGAGAGGATGAAGGTGCGAATAAGCTGTTTGATAAATTGCTTGGTTATCGTGTGTCAATGGAAGATCTTGAGCATCGCCACGATCAGGTGAAGCATCAATTGCAAACGCTGATCAAAGACAATGAGGTTGCTGTCTTTAACCAAGGCGCGATCTCATGGAAGCGAAGTAAGGACAGTATTGGCCTTGATAGTAAATCGGTGATCAAGGCGCATCCAGAGCTATTAGCCAAGTTTAGTAAAACCAAGCAAGGCAGTCGCCGTTTTGTCGTCTTAACCGACTAAGCACTCATCTCACCAAGTAGTAGACACAACAACCAATCTATTAAGTGCATAAACGCCCACTCTCACAGGTGGGCTTTTTATTTGCTTTATTCAATTTATTAAACACAAGGAATACCACTATGATTAAAGGTCTAACCATAACTCCGCCTGTACTCGGTCGTATCAGCATTGGACGCGTCATCAATAAAGATGGCAAACGTCTGCCAGCTAAAGACGATCAATTCACCATCACCAGCCAAGTGCAAAACAAAGACGGCTGGATCAATCATCCACTAGACGAGAAGCTGCGTAAAAGTAAAACCGATAAGCTCAGACAAATACCCGTGCGTATGCTGTTTAACGATCCTGAGCTAAACCTACGAGCCGAATACACACTGTTCGATCGGCAAACAGGCAGACCGCTATGCGTCGGTGATGGTGAACAGTGCCAACGTCGAACCAACAACGGTGTAGAGCAGCTGCCTTGTCCTTCGCCTGATCGCTGTCCACTCGCACAAGGCGGAGCCTGTAAACCATACGGTCGTCTCTACGTGAATCTAAGTGAAGACGATGAGCTTGGCACCTTTGTCTTTCGTACCACTGGCTTTAATAGTATTAGAACGCTGGCCGCTCGTTTACGCTACTTTGCTGCGGTATCAGGCAACAAGCTGTCCTGCTTGCCGCTGCAACTCACCCTACGTGGTAAAAGCACGACGCAAAGCTATCGTACGCCCATCTACTTTGTGGATTTAACGCTACGCGATGGGGTAACGCTTAAAGAGGCGGTATCAGATGCACAAGCGATTGACAATGAGCTGATCGAACACGGCTTTGATCAATCGGCTCTAGAGACTACAGCAAAGCAAGGCTACGTCGATTCATGCTTTGAGATTGATAGTGAGGAGGCCTATGAGGTAGAAGAGTTTACTATTGGCGACGGTGGCGATCAAAATGCTGATGGTCAACAAGACAACTCATCAAAGCCTTTGCCCATGCATGACGTGACAAGCATAAAGCAGGGGCTGCAACAAAGCGTGACAGCGGTGAGCTAAGTTAAAGCCACAGCATAAAAGGGAGCTGATTCGTTCAGCTCTTTTTTTATGCACTCAATTTAAGCAGGACAACATAGGATGCCGTAAAAAAATATAGGACTCGCTAAGTATATGAGAGGACACGCTCTCATTCACTTATAAGGAGAAAATCATGGATAATTTAACCGTAAGCACACAACAAAACTTATCGACACCAAGCATGCCACAGATACCACGAATGCTACCGCTTAAACAAGTCGTACACTACACGGGACTTAGTAGCACAACTATTTACGATATGCTCGATAAAAGATCAGATCGTTATGATTCGACCTTTCCTGTTCAGGTCAAGCTATCAAAAGGTAGAGTGGCATGGGTTGAGAGCGAAGTCTCTCAGTGGATTGAGAATAAAATAATAGCCAGAACACAGTCACTATAAGCAATAAACCCCAGTTTGATAAATGAACTGGGGTTATATTTTGATATCAGTCATTATAACTGAACCAGTTATTCTAAATAAATTATACCTTACATGCTACGCTGGCTGCTTTAGCTTCCTCATAAACACCATAAGCATCTAGCCCTAAAGCACTAACGTCATCAAGATATTTTTTTGTACCTTTTTCAAGTGGACCTTTCCAATCCGGATCATTGAGTGGGTCTGGAATATTAACTACTTCATCCCCTCTCTCAATCGCTGCTTGTATTTGTGTCGAGTAAGTTTCATCCCACATTGCCCCTACTTTTTTACTAAGCGCCATACCTGAATTGTCATCAACGACTTTTTTCAAGTCTTCTGGCAAACCTTCGTATTTATCTTTATTCATAGTTACCATTAAAGCAGAGCTATAAAATGGCATGTTAGTATGATACTTCGTCAGTTCATTAAGCTTAAAAGTTTCCATGGCTTCCCATGGAAAGCTTAAACCATCAACAACACCTCGCTGTAAGGAGGTATATATATCAGTAGCAGGTAACCCCACAGGTGAAGCGCCCATACTTTCAATGATATCCCCTGCCACTGCCGAAGGTCTACGTATGCGCATACCTTTCATATCTTCAGGAGTTTTTATTATTTTATCTGTACTATGTAAAGTCCCAGGCCCCGTAGCGAACATAAAAAGCAAATGTGAATCTTCGTACTCACTAGAGATAGTCCCATTTTCATAAAGGGTTTGTAACATACAGCCTGTTTGTGTCGACGAGTTAGACAATCCTGGAAGTTCTGCAATCTGGGATAGTGGGAATCGACCACTCGTATAACCTTGCACTTGAGAGCCAATATCAATCGTTCCTTTTACGGCAGACTCATAAGCTGTATCTGCTTTACTAATCGTTGCTGAAGGATATACTTCAACTTTAAGACGACCATTGGAGTCTGCTTCAATTTGCTTGGCCCATGGTTCAAAAATCTGTTCATTAATGTCAGATGTCGCTGGGTAAAAATGTGAAAAACGTAGAACGGTGGTATCTTGTGATGAGGCAACCTCACTACTCTTAACGGTTTCGCCAGAACATCCGATTAAGCTGATAGCTGCAAATGCAGTAATAGAAAATAAAGAGAAAAGTTTCACTATTAATTCCTTTTGATAGTGATTGCAAGTAGGAGATCATTTGACATAACGTATGGTATGAATCGTTTAAAAATAACAGTTATAGTGATACCAGTCAAATCATTTTACGTATGCCTGAATGTGTGTATAATCCGTAGATACTCAAGTTTTATTTTTAAAGGTCGCTAACACTTTCTGCTATTAAACTGAACGTTATCTAGTACGTTAAATGACAAAAATTAATATAAGATAAATTTCTGTTACTAGCACTTCGAACTTAGCGTTATTTTATATAAAATACATCTACACAAGGAAGAACAAAATGACAGGGATTGAGTTTTATACCAATAGTCATATTATCAGTGAAGTTGACAGCATGCGTCAGAAGCTCGGTACATTAGCTAAACAGTATCGTGCGACGTCAGCTATTATTGTTACGGATACTGGAATCTCTAATCTAGGCTATGTCGATATTGCTCAGCAATCTTTAGAAGAAGCTGGTATTAATGTTGTTGTATTCGATAGTGTCATTGCTGATCCACCTATTGAGATCGTCAATGATGCTATTAAAACTGCCAGAGACAGCAATTGTGATCTGGTTATCGGTTTAGGTGGCGGCAGTTCTATCGATACTGCAAAAATCGTCGCCTTACATCCTAACAATTTTGAGTCTATAAATGATATTTTGGATCAAGATGTTAGTGAATTTGATAGACTGCCTTTATTTGCCATTCCCACTACTGCTGGTACTGGAGCAGAATCTACCTTTGTCTCTGTTATCACAGCGCAAGATGGTAGTAAAAAAGCCATTTACACTCCAAACATCTTGCCTGATGTTGCCATTTTAGATGCCACTCTGACACTTAAACTCCCACGTCATATTACCGCGGCAACCGCTTTGGATGCTATGGTTCACTGTGTTGAAGCATATACAAGTCGCACTAAGAAAAACCCTATTTCAGATGCATTAGCTGTTAAAGGACTACAGATGCTCTGGAGTAATTTTGAACAGGTTATGAATCAAGGCGATGATATCGAAGCTCGTTCTAATATGTTATTGGGCTCAACCTTGGCTGGTATTGCTTTCGTCAACTCATCAGTAGCAGCTGTTCATGGACTCTCCTACCCACTTAGTATTAACTTTCATGTACCGCATGGACATGCTAATGCACTTGTCATGTGTGGCGTCTTTTCATTTAATTTATCAACAGCCGCACCACTCTATGCAGAACTGGCTCATGCCGTTATGCCTAGTCAAACCGCTGACCTAACAGACTTAGATGCAGCAGGCTTATTCATTGCTGAACTAAGAAAATTTTTGGAAACAAGCGGTCTCAAGTATCGCTTAAGTGAATTAAATATTACAAAACAGGATATTCCGGTTCTAGCTGATATCGTTACCAATACTTACGCTCGTCTTATTGCGACTAACCCAAAGGATATGTCATTAGAAGAGGTAACAAACATATATAAGGAAATACTTTAATAAAAGCTGTCATTATTTAAAACAGTTGTATTTATTTATCAAGGAAGATAACCACTACTCAAGGGAAATAATCATGTCAGAATATAAATTAGACGTTGTTGTTGATGGCTTTCATTATTTAGAAGGACCGCGCTGGTATAACGATGCTTTATGGTTTGTTGATTTTTATACACGAGGAGTTTATTGCGTTGATGAACAAGGTGTGGCAGAAAAGATCGTCCATATTGAACAGCAACCCTCTGGTTTAGGTTGGCTACCTGACGGGCGTATGCTGGTTGTGTCGATGAAAGACCGTAAAGTCTTACGCTTAGAAGACGATGGTGAATTAGTCGTTCATGCTGATATTTGGGAGCACTGCGATGGTCATGCCAACGATATGGTAGTTGCTCCCAATGGCAATGCTTATGTTGGTAATTTTGGTTTTGACTTGATGGGCGGTGCTGACCATAGCCATGCCGGTCTAGTATTGGTCAAACCAGATGGAAGCTCGCAAGTTGTTGCAGAAGGTCTATCCTTCCCTAATGGTATGGTGATATCGGCCGACGAAAAAACATTAATCGTCAACGAGTTGTTTGGCAATAAAATCACGCAATTTGATATCAAAGAAGATGGTAGCCTCGGAGAAAAGCGTGACTTTGCAAACTTTGGTGAATTGGGTGATGAGCCAAACCTCGGTGTGCGCATAGAAGGCGCAAGTATTTTACCAGATGGCCTTACCTTAGACGCTGAAGGTGCGGTTTGGATTGCAGACACGCTGAATCAACGCGCCGTCCGTATTGCGGAAGGTGGCGAAGTTCTAGAAATTGTCGATACTGCCCCTGATGGTATTTTTGCTGTTGCCCTAGGTGGACAAGAGGGGAAAACACTCTTTATGTGTGCTGCACCTGACTGGGATGAAGCGTCTCGCAAGGTTGAAACCAAAGGTCGGATGTTATCTACACAAGTTAAAGTAGGTCATGCTGGTACGCCATAATTATTTTTTAGCCTGCTAAATCTAGTTGCCTTCAACTAGATCTAGCTACACTTAGCTGCTTTTAGCTGCATCTAGCTACGTTTAGCTGCCTTTAGCTATCTTTAAGATACCATGTTTGGTTTTTGGAAGTCACTAGACCATCACGGCGCATTTTCTGCAATAAATTACGTACTTTGTTCTTACGCTGTTTATCATCTAGCACTTGCGGTAACTTATTAGCCAGCATTTTATCAAAGTCAGCTAGTCTGCCTCGCTCAAACGTCTTAAGATATTCTATAATCAAGCTTTGATAATGCATGTCATCTAAGCCGCGCATTTGCATATACTCTGCTTGCTGCTCAGTATGCTTAGCAACATTAGCGGCAATAATATAGCTGTTTTTACGTCCTTCTATTAATGACTTTTTGCGTAGCGCGTCGGCTTCCTCTTCAGTGATCGACTGCCCTTTTTGAACTTTATCCAGCGCTATTATGTCGTGCAGTGTGAGATTATCGACTGTCGCTAACTGCTTGGCGTACTCTTGATCAAGCACTTTACCTGTAAACTTTACGAGTACTCTTTCACGAGTCAAGTCATAATCTGGCAATGGAAAAAAGCGCTTAGACTGAATCTGATACATTTTTCTGATACCGCTACCGATGGTGTCCATCATATTTAGATTAACCATGGCATTGACTAAGAACGGGTTGCGATAGCTTGTTTCAGGCGCATCCTGTAATAGGACATTTTCAATCGTCTTAGGAATAAACTCACCGCTGTTTTGAAACAATAGCGTTGAGTCCTCTTTTTCGACTACGGTAATGCGACCACCAAGGCGATAGTCTTGATGACCAATAGCATTGCTTAACGCTTCACGAATGATGTAAGGATCGTATTGTTTCACCTCTTCAGGAAATAAAGATCCAGACGCCATGTAGCGATAGTTGAGGTTACGGATTTTTTGATACACGTCGTCTAAGGCTAATAAAAATGGTGGTGAAAAATGCTCATAGTCTTTTTCAATGCCATCGACGCCCTTCAAAATCCAAGTGATGTGTGCTTGAGCTGGGCTTAGAAAATACGTGGACTCTGGAAGACCAAGTAAAATGATTGCGGTGTTGGTGATCTGACCACGAATGGTAATTTTAGCTTTATTTAAAAAAGTGATGTCGTCCCAATCTTGAATATCCTGAGCTAAACGCTTGTTTTTATCAGCAAAGACTTGTCTGGCAACCGCAATGGCATGCTGATCAAGATCTTCAAGCGTTGCCTCATGGCAAATCTCAGCGCTCCAGTCATTGGCTTGGTTTTGCCAAAGCTTACGGCTTTGATCTGGGTAGTGTTTAAGCTGCTTAGTTAAGCTACCTATACGAATATAAGGCTCATGCAAAAAACTGATCGGCGTATCTGTCGCTGAGGGGATTTCAAACAGCACTACGGCTTTACCGTCAATCTGTAGCTCGTGAATAGTAAAGTGAATTTTAGGGCTTAAGCGTTCAACTAGCCAATGCTCTAAGTCCTCATTGCCTTTTGCTTTTTTTGTCTTCGGGTTAAAGCTTGTGCCAACAATATCGTGCGTTTCATCTTCTACGCCAAAAACTAAGTAGCCAAATTTTTTGCCTGTCAAGCACGCGCCATTGGCAAGCGCAGATATTCGCTTACCGATCTCATCTGGACTGTGAAAGTTATGCTTAAACTCAAGCCATTCTTGCTCAGTAGGCTGCTGAGTTAGGTTTAGGACAAGGCTTTGGTAGTGATTAGGCATAGTAAGAGCGCTAGAAATAATTAAGTATGAATGATTTTGTTTTATTTATTATACGCTGCGAATTGTGCAAAAGCAGTGTATCGTCTGGTTTTGTTTATGCTAAGCTATTGACTCTTATACCAGACAATTTTCCATAATAAATATTATTAATTAAAATTTGGTTATTAATTCGCATAAAGGGTGAATATGGCGACTACAGTTGAGTTCTATAAAGTAACTTTTAAAAAAGAAGATCCTCAAAACCCTAAGACCTTAGAGAAGTATTTTACTTCATTAGTGAGTAAGTCTTTTGGGTTTAAGGATCAGTACGACAGAGACTTCTATAACTTCAATCTAGTACAAGCAAAATACTATGGCGGCGTCTTTAGAAAAATAAGAACTGATGAGATCATCGAAACTGGCAAAGTTGGAGCTGCTGGCAAAAAATTAAGCTATACCAAAGGTGAAGGTAAGTTAGAGACCAATCATCTTGTTTTCTTTCCTAAATATAGCATTCTTGGTTATATCAGAAATGTGCATGCCAATCACTATAAACGCCTTGAAAGTTGCTTGTCAGAAGCTTTTGGTAGAGATGTCGTAGTTTCTCCCTTAATAAATGCTGGATCTCTTAACCAAATACTTCAAAACCGAACCGTAGTAAATATAGACTTTTCTGTGCCTATTAGCTCAGCTCAAGCAACGAACAATGGTCAATTATGGTCTGATGAAGCAATGAAAGCTGTTGATAATTCAGGTGGAGACGTCCTAAAAATGCAAATCGGTCTCGATTTGCGTAAAAGCGAGCGTGGGATGATTTCAAAAGCTGCTGAAAATATCAGAAATCTATTATCACATAACCCGACACGAGCTGTCGTAAAGACTCAAGATATCGATGGCAAATACGACTTAATAGACCTTATTGCTGATAAAATAGTATATAAAGATGAAACCTATTCATATACTAAAGATGCTCTTCAACCGAGTAATATATACGATAAGATCGTGACTGCTTATCTAGGGAAGCTAGATGAAATTGAACAAGTATGCTGAGATATTAAAATGGTTAGCTTTGAGCTTAATCATCTCAGTTGCGTTGTGTATTCTCTTGTACAATGAAATTCTTAACACATCTTCTATAATGATCAACGAGGTGTTAAAAACTTTAATCACCCTGTTTGGTACAATGTTAGGGTTTGTTCTTACTTTAATGGCAATTGTTATAAGCTTAATAGACAAGCGTTTGATTAAAAATATGGTGAAATCAGGTCACTATAACAATCTTTTGATGAGTAGTAAGTTGCTGTCATTACTGTATTTCATCAGTATCGCTATCTATCTTGTAGCATTAATGGTAACAGTTCGACAATCCTCTGCATTTTTAATTTCTATTGGTGCTACTTTAATTACTGCCATCTACTCACTTCGAACAGCCTATAAGTTTTTTCAGATTTTTAAGCATATAGAACCTAATAAATAACTAAATTTTGCAAGTAGCAAAATCAATATAAAATACCGTGCCACTGAGCTGTTTAGCGATAAAAAGTTAATTAGTAACTTTTATCGCTAAACAACTTAAAGTTTTTGGCTACAAATCATTTAACATCAAGGCTCTATCTATATCTCTAAAGATAGCTTCTAAGATCAATTTGTTAACATAAATATCTAAACACTCGCTTCGATCTAAGCACTCATCTCATAAACACTATCGTTACCGCCTCTATAGCTAGCGAAGATATGCTGATAAACGTCTACAGCCTTTATATTCACCTCTTCATCACTATATGATTCTTGAGGTAGCCATAGCAGATTGTCATGAATGACTATCTTAATCTGAGCTATTACTTCACGACTTTCTCGCCAGCGCTCAATACTTAACTTTTCAGCCTTTAATACGTCTAGTGTCTTCTTAGCCACTTTCTTCACTTCTTTGACGTCTTTCTTGCTCAGCTCTTTACCTTCAGTCAGTAGATCAAAAATTGCCAATACTTCCTGATCACCTAAGTTTTCTTTTACAGCTCTCTGCTCTTCAGCAGATAAGTCTTTAACGAAATCGTTCAGGTCATCAAAAACCTTCACCGTATTTTCTAGAGATTTACCTGCATTGTAATCGTCTATTATTTCTTTATAACGCTCATAGAACTTAACCCTTGAAGGATTTTCCTTCAGCATTTGCTTTAGCTTATTCTCAATGATTTGTTGCAGGGTGTAGGTGATCGTATTTTTTTGCTCAGACTTAGCAAATGCACCTTTTAATTTATTAAAATCTAAATTGCTTAGGTCAATATAGATACCGTCTACATGATCACTTTGTTTGACACTGATACTATCACTCACCAATATTTGTAGCTTTTGCATGACTTCGGTGATATCAGCAGATTTGACACTTTTATTGAGACGCTTATAAATAGCGTCAATTGCGTTATGGTCTTTGGTATGAGCTTTGGCTTGCGGTTCAGGAAAAAGAGCTTTGTATTTTCTAAAAACATTCCTCGCCATAACCTCGAAGGTAGCGCGAGTATCCTCGTTTAAACACACGCAGTTTTCAGCTTCTTGTATTTTGCTTATCCTCATCATTGGATTAGCATTCTTGAGAGACTCAAGATCAAAGCCTAGTGAGTGAAGATGCTTTGTCGTCTCTTCAATAGCAGCTCTGAGCTCTTCTTCTAGTTCAGATAGATCTTCTATTGGGCTACCAGTGCCCTCTCCCTTGCCTCCGCCACCAGTATTGCCACCTTCACCATATACAGAATATGCTTTTTCTAGCTGCTCGTAGACATTGCCATAATCAACAATTAAGCCATTTTCTTTTTCATCATCATATACACGGTTCGCCCTAGCTATGGTCTGCATCAAAGTATGACCTTTGATTGGCTTGTCTAGGTATACGGTAGAGACAGACTGAGCATCAAACCCTGTGATCCACATGGCACAGACAATCGCGAGACGGAACGGATTATCAGGATCTTTAAATTCTTTTTCTAGGTCACGCTCTACCATTTTTTTACGATGGGTCGCGATATCTAGTCCCAGTTTTTTAAACTTATCAACTTCATTTTGCTCACCACTGACTACAACGCAAACCTCAGTTTCAGCAACTCTTTTGTATTTGCGGCGTAGCTCTTGAGCTTCTTGCAGATCCTCAGCGTCATCGATACGTTTTTTCAGCTCGACCAGATATTCATCCCAATAGCTTTTGATCAGATCATACATACGAACCGCAGTCGGCTTATCAAGAGTCACTAGCATGCCTTTACCCTGATAGCCACGCTCATTAAAGTGCCATACCAAGTCTTTAGCAATGGTCTCCAGTCGTGACTGTGCGGTTAATATGGGGTAATTTTTACTGAATTTATAGATGAGCTTTTGTCTTTGCTCCTCATCTAAGTTCTCGTCTTCTAGCGCTTCAGCCATCTTTTCATCGAGCTCTGGGTTATCAATCTCGAGTAGCTCGCCTTTATTTAGATAATGTAGTGGTAGCGTCGCCCCATCTTCAACCGCACGTTTAAAGTCATAAACGGATACGTAATCACCAAATATATTTTTGGTAAGCTCTTCTTCATCCTTGATAATAGGCGTACCTGTAAAGCCTAGGTATGAAGCATTAGGTAAGCCATAAAAACGCATGTTACGCGCGTAGATGCCACCTTGTGTACGGTGGGCTTCATCTGAGATAACGATGACATTTTTTCGATTGGTAATGAGTGGATATTCGCTCTCTTTCTTGGGGTCTATAGAAAACTTATGAATCAAGGTAAATATATAGCGATGGTTTTCTGATAACAGCTCACGCAAGTGCTCGCGTCCCGTTATACCAGATTTGTTACCTGCAATTAGATGCTTTTCGTTTACTACGCCAACACCTGAGAACGTGTCATAAAGCTGACTTTCCAGCTCACTTCTATCGACTACTAACAGGAAGGTATAAGAGCCGCCCATCGTCCGATGGATTTTTTCGCATAAAAAAACCATCGAATAAGACTTACCGCTACCTTGGGTATGCCAAAACACGCCAAGCTTGCCTTGTAAGTCTTCAATGTCATCTACTTGATCGATAACTTTATTAACGCCAATATATTGATGGTTTTTTGCCATTATTTTGACAACCTCACCGTATGAGGTATCAAACAATAAAAAGTTCTCAAAAATATCCATTAGGCGCTTGGGATCGCATGTACCACGAATCATGGTATCTAGGCTAACTACACCTTCTGCGTTTTCTTCTATACGCTTCCAATCAAGGAAGTACTTATAAGGACTGGTTATCGTACCGACTTTGGTATCTATACCATTGCTTAGAATGACAAAGCCATTACAATGAAAAATAGTAGGAATGGTGTCTTTATAATCAGTAAAGTTATCATCATAAGCGTGACGTAAATCTTTATGATGGGCTTTTAGCTCAAAGAACACCAATGGAATACCATTGACGAAACCCACCATGTCAGGACGACGGTTATAAAGATCGCCTATGACCTCTAATTGCCTGACTGCTAAAAAGCTATTATTGGTATAGTCATTATAATCAAAGACTTTTAGATGACGCTCTTCAAGCTCATTATCGCTATTAGTGAACTTAACGGGGACGCCATCTTTGAGCAGCTTATACTTTTCTTGATTGATCCTACCTAGAGTTTTATCAGCCGACTTTTGGATAATAGTATCAATGGCTTGCTCATAAGCAGTGTCTGGTAGATCAGGATTTAGGGTAACTAAAGCATGGTGTAACTCACGAGTGAGAATAACCTCTGACTTGTCTTCTCTGCCGAGTAGACCATCTTTACCAAAGGTTTCGTTATGCCAAGCTGTAACGACTTGCCAGCCAAGCTCAATCAATACGTCTTTGGTCGCTTCCTCAACCATGCCATCTTCTGAATATTCGTAGCTCATGATTACACCTGTAAGTTATAGTTATTCTTATTTTTATACTTCAATAATACCCATCATTAAACGTGGCAAGAGGATATCTCGAGCTTCTCTAAGCTTATTATTTTGTTCTATAAATATTTGAATTGACCTAAACATAGGTTCACACAATTTTTCAAACTTTAACCTGACTTCGTTTGGAGCGAAATTAACCATATATTTTTCAAAGCAATCTGTATTAACTCGTTGTCTACCATCTGAACCAACCATACTTTTTATAGCATTCTCACGAAATCCTTCTTCTCTCGAAGTACAATAGATAAAGTATTTTCCACAGCTACTCGTTTCTCTTAAAACGATAAATTCTGTTGAACCTGTGGCTATAGAGTCGTTGTCTTTCATAAACTGTACAAACCCAGTTTTACCATTCTCCAAACAAGGTGTTATTCTTGCAAAAAGAGTATCTCCATTTTTAAACTTTGTACCACCAGATACAGCTCTTTCTTCTATCGGGTCTATAATCATAGAGGAAGTTGAAATAGAGCCCATAGGAATAAAAGGAGCAACTACACCTTTTTTAATAGATGTTTTAGGGTTTATATCTACTATATCTGCAAACGTTCTATGCTCCCAACCCTCAGGCAAACCTGTCTCTGCATCAATTTTTGTATTTTCATAATTAGGAAATCTCATACGCACAAACCATTCTTCATAGATGAGCTGTGCTTGCTCTTCTAATAGCTCAATACGTTTTATATTATTTTCGATTAAGTCATCATAGGCGGATAAGATATTGGCAATCTTCTTTTGAGTTGGTAGTGGTGGAATGGTTACCTTAATACTTTTAAACGCACCATGATTCAAATCAGGTTGGGCAGTGCCTGTAGCCAAAACTCTTGCAAGCTCTCTAACTGGCTGAGAGTTAAGCAAATGCAGTAAAAAAGTATTATCAATTAAATTGTTAGGTGTGACCTTAAAACAATTATTATAGATAACACCACGTCTACCCATGAAAGCATAGCCTACCTGTCCTGTACGACTATAGATTATTTCACTTGGTTTTACTAAAAATTGCTTGGGAATTGTATCTTTTACATATAGTGATTCTATATTATTTAGCAAATCAGAAATTTTTAATAAAGGATATGCTGTTTTTACTTCTGAAATATGGTGATCGCTTTTTTTATTCAGCGCAAACCCTTGTTTCAAGGAAACTAATTCACCCATTTTATATTGTGTCCAACCATCTCTCACAGCTCAACCCCTTGAATCTTTTTCATAAGCTCAACTGCTTCTTCATTCAGACTACTAAGCTCTGAGCGGATCTCAGTCATACGCCCTTTATAATCAAAGTCCATATCGATATCGATATTTACGCCCACATAGCGCCCTGGCGTTAAGCTATAGTCTTGCTCTTTTAAATCATCCAGATCCACTACCTTGCATAGCCCTTCAATATCAGCATATGCGCCATCAGGGAAATGTTCAGCAAACCACTTATTATCTTTACTCACGCCAAGCTCATCACCTCGAAAAGCATTGATTAGCGCGGTTAAGCCTTCTAATTGATCATCACTAAAATCTTGAATCGTGCTACTGACCTTACGATAAGTATTACGTGCATCAATCATCAAGATTTTGTCTTTATTTTCCGCCTTCTTATCTTTATTAAAGAACCACACATGACATGGCAATGATCGGGTATAAAAGAAATTGTTGGCGATAGAGACAATACACTCGACGTCGCCCGTTTCTATTAGCTTTTGACGTATCAGCTTCTCAGCATGACCTGCATCAGTCGCTGACGATGCCATAACAAAGCCTGCCCGACCTGACTCATTCAGATAACTGTGAAAGTACTGAATCCATAAATAGTTACCGTTACCTATCGTTCCGCCTTTAGTCAACGGTGCACCAAACGGCAAGCGAGCATCTTCTGTGAGAAACTTATTCTTACCATCGATACCGCTCACGTTGAATGGTGGGTTTGCCATTACAAAATCACATTTACCAGTGAGGTTATGCGGATTGGTATAAAAACTATTGCTCTCAATAATAGCGCCTTCAATGCCATGGACAGCAAGGTTCATCTTAGCTAGCTTAGTATTATTATTCTTAAGCTCTGTACCGTATACCGTGATGGCTTTATTGACGCTTTTATCTGGGTTATGATCTCGAATAAAGTGAGCCGTCTGTACGAACATACCACCAGAGCCACAAGCTGGATCATGAACGACACCATGGTCTGGCTGTATAAAGTTAACGATTAGATTAACCAGTGATGGCGGTGTGAAGAACTCACCACCTTCTTGTGCGCCCGCGCCTTGCATGGAGAACTTCATCAAGAAGAACTCATAAATACGACCAAAAACGTCTCCTTTAGCTTTTCTTACTGCGTCTTTATTGAACACACGAACAAGGTCACGCAATAACTTACTATCAAATGCTTGATAGTTTTTTGGCAGTATACCTACTAAAGAAGGGTATTCTTGTTCGATGAGCTTCATCGCATTGTTGATGGCTTCAGCGATATTCTCACTTTCAGGCAACGCTGCAAGGTAATCATATTTTGCTTTTTCAGGCAGCAAAATAGACCCTGCGGCAACAAAATCATCTTTGGTTACCTCACGCTTTTGACCAGTACGAGGGTTGATAGGTAACGACTCTTCAATACTGATCTTGGCATCTTCATAGCGGTTTTGTACAAATCGTAAAAACACCAAGCCTAATATAGGGTCTTTATATTCAGCGGCAGTAAGCGTTGAATTCGCACGCAAATTATCAGCTGCGCCCCATAGGTCGCTTTCGAGCTGTTTGATTGAAATATCCATGAACGGTTGTTTTCCTAATCTATATTTGAATGATTACTGCTTCTATGTTGCACTGTAAAAGGTAAGCTGATCATGAAAGTTAAAACCACATCAGCATACCTTCTATCGCACTAGCTTGGACAGTATGATTTGAAGTTTAGAGCTTCCAGAGCTGATCTTGTCGTGCTTGCTGTTCTAATACTAGTTTTTGGATGGCTTGCTGAGTCTCTCGGCTCTTATCTACACATTCAATTGCCTGTTCTTGCTCATCATCAGACGGTACTATAACAGGTATCTGCTTGAGCTCTTTCAGTGATATATTGGGTATAGTAGCACCTTTAATCAGGCTAGCAATTTGAGTCTGCCCAATATGCGATTTTAGATAAGCATATAAAACTTTTGGGTTTACTTTATCAGAGATTGGCCTTATCACTATCGCTGATCTGTTCACCATCCAACATCCATCACCTGTTATTGGTACATCTTCGGGAACGATACCAAGCTTACCAGCAGAACCTTTTAGAATAAAAATAATATCGTTTGGCTGTAAAAAACCTGATTGGTTCTTCGCACGCTCTGACTCTGATATGTAAGCCTTTCTAGTTGGTGTAGAGATATCACCAATGTCGTTTAGTTCACTAGCGCCCACTTCTAAGACAGTATAGTCACCTTCGTCTGGCTTGACAGGCAAGCCACGCTCGAAACGAACGATACTATCAAGGGTGACAGTCTGTGCCTCTTCAAGGATTTTATTGACCGTCTTTTCCTCTGGATCTAACAGGTAACGCCCAACATCTAGACGATATTCTTGCTCTTTGAGAGTCGAGACTGACACTGTAGTTGCGCAAGCTAATTGCTCATTAGATGCTAAGTACTCTAAAATAGTATCAATATTTCTTAAGCTAAGTAATCGCTTGGTTGTCTTTTTAATGAACGCTTCACCAGTTACATCTATAAATCTTACCGATTGGTTATGACCATTTGGCTCAATGATTAATAACGATGTCTTTACAGCAGTTCCTGTCCAGATCCCTGACGGTAAAGATATGACTGCTTTGAGCATACCGTTAGCAACTAAATGCTCTCTTAAGTCTTTTTCCATAGTGGAATATAAAAACCCTTCAGTTACTGAGACAATGACGGTTTCACGGCATTGTTTAAGCAAATGTAAGATATTAGCTGATTCTACTTTCTTAGTTGGTATGATAAATCGATCGTAAGTATCAATATTATCAGAGATATGCTTTGGTACTGTTACGCCCATTGGCGAGAAGCTGATACCATAATCGAAAGTCTCTAATTCGTTCTTGGACTTTGTATAACTAGGTTTATCTAATGCATCAGAATACGTTACCTCAAACTCATTTTCGCTCATCAATGATAAAGCATCTGCTATCATTCCTGACTGATTGATTGTCTCATAATAAACGTTTTCAGACTCTTCGCTAATTATAGTAACTAGAGGAAGTGAAGCTGGTGACATGAGATAGGTCGTCTTACCATTTGTGTCACCTAATAATGCATTTGCTAGCATATATACGCTAAAGTCTGTAAAACCCTCACTAGTCGATAAGGTGAAGTTTGAAATTATTGTTCTGATTGAATCAACTGCTGGGCTTTCTAGAGTGATGTCTTCATACTTCAACAACGTATTTATTGCGCTATGAAGAAATGGTAATGGCAGATCCTCTAGAGCATTATCGTGTGAGAAAACCCGCTGTATCTGGCTATCCTCACTTGCTTTGAGAGCCTCCACAAGCGCTAGCCACTCGTTTTTATACTCCGCTAAACTTTGACTTAGCTTTAAACCCTTCGGAAGCTTGCTTTCTTTTGATAACACTAAAATAGCCGCTAGCTTCAGTGCGATTTCGTTTTCATTGTGTCTTCTAATACCATATTGATGCATTAGATCATATAAGCTTATGACCAGCTCTTTAGTTTTATATTTTTGCATAAGATGAAATTACCTTTAATTTTTAGTGTTGAAAGACATGCTATTTAAAAGCAAGTCTTCGATCATAGCTGTCTAAGTTATAGGTAGTAATCAATGTGTCATTTTCAGAAACGACGACGACTCCACCTTTTTTTAAGATATTCTTCAGTGTCTTAATAGCCGCTTGAATCTCTTTAACATCAAGATCTGCGCCAGAACTTATTTTCTCATAACAGCTTAGTTTCATCTTACTCTCTCCTTTTTACACGCCAGAAGAAACTCGAATTCTACGAGTAGTTCTTTTGCGCGTCGCTTGTTCACAATGACCTTATCCCCGTTTACTTCTCCAAAAGCCATAACAATATCTAGTTCGGCTTTACCTATAGCCCGTTGACCCATCCTCGATACTAAATGCGTTGAAGCTTTCATAAGAATTTCCTTGCGATCATTATTTGATGCAAGTAGTGTCTCATATAAATTTAGTGGTGTAAATAGTATTGATATAATATTTTTATATTTCATATATAATTTTTAGATATTGGTGGCTTTATAACTCTGTCAATAGGCTTATCTTCAGTTATCAAGCAAGGCTGTACAGGGTATTGCCTAGATTATGAGAGGGTACGTTTGGAGAAGTATTTAGTAGACAAGGGTGATTTTATCGCTTTATATTTATAAGAAAAACATATCATTATTTGCATGCACAGTAAGAATTAGACGTGCTTCTTTGTCAGAAGGTCTCTTGGGTTGCTTAAGGCGGTAGTAAATAGTATTAAGCAATGAGGTAGAAAAATAGATATACTAGAAATGGTTTTTTGGTGATAATATATGTTTGAAATTAAATAGTTGATTGGAAATATCTTGATACAATTAATCGAGAGAAAATCCCATTATTTGCCTTGCCTCCAATACTGTGAAGCTGTTGGTCTATTTGATGGTCTAATAATTAGCTACAGTATATTAAATACATCTATATCAATAACTTAAACATATAGTTAGACTTCCTCCTTCACCGCCAATCTTATTCTGTTTATAACAGCTACTCAATTTTCCTAGCTTTTTTAAACACTCTTATATACCTTTGTAATCCTGTATAAATAACGCATCTAGCGTTTTTTTTATGTCTAACGTTTTCCTAATCTGACCGAACATAACCTACCTATCCCGTGGCTTGTGTTGGTCTGTTGATTGCTAAAACTGATTGCTTAATTGTCATTCATTGTAGCAATCATCAGGTTATGTAACTGTATCTTTCAAAAGCGTTTCTACTGATTTGACATCAAGTGTCAGATTATACTACCATTGAAAATTACTATTAATAATTTTGTCTATTAACCAATAAAACACTCTCGGAGTACCGTTATGAAATGGACCAAACCTGCTTTTCAAGACATTCGCATTGGTTTTGAAGTTACTATGTATTTCGAAGCACGCTAGGTATTTTAAAGCGCGTTAAAATTTGTCAAACCTCGATTTGTTAAAAGCCCTAGATGACTAGGGCTTTTGTTTTTTTGGAGATATTAACTTATGTATATTCATGTTTTGGGCTCAGCGGCAGGTGGCGGATTTCCGCAGTGGAATTGTAATTGCCATAATTGCCAGGGTGTGCGTCAAGGTACGATTAATGCTAAGACGCGCACTCAATCCTCGATTGCCATATCCGAAAATGGTACAGATTGGATTTTGTTTAATGCCTCTCCCGATATTCGCCAGCAGTTGTTTGACTTTAAGGCGGCGCACCCCGCGCGCGGTCTCAGAGACACGGGGATTAATGCGGTGGTGCTGATGGACAGCCAGCTCGATCACACCACGGGGCTGTTGACCCTGCGCGAAGGGTGCCCGATTGATGTGTGGTGTACCGATATGGTGCATCAAGATCTCACCACCGGATTTCCTATTTTTAATATGCTAGCGCACTGGAATGGCGGGCTACAACACCATCAAATTGACCCCAATCAGCGATTTCATATTAAAGGCTTTGATAATCTAGAATTGACGCCTTTAATTATAAAAAGCTCAGCGCCTCCCTACTCTCCGCACCGCAACGATCCACACGATGGTGATAATATTGCCCTGATTGTCAAAGACTTAAGTACGCAAAAGCAGCTGTTTTATGCGCCAGGACTGGCCAAAATTGATGAGCGCATCATGCAGATTATGCAAGCGTCTGATTGCGTGATGATTGATGGCACGTTATGGACTGATGATGAGATGCAAACTTGCGGCGTTGGCACTAAGACCGGTCAAGACATGGGTCATTTGCACATTAGCGGAGAGGACGGCTCACTACATTATTTAGACCAGCTCACAGGCATCCGCAAGGTATTGATCCACATTAATAACACCAATCCCATCTTAGATGACGACTCCGAGCAAGCGGCTATTTTAGATCAGCACGGGGTTGAGGTGGCATTTGATGGTATGGAACTTGAATTGTAATCAAGTCCAAACTAAAAACAATCATAAGGTGAAAACAATGCCAGAAAAAACAGCCCTAAGCGCCAAAGAATTTGAGCAAGCGATCTTGGCTAAAGGTCAGTATTATCATATCTACCACCCCTTTCATATCATGATGCATGAAGGGCGCGCAACCCAGCAGCAGATCCAAGCGTGGGTGGCCAATCGCTTTTATTATCAGATCAATATTCCCTTAAAGGACGCGGCGATCATGGCAAATTGCCCCGATCACCGTGTGCGTCAAGAGTGGATTCAGCGCATGATTGACCAAGATGGTGTCTATCCTGATGGCGGGGGTCGCGAGGCGTGGTTGGGACTTGGTGAGGCGGTAGGACTGACCCGCGAGCAAATCCTGTCTGAAGAATTAGTGCTACCCGGCGTGCGCTTTGCGGTGGACGCTTATGTTAATTTTGCACGGCGGGCAACGTGGCGTGAGGCGGCCAGTAGCTCATTGACCGAGCTGTTTGCCCCGCAGATTCACCAGTCGCGCCTTGAGTCTTGGCCCAAGCATTATCCATGGATAAAAGAGCAAGGCTATACCTATTTTCGCTCGCGTCTGAGTCAAGCGCGCCGTGATGTCGAGCATGGTCTCACCATTACCTTAGACTCGTTTACCACGGTCGAAGAGCAGACACGCATGCTGGAGATTTTACAGTTTAAGCTTGATATTTTATGGTCAATTTTGGATGCGCTGAGCCTAGCGTATGTCCATGATCAAGCGCCTTATCAGAGTGTGACTACAGATAAGGTATGGCATAGAGGATTGTTTAAATGAGTACTTCTAACTTAATGCCCGATCTTGATTTATCGCTTGTGCCGACATGGCGTCATGGCTACCGCTTGCAGTTTGAACCGGCACAAGACGCTTATGTGCTGCTCTACCCTGAGGGTATGATTAAGCTCAATGAGAGTGCGAGCATCATCGGTCAACAAATCGATGGTCAGGCGTCCGTCAGTGATATTATCGAAAAGGTGAGCGCTATGTTTGGCAATGTGCCTGAAATCAAACAAGACATTGTCGAATACATGCTGGTCGCGCAGCGTGAACATTGGATTGATTTATTATGACCCATGACGTTGGGCTACCGCTGTGGCTGCTCGCTGAGCTGACCTACCGCTGCCCCTTGCAATGTCCGTATTGCTCCAACCCGCTGGATTATGCGCAGTATCAAGAGGAGCTGACCACGGATGAATGGTATGACGTGTTTGATCAAGCGCGGCAGATGGGCGCGGTGCAGCTGGGGTTTTCTGGCGGTGAGCCGCTCGTTCGTAAGGATTTAGAAGAGCTGGTCGCTTATGCGCATGACAAGGGATTTTATACTAACCTTATCACCTCTGGCATGGGGCTAAATGAATCGCGAATTGCAAACTTAAAACAAGCCGGTCTAGATCATATTCAAATCAGCTTTCAAGCGAGCGACCCTGTGGTCAATAACGCCTTGGCAGGATCAAAAAAGGCGTTTGCACAAAAGTATGAGATGGCGCAACTGGTCAAAGCGTACGACTATCCGATGGTGCTCAACTTTGTCATTCACCGGCAAAACATCGATCAGATTGATCAGATTATTGAGCTGTGTTTGGAGCTTGGCGCAGATACGGTCGAGCTTGCCATTTGTCAGTTTTATGGTTGGGCGTTTGAAAACATGCAAGGGTTACTGCCTACCCAAGCGCAGTTAGTGAGAGCTGAGCGCATCACCAATGAGTATCGGCAAAAAATCGAAGCGCAAAACATTAAGTGCAAACTGATCTTTGTGGTTCCTGATTATTATGAAGAGCGCCCAAAGGCGTGTATGGATGGTTGGGGCAAAATATTTTTGACCGTCGCCCCCGATGGTACCGCGCTGCCTTGCCACGCTGCGCGCCAGTTGCCGCTAACGTTTCCAAACGTGCGCGATACTAAGCTGTCCCATATTTGGTATGACTCGCCAAGCTTTAATGAGTTTCGCGGTGACGCTTGGATGCCGGATATGTGCCAGAACTGCGAAGACAAAGCGCGCGATTATGGTGGCTGTCGCTGTCAAGCCTTTATGCTGACAGGTGATGCTAACAACGCCGATCCGGTGTGTGGCAAATCGCCATACCATCATCTGATTAAAGAAGCGCGCGCAAACAGTCACGCACCGACTCCGTTTGACGATTTGTTATTTAGAAATCCAAAGAACTCTAAGCTGGCAAACGAAAAGCTGCTAAACGAAAAATCGTCTAATGATAAGCAATTGATTCCCACGCGCACGCTAATTGAGTAATGGTTTACCTATGATTTTTGATGGACATATTTTTGATGGGCATAACGATTTATTGACCCGCCTATGGCTGAGCAATGCCGATGATCCCGTTCATGATTTTATTTATGGCACGCTCCCTGGGCACTTGGATTTACCGCGCTGCCGTCAAGCAGAATGGATGGGTGGATTGTTCTCAATATTTTTGCCGCCGTTTAATTATGTGAAAAGTAACCATCCGGATAAGTTAGCCAACGCCTCAAGCTTAGATTCAGGCGCCGATTTTACGCCGCAGCAAATCATTGATATTTGCCGTGCGCAATTACAGCTCGCCCAGCAGCTACAAGAGCGCTCGAATGGTCAAATCAAAATTTGTACCACACTTGCGCAAATTCAAACCTGTATCCAAAACCAACAATTCGCCATCGTCCTGCATTTAGAGGGCGCAGAAGCCTTTGCTATTGACCCTGATTTATTGGACGAGTTTTATGAGGCGGGGCTTAGAAGTATTGGCCTGCTTTGGAACCGAAAAACCAAATTTGGCGATGGCTTAAACGTGCCCTTTCCGCACTCTCCTGATACGGGTACGGGACTTACCAACGACGGTAAAGACTTCATAGAAAAATGTGCCAAAAAGCGGATGGTCATTGATGTCTCGCACATGAATGAGCGCGCGTTTTGGGACACTGCCAAGATTATTGATCAGCCTATAGTCGCGACCCATTCCAATACCCACGCGTTGTGTGCGCAGGCAAGGAACTTAACCGATGAGCAACTGCGCGCTATTAAAGAGAGTAATGGTATGGTTGGGGTCAATTTCGATGTGGCGTTTTTGCGTAGCGATGGCAAGCGCGATACGCACACCTCGCTTGATGTGATCGTCGAACATCTTGCTTATTTGGTTGAGCATTTGGGGGACAATCACGTGGGGTTTGGCTCGGACTTTGATGGGTGCCTATTGCCTGATGATCTAGCGGGTGTCAGTGATATCGACAAGCTCATTGAGCGAATGCAGCAGCGTCATTTTTCAGATACCCTTATTGAGAAAATCATGGCTAAAAATTGGTTTCGGGTGTTGGATAAGATTTGGCAGTGAGGGTAAAGCGTCTTTGATTTTCAAACTTACTTTATTCTTTTATATTTAATTTGATAGCATAAAAAAGCGGGCATCAGTAGATGCCCGCTTTTTTATGCTATCAAATAGCGACGACTACTGGGTAGCAGTCGCGCCTTCAGGTAGCGCATAAGCGATAACCGAATCGCCAGTTTTAGTGCCGGTATAGCGATGACCACCTGCCACGACGACTAAGTATTGACGACCATCACGACCTAGATAAGTGGCTGGTGTGGACTGACCACCCGCTGGCAGACGCGCGCGCCAGATCTCATTGCCATTGGCCAAATCATAACCGCGCACATAATAATCAACCGTGCCGGACAAGAAAGCAACGCCGCCTGCGGTGACGATAGGGCCACCAATACCAGGTACGCCGGTCTTAAAGGGTAGCGGCACAGGCGCCATGTCGCGCACGGTGCCGTTGACACGGCGGTAGACGGTCTCGCCGTTGGTCAAGTCAACACCCTGCACGTAGCCCCAAGGCGGCTGCTGGCATGGCAGTCCAACGCGTGACATAAAGGGCTTAACGATGGAGCCATACGGTGCGCCGAAGTTTTCATTGCCTATCGGCACATCATCGCCTGGGCGTGAGACGACTTTTTCTAGGCTGTCAGGACGCTCGACCAATTGCGCGGTAAATCCTAAATACACCGGCATGGAAAACAGCATTTGGCGCGCAGGGTCAACGGCGACCGCGCCCCAGTTTAAGACCCCAAAGCTGCCGGGATGCGTGAGCGTACCATTCTCGCTTGGCGGGGTGAAGCGGCCTTCGTAGTTCAATTTGGCCAGGTCAATACGGCACAGCATCTGATCGACTGGCGTCATGCCCCACATCTGCGCGCCGGTGACTTCTTTGGGTGCAAAAGAGATTTTTGAGACCGGCTGCGTGGGTGATAACGGCTCGCCCTCGATACCGCCGCTTTGTGGTACCGCGACCTCCTCGACTGGCAGCACAGGATCCCCTGTGGCGCGGTTAAGCACAAACACTTCGCCTTGCTTGGTGGGCTGCACCAGTGCGGGCACTTTTTTGCCCTCAATGGTCAAGTCAATCAAGCTTGGCTGAGCCGGCACATCGTAATCCCATAAGTCATGATGCACCGTTTGGAAGGTCCAGCGCGGCTCACCCGTTGCGACGTCAAGCGCGGTAATGGAGGTTGAGTACTCCTCTTCAGCCTCTGAGCGGCCCACGCCATATTGATCAGGCGAGCCGACACCAAAGGGCACATAGACCAGACCCAGGTCTGCATCATAGCTTGACACGCTCCAGCTGTTCGGCGCGTTTTCGGTATAGGTTTCGCCATCAGCAATGGGCGCGGTCGCTGTTGGGTTTGCGGCATCAAAGTTCCACACCAGATCCCCTGTCGCCAGATCAAAAGCGCGAACCACGCCTGATGGCAAGGTGGTAGACACGTTGTCATTGATAGCGCCGCCAACGACGATCACATCATCGGCGATAAGGCCGGGCGAGGTACTATAATAAGCGCCAGGGGAGATATTAGGCATCCCTTGCCACAGATTGACCGTACCATCATCACCGCCAAACCCGGGGCAAATAACGCCCGTCTCAGCGCTTAATGCAATCAAGCGCGCGTCACGTGTGGTGATAAAAACGCGCTGACGGCAATCTTGACGAATAGAGGCGTTAACGCTCGTCGTATTACCAGGTACCAGAGGATTGGGGTCGTTAGGTTTGGCTCTATCGACCAAAATGTTTTGAGCCACGCCTGCTGCTTTTTGCGTGGCGCTCGCACGGCTGGCCTCAAGCAGCGCATCCGCCTCATCAGCGCTTGCCAGTGGCGCACTCGCTGCAATTACGGATATATTGCTACCATCATCATAACTGACACCGCGGCACGTGGTATAAGACGCAAGCCCTGAGGGCAAGTCTAATAGTTTGGGATCAAAGCGCCAGCGCTCATCGCCTGTGACCGGATCAAGCGCGATGACTTCACTTTTTGGGGTACACACATACATCGTATCGTTGACAATGAGCGGCGTAGACTCAAGCGCGCTCCCCGGCAAGTCCGGATGGATGTCATCGCCAGCATGATATTCCCACACTTTCTCTAATTTACCGACATTGTCCGTATTGATCTGATCAAGCGGCGAGTAGCGCTGTCCGGCAGACGTGCGCCCATAAGCGGCCCACTCACCCGGCTCAACATCATCTGCTGGTGCAGGGCCTGACGCCATACGCTCGGCTGCCAAGTCGCCGTCAATCTCGTGCGGTTTTGAGACAAAAGAGATGACCGCGATGACCACCCCAACGACCATCACGCCCATGAGCGACTTACTTTCAATCGAGTACTGACCGGGGCCGGCGCGCTTTGACTCTAGGCTGCGCACCACAGGCGGCAGTAGCATAATGATGCCAAGCAGCACAATCAGCCCCTCGCGCGGCGCCATCGCCCACCAATCAAACCCAACTTCCCATAGTGCCCAAATCAAGCTGATTATAATCACAATGGCATAAGCGACCAAAGCAGAACGCTGCCGACGCAATAACAAAATCGCGGATATTATCATGGGAATGGAGAGAATCACATAGCCCCAACTGCCGCCAAGGCTAATCAGCCATATGCCGCCGATGGCAAGTGCCACCCCAAGTATGAGAATCAGGATGGCGAGTATAACTCTAATCATAACTGCTCCAAGTGTGCCTTTAACGCTAAAAAACACACAGATACTTTGCGCACCTGTGTGTCCTTATGTTTTTTAAAAATAAAAACACTCAGCCGCCATAACATTTATGGCAGCGGCGTGTCGATCGATAGTTTTTAGGTTAGCAAAAAAGTAATTTTAGCTGTAGCGACGTCATTTTATAGCAAACGAGTATAAAACTTGAAACTATTCGGTAGCACAAGCGTAACGCAGTCAGCACAGACAGGCGTCGATTTGCGTATATCGCTGGCAGGTTCACTCATTCAAATACAACTCCGCCATCCCATCAAGCCGAGCCTTTACCTCCCTCCAGTTTGGCATTATTTGCGTGAGTAGTCGCCAAAAGCGTTCGCTATGATTGTGCTCGCTGATATGACACAGCTCATGTAGTATCACATAATCAATGCACTCTTTGGGCGCTTTTATCAAATGCGGATTGAGTATTAAGTTGCCCTTAGTAGAGCAACTACCCCACTGTTTTTTCATGGTCATGAGTCTAAATGATGGCATGCTTGTGACCCATGAGGCTTTAGGCAGCACCGCCTCTAGGCGCTCTGTAAAGACAAGTTTGGCTTTATCTTGATACCAATGATCAAGTAGCCTTTTTACCTTAATCGCTCGTTTATCCGCGTCGAATTCATTAGCACTTTGGCGTAATATCACATTGAGCTTACCGCGACTGAGCTTCACACTAGGGGCATTTTCAGCGTTATTAAGCACTTTTAACACATAACGACGACCCAGATAAAACTGAGTCTCACCGCTGACATAACGCTTGGGCAACACATGATCTTGTTGCTTGGCAAAGTCCTGTAGGCTCTGCCATATCCAACGCGCACGCTTCATTATGGCGTCATGTATCCTCTCATCTGACGCATCGCTAGGTGCTGTGGCGACCACGCGCGAATCTGGATGTACTTTAATAACAACTTTACGAGGTTTACTTTTTGCGTCTTTACGCACTACTTCATAATGGATTTTATTGTCACCATAATAAAAATCGCCATTCTCAGTCATTGCTTACTACCCTCTTGCTGCTCGTGGGCTACTTGTCTCTTTCGTGCTTTTTGCTTCTCTCGATAGCCCAAGCCGGGTAATTTTTAACACCTCTTCAATCAGCTGTTGCGCTTTATCAATACCCAAGTCAGCAAACAGCATGGGCAGTAAGTGTCGATTGATGGCGTTTTCAATTTCACTCGGATTGAGTGAGTATTCTGCCACATTGGTTTTTACCACGTCATCAATCTCAAAGGCGTAAGCGACCAGCTTGTCATTATCCAGCTCTGTATCCGCTAAGTGATCATTGTCACCAGCAGCGTCAAATAAATGCTTAAACAGACCAAAATATGCCTGCGCATGTTTGTTTAATTTGCCGTTATCATCGATAAAGTCATTCGGCATGCCAGCGACATCACGGTCTTTGACGGCTTGCTCAAAGTCAGCAAACATCATGTACTGCTTCACGGGCGCATCAAACATCGCTTTGGCAACAGTCGGCGACTCAAGCAAATTTATCACTGAAACCGTCTATGCCGACAGCAGTATGCGTAAAAAAACAGGTAAGTATGAGCAAGACTGGTCACTGACGCAAGAGACCAATAATACAGCATGGCTGTGTATCACTACTTCAGAAAACCTATTGCTGACTACTAGCACTGAAGACGGAGCAGCAGAATGTTATAAAATCAATTCCCAAGGGGATATTTTAGCTAGCAAGGTGGTACTAAATCAGCCGTCTGCAAATGCGACTAAGACGGTGACACTGGTTAGTCAGTAGTTTATCTATAAAAATAGTCCATAGACAATTGCTTATAGAAAGCTGCTGGTAAACGATTGACTGTGGACTATTTATTAGATACTGATTACTAGATATTTATTAATAAATACTTATGAGAAAAGTGAGCTGACCTCTACAAGATACCCTGTCTCTAGGTGATGTAGCGAGCCAAAAATACATGATCAGTAGAGCCCTATCTGTTACCTCGCGCAGCTCACACTCGTCATTTAGTTGAGCTGCGGCGGTACAGAATATGTGCCAACGACATGAGCCACCATGTCGCTTGAGCCTTCTGAATATAAAGCGACCTCGCCCACTATGAGCGTGCGCCCTACTTTTATCAGCGTACACTTAGCAATGATACGTGCTTGGGCAGAGGGTTTACGCAAAAAGTTGATGGTAAGGCTCGTCGTCACGGTCAACGGGACGATGCCTATTTTACCCAGTATCGCCACATAGATGGCGACATCAGCGATACTCATTAATACTGGCCCAGAGACCGTACCACCTGGGCGCAGCTCGTCTATGCCAATATCATGGGCTAAAGTCGCACCGCTATCATCTACGGCTTCGATGATACATTTGGTCTGAGGAAACTCCGATGTTATAAACGCGACGATTTCTTCTTTGGTTGCAGACATATATCTTCCTTGAGTTTGGTTGTTATTTCCCTGTCTGTTCTTTATTAAACAGTCTTTTTCTCAATCATCATAACAAATTTTTAAATCCACACCTTTAAATCTCCTCTATCGATACCTTTGCTATTTTTACACCGCCCCAGGTGACAAGCGCGACGCCAATACCGATTAAAAAGGCGCCCAATAACAACCCTTCAGGCGGCGCTTCACTTTGTAAAAAGATAGCCACAGGGACACCAACGATCGCCCCTACTGCGCCTAACAAGCTCAATAAAACGGGTCCGCCTGTTTTTTGTAGTAAAAACAGTAGTAAAAATTGACCAGCAAAAATCAATGCCTGTATAGCGATTAACCAAAGCGACTTAGACTCTGTCAGCGGCACCGCGATTGAAAAGCTAGGCAACATACTGACGATACCCAGCAGTATTGCAGCGGCAATCAGCATGCCGGGGGCAAGCGAGCTAGGAGAGGCGTTATTTGGCCAGCGTAAAGTACGGTATAGATTGCCAATAGCGAGCAAAACAGGACCACAAAGTGCCAATAAAATCCAAAACACACTGGCATCTGGGGTAGAGAACTTGCGTGCTGCCAACACGCCCACACCCAAAAGAGCTGCCACGACACCAACCGCACGAAGCGCGTTAAAGCGCTCTATTCGCAGTAGTATGGCACCAAGATAAGTAAGGAGCGGCGGTAGAGCGATAATCAAGGCGACAAAACCTGCACCAACTTGTGGCACGGCTGAAAAAAATATGAGATTGGAACCTGCAACGCTCACCAGCGCTGCCACCAGATAATATTCAAAGCTGCGTTTGTTTAAAGGCGGCAACTCATCTCTTACCAAGGCGATGATGAATAAAATAATTGCCGCCCCTGTGATCGACCAAAATAAAAAAGCCAACGGCGCCAGCTTAAGCTCACCCGCGTATTTTGCTAAATTGGTAGACACCCCAATTAATACACCGCCAGCCAACAGGCAAATCAAAGGAACAAACCAGTTAGGCCTATGGTGCAATATTTTTGGTCGGCTCAATTGATTCATCGCTTATCCTACTTACTTAAAACATAATTGATTGATCAATGTTCGTTATAACTTTACCTGAACCATGACCAAGTAAAAACCAATATCATCAATCGCTTACTTATCTATACCAACTGCTCTACCTTCTTTAAGAATGAATCAAACAGATAAAGCTCATGGTCATACGACCTGACTATTATCCAATTATATGACTGAAACGTTTTTATAATAATTTTTCAATATAAGCGGTACTACTGCTTATACAGAGGTTTAAAAGAGGCGGTTTATCTCTTGCGTTACTTTGAATAATCGTCACAAATATTGTTGACAACCTAATTATTAATAAACTATAGTTTGCATTTTTGACATTATCGTGTATATTCGTCCTTATGAATATACACGATAAAAAAGGATGTATGGCAATGGAAAAAAAGGTACATGACATCTCACTTACTGATCATGAAATATCTTTGATACATACTTCATTAAGTAATCTTCAACGAGATCTGATAAACCGTTTTAAGTCTCTTAAAGAAGTGACAGAAGACGGAGAAGAGGTTTGGATTGGGGATTATGACAGAATGCAGCTGGATGTCATCGATTCAATACAAAAAAAACTCTCAGAGTTTTGATAAATTTGCATATCATTGTATAGCGGTTCGATTTGCTACAATGATTAAACTTATTAACCATCACTCCCTGATTGGTTAATGAAGATATAAGAGACTTAAAACCCTGCCTCATCCTGTGTTAGTGGACTAATCTTGATAGGTACCGCGAATGACCATGCCATACCAGCCGTACAATAAAAACCATTGTCATCAAAAGATATAATGCGAGCTGTAAAGTCGTTGTCGACTTGATCTGACATAGCTTCTTCGTCACTGTTATCACTTACTGCACACCATATTTGTGTGTCACCGCGATCCAACATCGCACGTGTTAGTTCACTACCAGTTAATTCTTTATACATTCTAATTCCTCCTAATTACAGTCTATTAAATATTAAAATACTTCGTGTCGTTTAATATTTTAATAAACAAGCGTCTTTAATTGCATTTAGAATGATTTTGTAATAATGCTATATAATTGCAAAAACATCGTAAATATGATGAAATAGAATGTTATAAGCTATTGTTTCTTTTATCTATTTATAATTGTATAAACGGTCCTTTCCTTGGTTCGAACGGCTGTTTGTAATTGTTGCTACGATTATTGAATTAATATTGTTCAAAATCCTATTTCATTTTGACTAAGCTCAACTCTACGAACAGGAACTGCATACTTCCATGGTTTTCCCTTATTACAAACAAAATAGTCATTTGTATAAGTAACAATAGGATAGATACAGCTATAGTCAGCTTCATTGATAGTAGTCAGAGCTTGTCCATCACTATCGTTACTTACCGCGCACCATACCTGCTTATCACCGCGATTTAACATTGCACGTGCTAGATCACTACCTACTAAATTATTGTTCATATATATATCCTTATTAATGGACAATCGTCATTATTTTTAAGCATACTCTTTATAGTATCGATTTATGTTTATAGAATGTACACTTTTGTGTCTTGTTCTTTTAGGCCCATTCACACTATTTATACAAAGTTCAAGCAGATAATTAAAAAATCTAGTTGCTTAAATTCTATTTATTTAAATACAGTTACTTAAATGAATTTATTATTGACGCATAGATACGACTTATCTAAATAAACAAACAATTTTTATCAAGAACAGTACACCTTAGGGAAGTTCTTCATATCTTTCAACCCTTGGATATGGGGTTCAGAAAACCAATAAGTTTATCAATTTTAATAAATAGTCAATAAAAACAGACAAAACACTCCTATTGACAGCTGTTACTTGAGTTTAGATTGGTATTGAGATCAATACGATATGAGTCTGTTAAGAAAACCAGACGTCACTTATTTAAGGAGTCTACAATGAGACATATATTGCTAAAATCGAAAAGGATTACGCGCTTACTAGGAATAGCCCTTGTCACTACAGTCGTAGGAATAAGCGCTTGTAATAGTGAGACAGAAGAGGCGAATGATACGGTAGCAGTAGATCAATCCACTGCTAATGTAGAGTCAACGGCGATGACTAAAGAAGAAAGTGTCACGGAGGAGCCATCCGAACTGATGGACAATACCATGCCTGATAACACAAATACCGATGAGATGATGACTGACTCTGCGGAGAACACAAATATCGATAAAACAGATGCTGAGGGCTTACAATAAATGGCAATTGAGTAGTAAACAACTAATCGAGCATAATAAATAAAGAGGTAGACACGGTTGCCCTAGTTGTCTGCCTCTTTATATTAAACTTAATGGTATCCTGTCTTGTCTAGACAAACGAAAGACAATTTTATTTACCTGACAATTTTGCCATCTATAATATCTATTATCTATAGTATCTATTGATGTTGTGTGCTTATGAATTAATCTTTAGCATCTAATTGCTCTTTTGAGCGCCGCTCTTCCCAGTACAGAGCGTTTTTAATACCCAGTTTGTTAGGATCAAATGTATAGCGAGACACCCCTGCTTTACGCTGGTTTTCATAGTCTTTGAGCGCTTTGAACGCAGGACGTGCCATAAAAAAGATCAGCAAGATACCAACGATATTTAACCATGCAATCAGACCGACACCAATATCGCCAACCGCCCAGATATAGCCTGCCGAATTGAGTCCGCCATAAGCAATCATCGACATCGTCAATACTTTAACCAACAATAACCCTATTCTATTGACCCTAGGACTAATAGAGCGTGTCAGATAGGCGACATTGACTTCAGCAATATAATAATTGGCTAAAATGGTAGTAAAAGCAAAAAAGAAGACGGCAACAGCAATAAATGTATCACCAAATGCGCCATAGACCGACTCCATTGCCAGCTGCGTAAAAGCAGGAGAATTGATTTCAGTACCTGCCACGACGTTTTGTACAAGGTATTGACCCTCAGGTAACGTTCCTTGAATGTTATAGGTCCCCATCGTCAAAATCATAAAAGCCGTTGCTGAGCAAACCAATAAGGTATCGATATAGACAGAAAATGATTGTACCAATCCTTGCTGCGCTGGATGATCGACCTCAGCGGCAGCAGCAGCATGAGGGGTCGTGCCTTGACCGGCTTCACTTGAATAGACGCCACGTTTGACACCCCAACCGAGGGCGGCTCCCAGTCCTGCCTGCGCGGTAAAAGCATCACCGACGATTAGCCCAAATACTTGCGGAATCAGCTCAAAATTGATGAGCATAATTATTAAGGCTAAGACAATATAGCCGATTGCCATAAACGGTACGACAATTTCGGTAAACGTTGCAATACGCTTTATACCACCAAAGATGATGACACCAAAGACAATGAGGATAAGCGCTATTGCCCCAAGCCTCATGCTACTGACGTCTGTGCCTAAGATGTTTAGCGTAGTTCCCTCACCCATTACCTGTGTGACAGCATTGACCACGCCATTTGTTTGAATGCCGGGTAAAAATATACTTAAAGCGGTGATAGCAGCAATCGCAAAAACGATACCGTACCAGCGTTGTCCCAGTGCCTTTTCAAAATAGTAAGCCGGACCACCACGATACTCTCCAGTAGTCGCATCTTTTTCTTTGTATATCTGCGCTAGTGTTGCTTCAATATAAGCCGTAGTCGCGCCTAAGAATCCAACCACCCACATCCAAAATACAGCGCCTGGTCCACCAAAGCCGATAGCTGCGGCAACCCCTGCTATGTTGCCCATCCCCACACGTCCCGCTAACGATAAGGTCAATGCCTGAAAGGAAGAGATACCATTACGACTTGCTTTGCCTTTAAATATGAGACGTAACATCTCTCCAAAGAGACGTACTTGAGCAAACCGTGTGACTATCGAGAAGAACAGACCTGCTCCTAAGCACAAGTAGATTAGCGCTGAACTCCAAATGATGCCGTTTATTGTATTGACAAAATCTTCCATGTATCTGTTCCTATTACTATAGCTATAGATATAACGGCAGTAGTGATTTGTTTGGCCTTTTATTTAATCGTAGATTTTCTATACCGTAAAGAGACTGCAATTTGGCATAAAATTAAAATAATTACTAGACAGTTTTTTCAACGATTGTGTTTGAATTAGCATATATTTAAGTTTGATGTCATAAAAGTGCGCATGACGATAGCGTTTCTTATCGTTTAAATAACCAATTCGCTGCTGTCTAATACAATAAGCTTGCTGCCTTAACCGTTTGCTAACCACACGAATGTTTGGAGTAAGTTATACTAAACATCTCATCTATCTCGACAACGCATTTAAAAACAATAACAACGGATTGCTCTATAGTATTGGATATTTTACTCGTTATTCACTTTATATTATTACTGATCATATCTTTACGAGTACTTTCACGTCCTGAATTAACGTCACCAGCTAGGCTTGCTTGGTTGGTTGTTTTGTTCGTGCTTCCGTACATTGGCGTGGTTGTCTACTGGATGTTCGGTGAAGTCCATTTAGGAAATGGCTTTGCACAGCGTTATAAAAAAATCATTGACGATCTGCATCACAATAACCCTGAAGTACTCGGCTGCAAGGGCGCGCTAACAGAGGCTGTCAAACCGGAGTACCGAGCTGCCTTTGCATACTCAGCCAATATCACAGGCTTTCATACTACCTTAGGTAATAGTGCTGAGCTGATGAAAGATGCAGCGGATACACGTCAGCGTATGATTGCAGATTTCGATGCAGCGACCGATCACATTCATGTGCTGTATTATATTTGGCTAATCGACGGTATGGGAGTTGATACCGCTAAAGCCCTGATACGTGCTGCTAAGCGAGGGGTTACTTGCCGTGCAATGGTCGATGGGATGGGCTCGCGTAAGATGATCGGCTCCAAGATATGGCAAGAAATGAAGGATGCTGGTGTACAAGTCAGCGTTGCCTTACCGATTAGCAATCCAATAAGGGTGCTATTATTTAGCCGTATTGATTTGCGCAATCACCGCAAAATTACAGTCATAGACGGGAAGATTGGCTACTCTGGTAGTCGCAACTGTGCGGATCCAGAGTTTCGAGTAAAGCCAAACTTTGCGCCATGGGTAGATATTATGCTACGAGTTGAAGGGCCTGTGGTTGCACAAAATCAAATGCTGTTTGCGAGCGACTGGTTGATTGAAAACCCAGATACTTCTTTTGATAGTTTTCCTTATTATACTGAATCTCATACTAAAAACAGTAACGAGTCTTATCCTAAATGTCAGGAAAATTCAAAACAAAATGGTTTTGCCGCGCAAGTCTTTGCAGATGGACCGACTCAGCAACATGGCTCAACTCCGCAGTTTTTAGGTGCCCTTATCAGTCAAGCTCAGCACACCTTAATTATCTCTACTCCTTATTTTGTACCAGATTATTCGCTAGTCAGTATTTTATGCGCGACGGTCTATCGCGGGGTAGAGGTCACGATGATTTTCCCAAAACACAATGATTCATTGGTAGTAGCAGCGACCAGTCGCAGTTACTATTGGCAATTACTACAGGCAGGGGTAAAAATTTATGAATATAAGCTAGGTTTGCTCCACGCTAAGACATTGACCGTTGATGGTGAAATTAGCTTAATTGGTTCGACCAACTTAGACTTGCGTAGCTTTGATCTAAATTATGAAAACAACATTGTATTTAGTAATAAAGCGCTGACTGCAGATATTATCGAGCGTCAATACCAGTATATCGCTGACTCGGATAAAGTAACGCTAGCACAAGTCAAAGACTGGCCGCTACCTTATCAGATTTGGAATAATATCGTCGCTACCATGGGGCCTATATTATAAAGCGACTAATCTCACTATAAAGTTGTGCGTTTTTTTAAGACATATACCACAAATTTTGCTTCGGTTATAAAAGGTGTAGTTTCAGCACTAGTCAGTAATATTTGACGACTCTCAGTACGAGCACGGTAAGCATAAGGTGTCATGGTTAGCAGATCGGTTAGCGCCTCTACTGGTAAGGTTAATGAGACGCTAATATTATGCGTGTCTATCAGCTCAAAATAAGGCGCCAAAGCCGGCAAAAACTTATCGGAGTCATGCTCACGTACGCTATCAAACAAGGCTTCACGCATACTCGCCAAGTGCCCGGCATCTGGCTTGGCAATCAATAAATACCCCTCATCTTGCAGCACTGCTGCAAAGGCTTCTGGTAGAATCGGACTAAATATACTACTAATACCTGTCATGCTATAAGGACGTAGCGGTAGGTGCGCGGCACTGGTCACTACTGGATAAATAGCTGCCTTCTTCGTGTCAGTCTGCTTAGTATCAATCTGTTTAGTATCAATCTGTTTAGTTTCAGCGCCTTGTTGATACCAAAGACTGTTTGCCGCTTTACTGACTTTGGCCAAGCTGGCAAGCGCAGGCTTACTAATATCGGCAGCGATTAAAGCGTCCAGTCCAGTTTGCGCCATTGCTTGCGTATAATAGCCTTCTCCGCAACCAATATCTAGCCAGCGTATAGGCTGTGCATCCTCCTCAATTGCTGCTCTGTTTTCTGCCAATAACTGGGTCATTTGCTGACAGACAAGCGTTTGCAGAGGCTGATAGTATCCTGCGTCCAAAAACCGCTTGCGAGCATCAATAGATTGCTGACTGTCACCCGGTGCTTTGGATTTTTTTTGTTGGACTGGCAATAGGTTGACATAGCCTTGCCGTGCTACGTCAAATGGATGCGAGGTTTGTTTAGGATGCAGGCTACCATCACAGCGCCATGTATCTTTAGCAGGCTGTAGAGGTGAGTGGCAAATAGGACAAGTAAATAAAGACACAGGCAACTCAAGATCAGACATAGTTGATGAGCATATTAGCAAAATTTATGGACAGCGGATGATATTAACCCTCATTAAATAATAAAAAAGCCATCTCGACAGATTAAAGATGGCTTTTTATTGGACA
This sequence comes from Psychrobacter sp. 1Y4, assembly GCF_051847555.1. Lineage (NCBI taxonomy): Bacteria > Pseudomonadati > Pseudomonadota > Gammaproteobacteria > Moraxellales > Moraxellaceae > Psychrobacter > Psychrobacter sp. 1Y4. The sequence goes on along the minus strand of NZ_JBPYDE010000008.1, from coordinate 41,965 downwards.
ATTTAAGACGCTAGATTAGATTAGCGTAGCTTGAGCGTCATTAAACCTAATACCACTAATACAATGGCAATAATCCAAAAACGGGCGACCACTTGGGTCTCTTTCCAACCGATCTCTTCAAAATGATGATGCAATGGTGCCATACGAAAGACGCGCTTTTTACGTAGTTTATATGAGCCTACCTGAATCATGACTGACATTGCTTCAGCGACGAATAGACCACCCATAATAGCAAAAGCAATCTCTTGCCGCGTCATGACTGCAATCGTACCTAGCATTGCGCCAAGCGCTAGCGCACCTACATCGCCCATAAAGACTTGTGCTGGATGCGCATTAAACCATAAGAACCCAAGACCGGCGCCAATCATCGCACCACAAACGATAATAACTTCAGAGTTATAGGCTATATAGGGAACATGCAAATACTCAGAAAATCTAACATCACCTGACACATATGCCATCGCACCCAGACCTGCTGCGACGAGCACTATGGGCAAAATAGCCAAGCCATCTAAGCCATCCGTTAAATTGACTGCGTTAGAGGCACCATTAATGACAAAGTAGGTAAAGACAATAAAACCGATACCAAATGGCACGGCCGAAAATGGAATCGTTAAGTTTTTGAAAATGGGAATCAGCAGATCCTGCATCTCACGCGTCGTTGCCATATCAGGCTGTAGCGTAGCTATATAGTAAAGGGAAGCCCCGACAAATAACGCACCAACAGACAGCCAAAAATACTTTTTGCGAGCAATGAGACCTTGAGGATTTTTATATTTAATCTTGAGCCAATCATCTGCCCAGCCAACAGCGCCAAAGATAATCATTACAATCAGCAAAATCCAAATGTAAGGATTGCCCAGCCTTGCCCATAGCAGTGTGGCTACCCCAATGGAAGTCAGAATCAAAACGCCGCCCATGGTGGGCGTCCCGGTCTTGATTAGATGCGACTGAGGGCCGTCATCACGGACCGCCTGACCATACTTAAGTGAGCGTAGATGACGAATAACCCGCCCGCCAAAAAACAAACTAAAACTAAGCGCGGTAATAACCGCAAGTAATGCCCGTAGTGTCAACGAAGAAACCGCAAAAAACGGTGTGTAATACTGACCAAGCCATTCAAACAACCAAACTAACACCGTCTACTCCTCAACTAGCGCATCAATAAGTGTTTCCATTTGCATGGAACGAGAACCCTTGAACAATACGGTACAAGGCTTGGCTTGCTGCGCTTGCAAAAACGTCTGCAAGTATTGTAGTAGACTTTCTTTGTCATCAAAGGCATGAGCACTGATCGCACTCACCTCTTTTGCACCTGCAACACTATAGGCTGCATATTCGCCTACACAGAGCAGTACATCGATACCCGTGGCACCAATAGTCCGTCCAAGGCTTTGATGTTCACTGACAGCAGCATCACCTAGCTCTGCGATATCGCCCAATACCATGACTTGCGTACCTGTTTGTGCAGCCAATACTTTAGCGGCAGCACGTACTGAGTGTGGGTTGGCGTTATAAGTATCGTCGATGAGCCTATGCATACCTAATAGCTGACTGTTTAAACGCCCCTTAGCAGGTCGGGCATTTTCTAAACCGATGACGATATCGCTGACATCGATATTTAGCGCATGAGCACAAGCAGCAGCAGCCAGAGCATTATTCACATTATGCTCGCCTGCCAAAGGCAAATTGATATCATGGACCTGATCGCCCACATGTAGCTTAAACTCACTGCGCTCAGGCTCTACGTCTAAGTGGCTGGCACTGACAACAGTGTTGCCAAAACCAATCACGTGTGAAGTATGCTTTTCGGCGATGCGGCGCAGTTGGTTGGTAAAATCATCTTTATCAGGGACAATAGCAAACTGAGCGTCCGTTAACGTGTGATAGATTTCAGCTTTAGTCTGACATATGCCTTCACGACTACCAAATTCCCCTAAATGCGCTGTACCGATATTTAATATACAGGCAACATCAGGGCGGACAATCTCAGTCGTATAAGCAATCTCGCCAATATGGTTGGCGCCCAGCTCTAGTATGGCATAACGATGATGATCAGACAGCTCAAGCAGCATCATCGGAACCCCCAAATCGTTATTAAGGTTGCCGCGAGTAATAAGCGTCGGTGCCAAGCGGCCAAAGATACTACCGAGCATCTCCTTACAAGTTGTCTTACCACTAGAGCCCGTAATGGCGATGACCGTCAAGTTTTGATGCTGCTGACGACGATAAGCGGCCAGATGCCCCAAAGCCAAACGGGTATCACTTACCACCAACTGTGGAATACTTGTAGAAATTGGACGTGATACGATTGCTGCGACTGCGCCTTGAGCAGCAGCGACATTGATATAGTCATGTCCATCAAAATTATCGCCACTGAGTGCTAAAAATATATCACCTGCCTTGATGGTGCGCGTGTCGGTTGTGATACGATTGCTTGTAACGCCAATCTCTGTGTCTGATTGGTCTTGTTGCCAGTGACTGCTAAGCGCCTCTGTAGCCGCCAGCAAGTTGTCTGCTTGCCAGACATAAAGCCCTTGCGACTGAATGGTATTGTTGTTGCCAGCTGTCATAATGATTGCCCTATATGGTGACTACGGTATTTCGTTATTTTTGTTTGTCTTGGCTTGATGGTTATATTTGGTTATGCATAAAACCCTATATTTATATGCGTCCCGCTTGTTGTAGCGCCTGCTGCAAAACAACGCTGTCATCAAAATCATGACGGACACCGTTGATCTCTTGGTAAGTCTCATGACCTTTGCCCGCAATAACCACAATGTCATTGGCGCTGGCGTGACTTACTGCATACTCAATCGCTCGTTGGCGGGCAGGCTCAATATGCGTACGCTGATACTGCTCTTCATTCATGCCAGCCTGCATATCTTGCAAAATCATATTGGGATCTTCAGTGCGCGGATTGTCGGCAGTTAATATTACTTGATCAGCACCAGACAACCCTGCTTGTGCCATTAATGGACGTTTACCTGCATCGCGGTCGCCGCCACAACCAAACACCGCCCATAACTGACCTTGGCAATGCGTTCTTAAGCTATCTAGCACTTGTGTCAACGCATCAGGAGTATGCGCGTAATCCACGATAAAGCATCCATCGGTCGATGGCACACGCTGCATACGTCCAACTGCACCTTGTAGCTGTGGTACCAAGCTGGCAACGCGCTCAAGGCTGATGCCTAACGCTACCGCTGCTGCAATTGCCGCCAGCAGATTGGCAACATTAAAACGCCCTAACAAAGGGCTGATAATGTTGATATTATTCACATCGTTACCTTGACTGGCATCTAGTACACTTCGTAAAGCAATTTTTACGCCTTGTAGACTAGGCTCAATCTTAGTAGCGACAAAAGTAGCAACCTCTGACGTATTATCAGCCTGCAAACTATATGTCCATACGATCAAATTACTGGCTTTAGCCGTATCAATCATTACGTTCGCATGCTCGTCATCGATATTAATAATAGCGTGCGTCAAGGTTGGAAAATGGGCTTTATCAAATAGTTTGGCTTTTGCAGCGACATACTCTGCCATATCGGCGTGATAATCTAGATGGTCTCGGCTTAGATTGGTATAAATAGCGACTTTGACGGGTACACCTTGTAACCGCTGTTGATCCAATCCATGCGAGCTGGCCTCAAGTGCTAATAAGTCAACATTTTGCTCGCCCATATGATACAAAAACTGCTGCACTGCTAACGCATCACCCGTGGTATGGCGCGCTTGTAACAATGCGTCAAGCTTACCATTACCTGCTGTGCCCATGACCGCGCTATCGCTACCAGCCAGCTGTGCCAATTGTGCGACAAGTTGACTGATCGTGGTTTTACCATTGGTACCGGTGACCGCGACGACTGTTGGCAATGTGATTGGCTGCTGATATTGCAAACGTGCTTGTATCAGGCTTCCTAAAAAATGGCGAATGTTAGGTACGTACAAGATAGGGCAAGGTAATATATCGGTATTATCAAACAGTGCTGATGGATTGATCTCTGAAAAGATAAGAGCTGCCCGTTTGCCAGCTTGTGATAGATAATCACGAATCTTTTGCGGGTCTTGACCTTGCTGCGTCTGACTCTTTAATAGTATAAACGCATCATTGTCAGCAACATGACGGCTATCTAAACGTAATTTATTAAAAGCAGTATTTGCTATAACTTCTGGATTTTTAGCACTGTGCACCATCTGTGATAATTGCTGCCCCAACGCCTCACTACTACTCTCTATAAGTTGTTGCAACGTAACAGCATTATGGGCTGATGGGGTCATGGGCAAATCCTAAACGATTGAGAAAATGAAAAATTAAGACGTAACATACATAAGTCATGCGTTAAAACCGCAGGTGACCTTTGTGACAGGTGTCCTTTATAAATCACCAAAAAGACACCTGTTTGCTAGGCTTATTCAGTCTTTAATGGCTTATCTAAAGGCACATTATACAAGCGCAAAGCCTCTTTCATTACGTTGTGAAAAACTGGAGCTGTAGTCAGGCCTGCATAAATTTGACTACGAGGGTCTTCGATCAAAACGACACCGACTAACTTTGGATTTGATGCAGGAGCCATGCCAGCGAATACGTTGCGATATTGGTCAGTATAGTAGCCACCATCTGGGTTAATCCGGCGCGACGTCCCTGTTTTACCCGCGACACGGTAACCATCAATAGCAGCTGCCTTCGCGGTACCACCTGGCTCTGTTACTGCCTCAAGCATTTTGACAATCGACATCGCTTGCTCATGCTCCATGATACGCTTACTGGGCAGTGCCTTATCAGTTTTAGTCAAAGTTAACGGGTGCATGACACCGCCAGAAGCCAATGCTGCATAAGCCTGTGCTACTTGAGCAAGCGTCACTTGTAGACCATAGCCATAGCTGACCGTCGCGCGGCGAGCCGTTTCTTTTTCTTTTGGTGTAGTCACCAAGCCTGCGCCCTCACCTGGAAATTTAAGCGGGGTTTTGGACCCAAAGCCAAATTGTTTTTGCATGTTGGTGATGGCATCAGGCGGTAGAGATAAGGCAATCTTGGTCGAGGCGACGTTACTCGATTTCTGTAGTAGCGTCGCCATATTAATCCTGCCTAGATTATTATGGTCGCGAATCGTGTAACCACGGACACGGATAGAACCTGGATTGGTATCGATTAAAGAGTTGGCCGTATATTTACCAGAGTCTAACGCAGCCGCGACCGTAAACGGCTTCATCACCGAACCTGGCTCAAAAACATCAAGTAACGCGCGATTACGTTGGTTTTCACCAGTCATCTCATTGAGATTATTAGAGTTAAATGATGGCCATGTCGATAACGCCAACACTTCACCAGTCTGTACATCGACCACCATACCAGTCGACCAACGTGCTTGCTGTAAGCGTCCTGCTTTCTCTAACTCTTTATAAAGCAAATACTGCAAACGCGAATCAATGGTCAACGCCACGTCCTGTCCTGCGATTTCTGGTTCGACTTGTTTGATTTCTCTTAGGCTGTTTTGTTTGGCATCTTTTAACACCAAAACTTTGCCATCATCCCCTGCCAATGTTTTTTCGTACTGACGCTCAATACCGGCACGACCCTCGTAACCTCCCTCAGAATCGCTGGCATTTTGCCCCATAAACCCGAGCAGCTGTGAATTGGGCTGCGGCTGAGGATAATAACGCTGAAAAAAGTTTTTTTCATAAACACCAGGGAAATCAAGTGAGCTGACACTTTGAGCAATCTCAGGCGTGACCTTATTTAACAACGGCAAATAATGCGAGCCGGCGCCCGATGGCAGTGCCGCTTTGACCGCTTCTTCATCAGTGACGTCAATACTCTCATCAATGGCGGCCGCTTTTTCAAGCTCAGCGACTGGAATATTGGCAGCAGCCGCTAAGCGGGTTAGATCCATATTGTCTAAGCGCTTTTGCATACGCGCTTGTAGCTGCGGACTATCAGGATTGGCGATTTTGACACGATTGAGCTCATAGTATTCGCGCGCATAATCATGCGGGCTAAACGATACAGTCGCAAGCGGTGCGCTGACGGCTAAAGGCAAATCGTTGCGATCGGTAATCATACCGCGATAGGATTTTTGTGTGCGTACGCTCGTGATGAGCTCATTACCTTTATCTTGATAAAACTGTGCGTTGGCTACTTGCAGATAATAGGCGCGTGCTATCAACAAGCCGAATATGACTAAGGCAATAGCCCAAATAGTACGAAAACGGTTTTTGTCGTTTTCAAAACCGCCACGTGAGGAGGCGCCAGAGGCTTTGCTAAAAATGACTTTTTTACGGTTTTTGACACTGGTATAAGCGCCTTGATTGTCGTTGTTCTTTAGGCGTCCAAATAGCTTACCAGCACGATTATTCGTTCCCGTTTTGGAAGATGTCGTGTTTGAAGTCTTACTGCCTGATTTGGCAGTATTAGTACGGCGTAGAGGCTTAATCACTTTACCACTGGCTGTTTTTTTGTTGGTATTTTTTGTTGTGCTTTTGCCAGTGCTTTTTGGTTTTTTATCACTCATTACTCTGCCTCCACAGCCGGTACTTCAGGAGATAAATCCGTAGTGGCTCGTGGTCCCATATCGTACGAACCATTCTCAGCTGAGTCAGTTACCACTGGTTCCAACGCAGTAGCGACGCCTGGCTGAATAATCAGCTTGTCCTTTAGCGTTGGTGAATACATCCCTAACTCAGCGACAGCGCGACTGGCAATCTGCGGTGTGGCACTAAAGGTTTGCTGCTCAATAAGCAAACGCTGGTGTTCTACTTGTAGCTTACGCTCTTGTTTCTTCATGTCTTGCAAGGTTCTATAATCCTGATGATATTGCTGAACATTTTCAGCCGTTTTGATACCGCTCCATACGATTGCACCTGCCAATAGCAACAGTACAACCACATAGATACTGACGACATTGAATCGACGCGCGAATAGTTCGCCAACATCGGTCGTATTGGACATAGCGGCGTGGTGGTTTGCAGGTTTGTCAGATATTGCCATGAAGATCTCAAAAAGTGGATTTGAAGTATAAAAGCGCTAACTGTTTTAGATTTACAAATAACTTATCAGCACCATCAATAAAACATAAAATCAAATATCTCAGCCAACTGACCAAAAAACAACCAAACGAAAAGTTAACTGCTGAGCCTAGCAGACAATATTTACAGCTTTTTAACAGTGGCGTAGCGATTAACACATTCGCGCACCATTTAGATAAACATTAGCAACCATACGTGGTTCGTCCAATGATTTCACCTAAGGTTTAAGATGCATCTGTCTGCTGATAAGCTGTATCAGTACGCGTTGCCATACGTAGCCATGCACTACGAGCACGCGGATTCTGGCTCGTCTCAGCTTTGCTTGGGCCGATACGTTTGGGCTTACTAAAATAACGTGGGCGTTTGGGCGGCATAGGCAAGTTTTCATCCTCTGGATACTGACCTTTACTATGACGCTGCAAAAACTGCTTGATACGCCGATCTTCTAATGAGTGAAAGCTGATCACAGCCAGCTGCCCTCCCGTTTTTAAAATCGGAATACTTTGTACTAAAAAGTCATCGACATCGCCAAGCTCGTTATTAATAAAAATGCGCATGGCTTGAAAGCTTTGCGTCGCTGGATGCTTACCGCGTTGCCAATTAGGGTGCGCAACTTTAATCACTTCTGCCAGCTCAAGTGTGGACTTGTAACTATCCATCTGTTTGATAGCGCGCGCAATACGGCGACTATGACGCTCTTCGCCAAACTCATAAAGTACGTTAGCCAAAGTCTCATCATCGACTTGCTCGAGCCATTCGGCAACCGACTGGCCACGACTGGTATCCATCCGCATATCGACCGCGCCATCACGCATAAAACTAAAGCCGCGACTACCATCATCAATCTGCGGTGATGAAATACCCAAGTCTGCCATTAGCCCATCAACTTCCATGATGCCTATGGCTGCCAGACTATCGGTCAACGTAGCAAAGCTATCATGCATGACATGTACGCGGCTATCTTCACTTGCAAGCTTACGAGCCACGCTAATAGCGGTCGGGTCTTTGTCAAAGACAATCAACTGCGCATCATCAGCAAGCTGGCTTAGTAGTAGCCTGCTATGACCGCCACGTCCAAAAGTCGCATCAACGTAAATACCACTTAACTGTAAGCTATTTTGGTCATCGTTGTCTGTCTGTTTGGGCAGTGATTTTACGCCGAGCACCGCAGCGACGGTCTCTTGTAGCAGCACCGCATCATGGACAAAGCTTGAATCATCAACCACTGTATCACTTTGACTAAACGCTTGAGTCGTTTGATCAAGCTGCTGGGCGGGCGCTTTAGTAGAGGCGTTTTTTATAGAAGATGAGCTAACCATTGATTCAGGTGTTCCGGTAGTAGAAGAAGGGTTGGCTTTGGTATCTGACGATGTTAATTTAGATTTTGGCTTATATTTTGGCACAGACACAAACAACTCAATAGATGACGACCAACAAGGCCAATAATTAGATAAAAATAAACAAGTTATGACTTGTCTAGCGTTATTATCGCAAGGATACATCTGTAGTCAAGCGCTAGAAGGCCTTTTCGTTAAAAATATCATGTCTCTCTGTTATACTAGCGCTATATTTTACGCTATTTTTCTACTTTAACGTCTATTCATTCGTATTTCTTACTCACGCGTACTTTTGATTGTCACTTTTCATCATAAATAACTTTTTGAGAACTTTATCATGCAAACCTCTACCCAAACCACTGTTAACGGCACGCGTCCTGTCCGTACTCGTATTGCACCATCACCGACTGGCTTTCCTCATGTCGGCACCGCTTATATTGCGCTATTTAACTTAGCCTTTGCTAAAGCCAATGGTGGTGAATTTATCTTACGTATTGAAGATACTGACCAAACCCGCTCAACTGAGCAGTCTGAACAAATGATTTTGGATGCACTGCGTTGGGTCGGTCTGGACTGGAGCGAGGGGCCAGATATTGGTGGTCCACATGCCCCCTATCGTCAGAGCGAGCGCAGCGATATTTATAAAGAACATGCCGAAAAATTATTGGATAACAATCATGCATTTCGCTGTTTTTGTACTAGCGAGGAGCTAGATACCATGCGCGCTGAGCAAATGGCCAATGGCGAGACCCCGCGTTACGACGGTCGCTGTGCTCATCTTGCGCCAGAGAAAACCGAGCAATTGGTTGCTGAAGGCAAGCCGCATGTGATTCGTATGCGCGTACCAACCGAAGGCGTCTGCCGCGTTGAGGACATGCTACGCGGTACTGTTGAGATTCCTTGGGAGCAAGTAGACATGCAGGTCTTACTAAAAACCGACGGCATGCCAACTTACCATCTTGCCAACGTCGTTGATGACCACTTAATGGACATCAGTCACGTCATGCGCGGCGAAGAATGGCTAAACTCAGCACCCAAACATCAGCTGCTTTATGAGTATTTTGGCTGGGAGATGCCGACCCTTTGCCACATGCCATTACTGCGTAACCCGGACAAATCAAAACTGTCGAAACGTAAAAACCCAACCTCGATTACCTACTATCGTGATGCTGGCGTACTACCTGAAGCGCTGCTCAACTATCTAGGCCGTATGGGCTACTCAACGCCTGACGAAGCTGAAAAATTCACCTTAGATGAGATGATTGCCAGCTTTGATATCCAGCGTGTGTCACTTGGCGGGCCTATCTTCGATATCGAAAAGCTTAATTGGTTAAATAGCGAATGGCTACGCGCGCTCACACCTGAAGAGCTAAAAAATAAAATTCTTGACTGGGCCAGTGACAGCGACAAGCTGACTGCTATCGCAGCGGCGATTCAGCCGCGTATTGAGCTATTGTCTGATGCGGTCAATTGGGGTGGCTTTTATTTCCAGAACTTACCTGATATCAACGCGGAAAGCTTTACGCATAAGTCGCTTGCGCCTGAGCAAATCATCGAGATGCTACAGCTGGCACTTTGGCAGTTAGAAACCTTGCCAACATGGTCGGAAGAAAATATTTATGCCACGCTAAAAGGTCTCGCTGCTCATCTCGATATTAAGATGCGCGACTTTATGGCGCCGTTCTTTATCGCTATCGCGGGTAGCACCTCATCGACGCCCGTCATGAACTCTATGGCGATTATCGGCGCTGATATGACCCTAACTCGCTTGCGTCATGCTGTTGATGTACTAGGTGGCCTCGGTAAAAAGAAACTGAAGAAACTTGAAAAACAAGCGGCAGAGTTGCCGGACTTTTTAGCTGCTAAGTAGTTTTTAACTATCATTTAACAAACCTGCTGAGTAACGACATAGCTAGTGAATAAAAGCCGGGGTCAGATCATATTGAGCTGACCCCTTCTGACGTTTTAGTAGTGCATAGGAGGAAGTTCTGAATTTTAATGCATGTTATTAAGCAAAGTTTGCGTTATTTTGGTCTGAATTAGTAGAGAAAATAGCTATAAACACTTTTTTTTATATATTTACGAATTATTTTTAAAATAGCAGTTGACAAGACAGCTGCTCTTACCTAAAATACGCACACTCTTAGCGAGGGGCTATAGCTCAGTTGGTAGAGCACTTGCATGGCATGCAAGGGGTCAACGGTTCGACTCCGTTTAGCTCCACCATACTATTTATAGCAACGCTCAGTACGACTGAAACGTAACCATAAATACTCGCTAGTAGGACGATATCAGCACCTAGGCAATGCTTGTTCTATTAATAGATAAGCACTCTGATATTGTGAAGTACCGTTGTAACCATAGGTTATAACACTCTATGCGTCCCCATCGTCTAGAGGCCTAGGACACCGCCCTTTCACGGCGGTAACGGGGGTTCGAATCCCCCTGGGGACGCCACTATTCGGCGTCAATTATTAGCACTTTTACAGACTTGTATTAGATTAGACTAATAATCGCACCACTAAAAAGCCCATTCACAATTCATTGTGAATGGGCTTTTTTATGCCTGTTTATCTACAAGTACGATAGAGACACAAACTTGCTATCACATCTGATAATTTTCGAATTCTTATATGAAAAAACCTAAAAGTAATAAATTTTAACTTTACAATCAATAGTTTAACTATTTTAACGACAAAGCCACACAAGCTTACAATTAGCGGATTTGGTGACACAAAATAACACCCTTATACACAAAGTCAGTGTTTCTCTACTTAACGCTATTATGAATATATTTCTCTATTAATTATGATTGCCTTGTACCTAGTGAAGACTTGTATAAGCTTCTTTATAGAAATCAACAATAATGATATGCAAATTAGCGTTAAATAATATGTGATAAGGAATTGTTATGTTACCTACCTATACGCCTCAACGTCGCCCTTCATGGCGCGGCGTGCTAGCAGGTCTTATTATGGGACTGCTCGTAGTCATGGCGATGATTGCCATCGCTTTAATCCTAAGCTCATTTATACCGTTTGACTTAAAAGGTACTAGTATTGCTGCTGGTATCTATGCTGCTATTACTGCCTTAGTCAGTGCTTATGTTGCAGGCTATTTTGCTATCAAATACTCTGCACCCGAAGCCTTGTTTGGTGATGGTACAGATGTCGACCAAAAAGACGCTACGTTGACTGGTATGTTGACTGCTGCTTTAATTGTATTGGTAACCACGTTTTTCACTTTTAGTAGTGCAACTGGCATCCTAGCGACGGCTGGTAATGCTGTTGGTGGTACGGTTAGTACAGTAGCAAAAACTGCAGGTGGCGTAGCAGCGGCTGGTACATCAGCGGCAAGTACAGCAGCCATCACTGCACCTGATAGTACTGTTACGCAGGTTCAGCAAAAAGCGCAAGAAGTTTACCAAACCGTATCTGGTAACATCAGCAAAGCAGATATCAGCGCTATGGTAGCCAAGAATACTCAAGATTTAAACGATCAACAAATCCAAGCGACGACTAATGTATTGGATGAGATGATTAACGAAACCAAAACTGACGTTACTGATATGGACTTCACCAGTATCGACACATGGCGCAATATTGATGAGTATGCAAAACAACGCATGGCGTCTATTGAGCAGACATTAAAAGGTCCTGAGCTAATCAACCGCTTACAGCAAGAAGGATTGAGCGAAGCGCAAGCGACTGAAGTACGTTCAGAAGTAGTACAGTCATTTAATGAGTATAAAACACAAACTGAGCAATATATCGCGCAAGCCCAACAAACCGTTGATCAAAACTTACAACAAGCTGAAGACGTTGCTCGTAAAGCTGCCTTGTATAGTGGTCTATTTTGGTTAATCAGCACTATTTTAACTTTCATCGCTGCTACTATGGGTGCCAAAAGCGCTGCTACTAAGCATCGTTTAGATAAGCCTATCGTTACTTGGGGTGACAATGTTAGATAAGCTGTTAGGAAGAATAAGGAAGTTGTAAAATACTTATTTCTGATAGAGCTTATTAATAGTTATTAGTTATAGAAAAAAGCCCAGTTACAATATATTGTAACTGGGCTTTTTTTGTCTGCTTAATTGTTCCCAGTTTATCATTTAATATATAACCTTTGACTGGTCACGATAGTGGGGTACACTTTAACTAATCCAATTTACACTGGTTTTTTCCTTACAAGCATCGTTGCTTTAATTATTTCAACCACGTATTATGTTTTTCGAAAAATACCCAAAAGTCATTTAACAATTGATTTTATTGAATAATTTTAATAAAGCCATAATCAATCTTCGAATAAGAATTCTTATCTTTAAAAGGTCTAGCCAAACAGTACTTATAATTGGCCAATATTCTTCAAAGAGATTCTTCCTTATTTCAATAAAAAATTCTAACCAATTTAAATTAAAGCTAGCTCCATAAAAAACTCACTTAAAAGGATTTAAGACGATGGCTATCGTTCGCAAGCACGGTGAAGAACAGCCTTATTGGCCTGCTGGCCCCTTCAAAATACGCCTGCCCTTTATACACTACCGCTGGGAGATCCCTGAAATGCTTCAGGGATTATTCATGTTTATGGTTAGCCTTGCCATGATCCCACTGCTGGAACAGTATCTAGGCATGCCGTACGATGCAGCACTAGCATTTTGTGTGATTGCTGGCCTCATGTATCTACTGCCTTCCTTACTTGGCGTGCCGCTTGTGCCCGGCTGGATTACCCCAGCTATTCCCATTGTCATTTTATATTTGCAAGCTTTTGAGCCAGGACCGCAAGCGGTACAAGCAATGTTTGTGCTGCAATTAGAAGTATTTTTGATATTTATCTTCTTTGGTATCACTGGACTGAGTAATCGTATAGTAGGTTTTATCCCTAATTCCTTAAAAGCCGGGGTCATTATTGGCGCGGGTATCGCCGCCTTGATGGGAGAGATACAAGTAGGTGGCCGCGTAGAAGCCACACCGATCTCGTTGATCATTGGCGCTATTATCTCCGGTTACGTGCTATTCTCAGTCTCTTTTAAATATATGGTTCAATACAGCCGTTTCGCAAAAGTGGTTGCCAACCTAGGTATGATCTCAGGTATGTTCGTGGCGATGATTATTGGCTGGGTTATCGGTGAGTATCCGCTACCTGATATTGAATGGGGTATTACTCAGCCTAACTTTGGCGCGATGACTGACTTTCTGATTTTTAATGTCGGCCTGCCTGATATCAGTGTTTTCTTACTTGCCTTCCCGACCGCGATGATCGCTTATGTAATTGCTTTTGGTGATATTTTGGTCGGTCAAGCGCTCAGTGAGCGTGTCGATGAAATCCGTCCTGATGAAAAAATTGAGACCAATATCACGCGTATCCATATCGTCACGGGTATTCGTAACGGTGTGCTGGCCTTTTTTGCCCCATGGCCGGGGCTAGCAGGACCTATTTGGACTGCAGCTCATGCTACCCTTGCTGAGCGTTATGCGCTTGGACGTAAAGCCATGGACTCGATCTATAGCGGCGGTGGCACCTTTTGGTGGACAGGCCTTGCCGCTATATTTATATTACCGCTGGTCACGCTCTTTAGACCGGTACTCCCCATTGCGCTGTCACTAACGCTACTATTAACTGCCTATATTTGTATCATGGTAGGTATAGAGCAGCTAAAAACCTCAGCTGAGCGCGGGGTTGCTGGTATTGTAGCAGTAACTTTGGCCATGCCAGCGGCGCAGTCAACTGTTTATGCTATTGCCATTGGTATCGTGCTCTATATCTTGATCGAAAGACCAAATGCTAGACAGCGCAAAGAGATGCAAGCAAATTCTCTGTCAGACAGTAAAATTGACTCTGTTGATAAAGACTATTGATAAAATGCTTTGATTAAGCGGATATCAGAAGAGCATTTTTGTTCTTCTGATACCCGCTTTTTTATGATGTTTAAAAGGTATGTTGACTATGTTTGGTATTGAAAACTATCTGGGCTTTATCTTGGCAGCTATTTTACTAAACCTGACACCTGGCACAGATAGCATGTATATCATTACGCGTAGTGTCTCACAAGGGAACAAAGCCGGTCTCTATTCTGTACTGGGCATTGTCACTGGAATACTAGTACACACGGTATTGGCGGCATTAGGACTATCAATCATTTTAGCCAACTCTCCACTAGCATTTACTATCGTTAAATATATTGGTGCCAGCTACCTATGCTATTTAGGGTTTAAAATGCTAACCAGTAAATCGAAATCTATCCTATCAGACAGTTTGCCCAATAACGGAAAACTTGTACAAGCTGAGTCTTTGAATTATAGGCGAATCTATAAGCAAGGCGTATTGACCAATACTTTTAACCCTAAAGTGGCTTTGTTCTTTTTAGCTTTCTTTCCTCAGTTTGTCGATTCTAATTACGCTCATGGCATGTTGTCCTTTTTAATTTTAGGGCTTACTTTTGCCGTAACTGGCCTAATATGGTGCACGTGTTTGGCATTATTGGCGTCACAGTTTAGTAAAAGCCTGAGAGAAAACCCAACAACTGAATCTATTTTGAATAAAATAAGTGGTGTGGTGTTTATTGGCTTAGGTATTAAGCTGTTGACTGAGAAGGGTTGAGAAAACTGCTATAAATGTCCAAATAAGCTACTTTTTATAAAATCTACCTACTCATAAAAAAAGCCCAGTCCCCTACATTAAGGAGACTGGGCTTTATATTATTCTAACTCTAATCAATCACTACGCAGCTTCTTTACTCTCAGCAGCTAGCTGACGCAGCACATAGTGCAATACGCCGCCATGACGCACGTATTCGCGCTCTTTCGGCGTCTGTAAACCAACGTTAACTTCAAAGACTTCCTCTGAGCCATCGGCACGAGTAGCAGTGACTTTGGCAGTTTTGCTCTCGCCATTGTCAAGCCCTGTGATACTAATGACTTCTGAACCATCGAGGTTATAAGTGCTTGCATTCTCACCATCTTTAAAGGTCAATGGCAACACGCCCATGCCCACTAAGTTTGAACGGTGAATACGCTCGAACGAAGTCGTCAGTACTGCTTTTACACCAAGCAAAATCGTACCTTTCGCTGCCCAGTCACGGCTAGATCCAGAACCGTACTCTGCACCGCCAAGTACTACTAGCGGACGCTTATCTTCTTTATACTTCATTGCCGCGTCATAGATGGCCATTTCTTGACCGTCTTGTAGCGTGGCTTTGTCGTCTTTGAAGTAATACGTATAACCACCCTCTTTGCCATCCATCATGCTGTTTTTGATACGGATGTTGGCGAATGTACCGCGAGTCATGACCGCGTCGTTACCACGGCGTGAGCCATAGCTATTAAAGTCGGCTTCCATGACACCACGCTCTTGCAAGTATTTACCAGCAGGTGATTCGGCATCGATATTACCAGCCGGTGAGATATGGTCAGTGGTGATTGAATCACCAAATAGACCTAGGATACGTGCGCCTTCGATATCTAGGATACCTTCTGGCTCCATGGTCATACCATCAAAGAACGGTGGGTTCTTAATGTAAGTAGACTCTTCGCTCCATGGATACAGTTGGCTATCCGCCGAGCTAATAGCGTTCCATGCTGCACTACCGTCAAATACTTCACCGTAGTTTTTGCGGAACATTTCAGCATCGATATTATTGGCAATCAGCTCGTTGATCTCTTCCGAAGTTGGCCAGATGTCTTTTAAGAAGACATCATTACCTTCTAAATCTTGGCCTAGTGGATGAGTCGTCAAGTCAATATCGACCGTACCTGCTAACGCATAAGCGACAACTAATGGTGGTGAAGCCAAGTAGCTGGCTTTTACATGTGAGTGAATACGACCTTCAAAGTTACGGTTACCTGATAGGACGGCTGCGGCAACCAAATCACTTTCTTCGATAGCCTCTTCAATCGCATCTAACAGCGGTCCTGAGTTACCGATACAAGTAGTACAACCATAACCGACCAGATAGAAACCTACTTTTTCAAGTTCATCCATTAGCTGAGACTTTTCGAGATAATCAGTCACAACTTTTGAGCCTGGTGCAAGAGAGGTTTTGACCCATGGCTTAGCTGTCAACCCTCTAGCCGCTGCTTTTTTGGCAACTAGGCCTGCACCAATCATAACGGCAGGGTTTGAAGTATTGGTACAAGAGGTAATAGCCGCGATCACGACAGAACCATCACGCAGTCTATATTCTTCGTCTTCGATTGTAATCTTACAAGAGGTACTGCCTTCAGCGCAGAAAGGCTTAGGTTTGGCTGCTAATTTTTTAGCTTGCTCTTGCTTACCGCCTTCTTCATCAAAACGCACCTTGGCTTCGACTTCAGCTTTACGACCTTTAGTCATCTCTAGTAAAGTCTCGCCAAACTTTTCATGCATATCAGATAGATTGATACGCTGCTGCGGTAGGTTAGGACCCGCAAGAGCTGGTTGGACAGTACTGAGATCTAGATACAAATTGCTTGAATAGGTTGCCGCTTTAGTATCGGCATCATGCCACATGCCTTGCGCTTTGGCGTACTTTTCAACCAATTCAATTTGTGCTTCGTCACGACCTGATAGACGTAAATAATCAATCGCCATTTGGTCAACTGGGAAAATACCGCATGTGGCGCCATATTCTGGAGACATGTTGGCTATCGTCGCTCGATCAGCAAGCGGCATTTGATGTAAGCCTTCACCGTAAAACTCGACGAACTTACCAACTACGCCATGTTTACGCAACATCTCAACCACACGTAATACTAAGTCAGTTGCCGTAACGCCTTCAGACAGCTCACCTGTCATCTCAAACCCAACGACTTGTGGAATCAGCATTGAAGAGGGCTGACCTAGCATCGCCGCTTCCGCTTCAATACCACCGACACCCCAACCAAGCACACCAATACCATTAATCATTGTGGTATGACTATCGGTACCAAACACGGTATCAGGGTAAGCAGTCAACTCACCATCAACTTCCGCTGCCATGACGACGCGCGCAAGATATTCTAAGTTAACTTGGTGCACGATACCGGTCGCTGGAGGTACGACGACAAAGTTTTTAAAAGCACTTTTACCCCAATGCAAGAATTCATAACGCTCATTATTGCGCTTAAATTCGATTTTTTCGTTCAAATCAAGCGAGTCTTCACGGCCATACACATCGACTTGCACCGAGTGGTCAACGACGAGCTCACTGGGAATAAATGGATTAATTTGCTCAGCTTTACCGCCAAGCTCGACTACCGCATCACGCATCGCTGCTAGATCGACGACCGATGGTACACCGGTGAAGTCTTGCAGTACTACACGTGCTGGCATAAAGGCGATCTCTTTTGAGGCCTCTGCTGCTGCATCCCAGTTGGCGACTGCCTCAATATGGTTTTTACCGACAGACTGGCCGCCATCTTCGTTACGCAGCAGGTTCTCTAGTACTACTTTCATACAGTATGGTAGCGTATTAATATTATCGTAAGTCTCAGCAAGTTTGGGCAAGCTGTAGTAGGCATGCTCTTTGCCATCGACTGAAATAGTGTCTTTTACGTTAAAGATATCGCTCATGGTAGCTTCCTTATCGTTGTTATAAATCCTGAACATAAATTATCATGAACTTATGCTTGTGACTGGTGGCTAAATAGCTTATTGATTGTTTTGATGAAAAATAGTGCAATGTAAAGTAATAAAACAATTAGGTATAAGTTTCAATTAAACCTAAACATAACTTCGTATTTAGAATTTAATATTCACCTGTTTTTACCATAACAAATATTCAAGACTTTGTTAACGCTTAGACGTAGTCAAATCGTGGCACAATCGTAACCGTCGCCAGGCTCTAACAGTATGATTGTAATTAACTTTATATATCTTAGCTTTTACCCTGTTTACGGCGACCGCTCCTAAACACATAAGCGTCCTTATAAAAGTCAGCATCTGCATTCTTCGCCCAAAAATGCGGTACGCCTAAAATAGGCAATGGCGATAAATGACGCGGTGTGACCTCATTGCATGATAGCAACTCGTTCATATAATCAGCGACTCTATCATCTAAATACTGCAGACGCTCAGATAATGATAAGGCAAAGAAATCTTGGCTGACGTTGATAATCACACTATGCGCGCATAAAGGCTTGCGCGGTGCTATCAATTGCTCAAGCAGGGCATGACCAAAGATATAAACCGCCGCTTGCGCCTTTGGACTAGGACTTATAGGGTCATCCCATTGCCTACGCGGCTGTACCAAACTGCCCTGCCAATCAAAGTCAATCAATGCCTCGCCAATACTAGGGTCAGCTGTGACTAGCACCGCACCATTTTCATCAAAGACAGTGATGGTATCGCGGACGCGGCCTCGACTGGCACTGACCCCTTGCTGTTCAATCTCAAGCATATGATAGTGGTTTAGCAGGGCTTTGGTCTTGGGAAAGGTCAGCCAAATACTACCGTTAAATAAGTCATGTAAGTTATCACGCGTCGGAATATTGCCAGTCATGGCGATGAAACTCTCGTAAGCCTCGCCTTCTGGTAGCGCATCCTGTGAGACAAAACTCAAAGTATGCGCTCGCTGATTTTTAATGGGTTTAGTGGTCGGTAATGGCCTTTGCGCAGTTTCGCTTTGCTTCTTTGAGGCAGTGTTAAGTATACCTGCGACAATATCTATAGACTTGTCATTGATTATCGAAACCTCTGCCTGCTGAGGTGAATGACTTAGCTCATTTATACTTTTACTAATGTCGTTCAATTGACTTAAATGACTAAGCCACGGGGCTTGCCAGTCAATCTGAGCAAAGCTGTCATCAAGCTTACTGGTAAATATAACGGACTCATGGGCAGACGAACCATTTACCAAAGGTTGGTCAAAAAGAGCATCAGCACGATGCAGATGTGGCAAATTACTAGCGGTCATATTGACGATCTCTATTAGGCGGCTGGCGGCTCTATGGTATCATGGTGCGCTTTTTTACGGCTAGACAAGCAGCTCGAAACGATGTTTTCGCGCGCTATTTATTAATGAGTTTTTATGGCAAATTTTAACACCCACTTAAATGTTGCATTTATGGTCAGTGGCACGCTGAGTTTGGCAGTCTATAAAGCTGGATTGGTTGGCGACTCAGGTTTTTTGATGTGTGTGACGCTCGGCACCATCGGCGGGCTATTGCCTGATTTGGACTCTGATCACTCAACCCCGATCAAGCTTGGGTTTAATATCATCTCTTTTGTCTTTGCCTTTGGTTTGGTGATGCATTGGCGCAGTGAGCTAAGTTTACTTGCCCTGATGGCGTTATGGCTGGCAGGCTATGGTTTTATGCGTTATGTGGTATTTCATATTTTTACCAATATGACGGTGCACCGCGGTGTCATCCATTCTGTCCCTTATATGGCGATAATGGGACTTGGGATGACTTGTCTGAGCTATTATGGATTACAGATGCCGCTGACCGCCAGCTGGTTTTATGGGCTGTTTTTATTCGGCGGTGCAATGGTGCATTTGACACTGGATGAGCTGTATAGCGTCAATTTATCAAATATGAAAATGAAACGCTCATCGGGCACGGCCATGAAGTTTTATCAACACAAAGACAAATGGTGGTATCTGCTACTGTACGCTATTCTTTTGCTCTTGATATATATAGCGCCGCCTTTTGAGATTTTTTGGTCGCGGTTAAGTGACCCATCAGCATGGGCACAGCTAAGAGTTGGTATATTGCCAGAATTAGTAAAAAGTATGCTGCAATAAAGTTATCATAAGACCATTAAGCCTAAACGAATAAGCCTAAACGAAAATTAGAGTAAAACATGCAGACCTCCCTACATCCTTGCCCTTGCCAAACCAATCCAACAGCAGAGACGACAGACGCTCTATTATCCTATCAAGACTGCTGCCAGCCTTATCATGATGCCTTTTATAATGACAACGTTGATAAAGTAGATAGTATAAGAGCGGAGTCAGCGCAGCGTCTGATGCGCACGCGTTATAGCGCTTTTGTGCTCATCAAGCCAGAATATATTGCCAAAACCACCCTGCTCGCGCAGCAAAGCTTGCTTGATATCAAGGCGATTGAGACATGGGCCACCGAGACCGATTGGGCAGGACTAGAAATCGTAGAACACACGCCAAAGCTTGGCAAACGTCATGCGCAGGTCGAGTTTAAAGCATTTTATATTAAGCCAGACGGAGAACAAGCAGCACACCATGAGCTATCTGCTTTTGTAAAGGTAGTAAATGAAACTGCTAAAGAAAAAGACGAACGTTGGTATTTTTTAGATCCAACGGTTGTCATGACGGTGACGCAAAAGCAGCCGTGTATTTGCGGCTCAGGCGAGAAGTTTAAACGCTGTTGTGCACTATATGTTTAACGAATACTGACTGCCTTACACACTCGCCCCAACCGCGCGTGCCACCGCAATGCCTTCGTCAATGGTCAAAAATTTACGCTGACTTGGGCTGTCTTTATAAATAATTTCACCCTCTTGAAATATCAGACATTCGTTGACGGCCAATTGTTGCCATTTTTCATTTTCAGTGAGTGGTACGGTAACTAGTATCGTTACTTTATCCGTATCTGTAGTCACATCACTAAAGTTAATCGCCAAATCGTCATCCGCCAATTTTGCTTCACCAAATGGCGCTTGGCGGGTCAAATAAAATAACAAGCTACCTGCATAAGCCAGTTGCCAGCGTCCGTTGGATATTAGGCAATTAAACAAACCATTGGCGGATAAATAACGGCATTGGGTGGTCAAAAAGTTAAACAGCGTCTTGTCGTCAGGACGGGTCTTAAAAGTGCTTTTTAAGCGATTGACCAGATAGCAAAATGCCATTTCAGAGTCCGTTGAGCCAACAGGCTGGCAGTGTGTGGCGTTACCATTGTCTTGCAGACGCTGGCAGCGCTTGATAAATTCGCTATTCATCTGTCCATTGTGGGCAAATACCCACTGCTCACCCCAGACTTCACGGACGAATGGATGCGTATTCGCTAAGCAATTCTGCCCTTGAGTGGCTTTACGAATATGAGCAATGACGTTCATGGCTTTAATCGGATAATTATTGACCAAATCAGCCACCGGTGACAGATGGCTTGGGCGATTGTCATGAAACAAGCGTAGTCCCGTTGAGTCATTTGCCCCCTCACCATTATTGGTGCAGTCACTACGCTCAAAAAAAGCAATACCAAAACCATCTTCATGGCTATCGGTCATACCGCCGCGGCGACGAAACCCTGCAAAGCTAAAACCGATATCGGTTGGGGTATTACAGTTCATTCCTAGGAGTTGGCACATTTATGATTTACCGCCTTTGTTACTTTGATTGTCTAAACTGTGTTTGTATTCTTGCATGACATTGTCCTGTGTCACTGTTGTAATACCAAGCTCTGCATCGCTCATATTATCCAGTAGCACTTCACCTGCCGTCTCGCTATCGATATTATCTAATATACTCTGTGCGTGCGCCAAATCTTCATCTTGCACCCAAAGCACGATACCAGAATTCATACCCGGAATGGCGCTAAGGGCTTGTAAAGACACAGTAATACCGTTATTACGTAGCAGGTTGGCATGCAGCTCACCTTGGATGTTGGTGTCATAGCGTGCTAGTTTGTGCCAGTTGTCAACTTGATCGGTCATAGGGTTACCTTTGGGGTTAAGACAGAAATCGTTAAAACACTCTATACCAATTGATCGAGCGCATACTCTTTGATGATAACATTACTATTATCGTTTAAAGTAGCACACGCTTGCTCAGCTTGGGTAATATCACTAAATATGCCCTCGACGTGATTATTGCTTTCACCATTTAATAATACAAATACTGTCTCTTGTGCTTTTTCGACATGCGACCAGTGATAAGCGGCCAGACGCTTCATCAAATCAGGGTTTTTGACCATGATATTGTCGCCAGTCCGTCCCTCAGTGCGGTTATAGTAAATGACGTTGAGACGCAGTAGCCAAAAAATCACGGCCGCTTTGGCAAGCATCACTGGCAATGCACGTTTTTCATCTTCGCCAAGCGCACGTTTAGACTCATACCCTTGCAAAAAGGCGTTCATTTTTTGACGATCAAAATTGACCGTTTCGCTTTGCTCAGCGTCACCCCACGTGGTACAAAAATCATTAATGGTAATAGCAATATCCATCACATAATGCTCAACGCTGACCTCAGTAAAATCAAGTAAGCCCGTTAATGTCTCATTATCTTTTTGCAAATTCCACAAAGTATTATCCGCAAACATATCGAGATGACACAAGCCTTTTGGTAAGCTGGTAAGTGGTAAGTTCGAGTAAGCCTGCCAAATATCGCGCATTAATTTGGCTTCATCACCTGGCATAAACTGCATCTCACGGTCGCGTACCTCTCCCCATGGATAAAGTGGCACGCCGTAATCCTGCGCAGGCTGTAGCGCTTGCAGGGTCTCATGCAACATCGCTAACGCTGCACCAATCTCGTGACACATCGCCGGCGTAGTCTGCTTGGGGTGCGCCCCTGCCAAGCATGGTACGATCGTAATAGCTTTATCTTCATAGCGGATGACATAGCGTTTATCATCTTGACTATCGCTAGGCTTTTCGTGACCTTCAAGCAAAGCTAGTGGCGCGGCTACCGGTAACTTGCCCGTTAGCTGATTGAGAATAACGGCCATTTTTTCGATATCTTCTGGTGGTCGCTCCTCAAATAAAGTGAAAACATAGGAGTGCTGACCGTCGTGGTCATCAGTGGTCTGAATAAACCAGTTAGAGTTTTTGATGCCTTGGGTAATAGGTATAGCGCGTTTAAATGACACGCCAAAACTTGAGCAAAAGGCGGCAAATTGATCATCGGTTAACTGGGTATAGACGGACATGACATCTCACTTTTGGCAATAGAATAAAGAAATAAGGTAAATTTAGACGCTAACGACAGCAATTGTACCGCGTATGACAAAACTATGATGAAAAGCGTAATAATCTTGCGAAAACCTGCCTGATATGGCGGTGATTTTGCTAGACTAGCGCTTAAAGAATGAATTGATTATAAGGTGAAAGACCCTATGTTAGCAAAGCGTATCATCCCTTGCTTGGACGTGGACAATGGACGCGTGGTCAAAGGCGTACAGTTTGTCGATATCAAAGACGCAGGTGACCCTGTCGAAGTGGCGCAGCGTTACAATGAACAAGGTGCCGATGAGATTACTTTTTTAGATATTACTGCCACCAGTGATGAACGCGATACCACCTATCATACCGTTGAGCGCATGGCTGAGACGGTGTTTGTGCCCTTAACCGTTGGCGGTGGCGTGCGCAAAATCGCCGATATTCGTAATTTGCTCAACGCGGGCGCGGATAAAGTCGCCATTAACTCAGCAGCCGTATTTACTCCGGAGTTCGTCGGTGAAGCTGCGCAAAAATTTGGCAACCAATGTATCGTCGTCGCTATCGATGCCAAGCGCGTCACGGATATCGAAGTGAATGGCATCATCACACCGCGTTGGGAGATTTTTACTCATGGCGGCCGTAAGCCAACGGGTATTGATGCGGTCGCTTGGGCGAGCAAAATGGCCGATCTTGGCGCAGGCGAATTACTCGTCACCTCGATGGACGGTGACGGTACCAAAAAAGGCTATGATTTGGCGCTGATGCGTGAAATTACCAGCCGCGTTAATGTGCCTGTCATTGCCTCTGGCGGCGTTGGTAATTTAGAACATTTAGCGGAAGGGGTATTACAAGGCGGCGTCGATGCGGTGCTGGCTGCCAGCATTTTTCACTTTGGCGAGTACACTGTACAAGAAGCCAAAGCCTATATGGCAGCACAGGGTATACAGATGCGACTATAATACGTTTGTAAAATACAAATGCCTCTGTAAAAAATGTTATCATAGCGCTAACCACTTATTTTCGTTCATTATTCATATATTTTCATTTACCACCAATTCAGCGAAGGATTTTTTATGTCAAACTTACAGCAGCAGCGCAATGACGTTACCCACATCGATGGTAACTTACACCAAAATGAAAACGCCCGTATCGGTATCGTTGTCGGTCGTTTTAATGGTTTTGTCGTTGAGTCATTAGTCGATGGTGCTATCGATGCCCTACTACGTCATGGTGTATTAGGTAGCAATATTACTGTCATTCGTGTGCCGGGCGCGTTTGAGTTGCCATTGGTTGCCCAGCGTGCTGCTGAGTCTGATCGCTTTGATGCTATTGTTGCGCTAGGCGCAATTATCCGTGGTAGCACGCCGCATTTTGACTTTGTCGCTAGCGAATCAGCCAAAGGTCTTAGCAGCGTTGCGATTGATTATAATATCCCTGTGGCCAATGGCGTGATCACAACCGATAGTATCGAGCAAGCGATTGAGCGCTCTGGCACTAAAGCGGGTAATAAAGGCTCTGAAGCAGCAATGGTGGTGCTTGAGATGTTGGCGGTATTATCACAGCTAGATATCGACGACGACAGCGACGACGCTTAATTCATTTTCAAAATGATTGATTGCTAATTGTATCAATTAGCCTATACATATGATTTTCGGTTATTTTTATTGGAGCGATGGTCATAACTATGGCTCTGATAAAACTGTAGTAAACATTTAAAACTGACTGGTGATATCTGCCTGTCGACCACTATTTAACATCTTATTTTTACCCTTACTATTTTAAAACTAGGTATAAACCCCTTATGACTGACCAACTCAAACGTGCTATTAATGCGGCAAAAACCGAGCAATCCCATACTGAACAAGCTAAAGCAACCGGTATAGCGAGCAGTAGTGCGGGTGATCAAAATTTTGATATGAGTGAGTCTTCTTATAAGACCAGTCATACTGCTGTCCGTAAAGCACGACGTTTTGCTATGCAAGGCCTGTACGAATGGCTGGTGACTGACCGCCGTTTCGATATAGATGGCAAGCTTGGCTGGAAGGACAATGCGCCGCACGATATCGCTGCCCGTACGCGCGCTACTAATGCCATGCATACCGTCCATATTGGCTACTATCATGAAATGATGCGTGATATTCCAGAGCAAATCGAGGCATTGGACGTACTTATCAGTCAGCATCTTGATCGTGACATCAACAAATTAGACACCGTTGAGCACGCTATTTTATTGATTGGAGCTTACGAGCTACAAAACCGCTTAGAGATTCCTTATAAAGTCGTGCTCGATGAAGCCATGAAGCTCAATAATCACTTTGGTGCGACTGACGCCCATAAATTAATTAACGCTGTTCTTGATAAAATGGCAGTTGAGCTACGCGAAGTGGAAGTACAAGCAGATACCAAAGCCAATCTACGCACCTCACAAAAAACGGCTGCTAAACCTGTAGTAAAAACTGATGCGAATATAGATAACACTGCCGATACACGTAGCATTGAAGAAAAACCAACTGCTTCAAATAAGCCACGTATCAGTGCTAATAATACCAACGTCAAACGCAATAGCGCTAGTAAAGCCAGTGCAAACATTAGTGACTTTAAGGCGAGTAAAAAAGATAATGCCAAAAAAGATGATATTACCTCTGATGAAAAAAGCCAAGACTGACCATGAATGAATTTGAGCTAATCGAGCGCATATTTACACAAATGCAAGCAGCACATTCTTTAGCTGATGATGTCGAAAAAGGCATCGGCGATGATGCGTCGGTGATGGCATTACCTGTAGGCGCGCGCTTGGTTAGCTGTATTGACACCTTGGTTCAAGGTCGACACTTTAGTGCCGATTGGGAGAAAATTAACGAGTTGGCGTTTGCCATCGGTTACAAGGCTGTCGCCGTTAACGTCTCAGATATCGCTGCTATGGGGGCAACGCCGCATAGTATTTTGCTGGCGCTAGCACTGCCTGAGCGTTTGGCAACTGAGACTTGGCTCATAAACTTTGCTAAAGGCTTATTTCATGCCTGCCAGCTGTTTGACGTGACCCTTATTGGCGGTGATACCACGCGCAGTGAGAACTTAGTACTCAGCGTTAGCGCACAAGGGTTATTAGCCGCAAGCACGCCAGCAGTCTACCGCTCGGGCGCCCAAGTCGGTGACAAAGTCTATGTCTCAGGCACCCTTGGTGATGCCGCCTACGCTTTACAGCACTCCAACAGCCGCCAAGGTTTAGAGCTGGCTCATCGTTTGCATACGCCTACGCCGCGTATTGCCTTAGGTTCAGCGTTGGCACAGATTGGCGCAACGGCGATGATAGATATCTCAGATGGTCTATATCAAGACCTTGGACATATCTGCAAGCAGAGCGCTGTTGGTATGCGCATTGATTTGGAGCAGCTGCCGACTAGCCAACCCCTAGCAAGCGTTGATTTAGCTGAACGCTTATTATGTCAGCTGACAGGTGGCGATGATTATGAATTGGCGTTTACCTTACCTGCTCATATTGAGCCGCCTACTATTAACAGCAGTAACACGCCAGTCACCTGTATTGGTGAAGTGATAGCCGTAAACGAGGCAGATATTGTAGATAGTTTACGGCCAAAGCTTTTGTATCAGGGCCAACCAGTAACGCCTACGAACCCTACCCCCTTTGCCACTTGGCCTACTCTTACTGGTTACCAACATTTTGCAGGTTAATCCATGACGGATCATGACTTATCTAAGCCCGATATTCGTAAAGCAAACGATTGCCCACCGCTACCTGCTAATGCCAGCCTACTTGACCGTATTGTTTATTGGCTTGGTATTGGTTTAGGAAGCGGTCTACCTCGCCGTGCTCCGGGTACTTGGGGAACGGTTGGTGGTTTGATCATTGCGATACCGCTTATGAGCTTAGGTTTTGTACCGTTTCTGATTATCACAATACTATCTTGCATTATTGGTATCTGGATATGCGGTCGTACCTCTGATTTGATGCAAGGACATGATGATCCGCATATCGTTTGGGATGAGTGGGCTGGTATGTGGATTACTTTATTGCCGTTTTCTTATACAGGTATTACTGTTACGAATTTTTGGCACGATATTTCACAAAGTTTGTCTATTATTGCTCTTGTAATCGCATTTGTACTTTTCCGCTTCTTTGATATCATTAAACCACCACCCATTGGTTGGGCAGATAAAAAAGTCTCAGGCGGTCTTGGTATTATGCTCGACGACATTATTGCCGGTATTATGGCCGCAGCTGTTTGGATTGTTGTTATGATAGGCATGCTAGTATAAATAACTGCTATTTTAGCGAATTATGTTACAAACTACCTCATTACTATAAACCCAACGATAACAAAGTATCATAATATTCACTTAAATGAATATGTTTTTCTCGACATTTGCGTTATAATCTTATCATATTCTGTTACACCTATTATAGAGTACTTATGACAAATTCCCTTTCTGTAATTATCCTTGCTGCCGGAAAAGGCACGCGTATGCAGTCTGCTAAGCCAAAAGTTTTGCAGACATTAGCAGGCAAACCTCTATTAGGACACGTCTTAGACACTTGTGATGAGTTGACTGTTACTAAAACTATTGTGGTTTATGGTTTTGGCGGCGATCAAGTACAGACAGCGATGGATAGTCAATATGCGCATTTACCAATTACATGGGTCGCGCAGACTGAACAGTTGGGTACAGGTCATGCCGTTAAAGTTGCCTTAGAGCAATTGCCAAAAGATGGCCAAAGTCTTATTTTATATGGTGATGTACCCTTAGTAAGCTGTCAGACTTTAGCGACACTACAAACAGCCAACACTGATGGCATGTCGATGCTGACGTTAACAGTGGATAATCCATTTGGATTGGGTCGTATCAAGCGTGATGCATCAGGAAATGTTGAAGCCATCGTTGAGCAAAAAGACGCTAGCGCCGATGAACAGCGTATTAAAGAGATCAACAGTGGCATTTATTGCGTTGATAACGCTCTGCTTCATAAATACTTGCCTGAATTATCAAATGACAATGCGCAACAAGAATATTATTTGACCGATATCGTAAAAATGGCGGTTGCTGATGGTGTAACGATTGCAGCGATCGAGCCTGAACATACGTTTGAGATTGAAGGGGTTAACAACCGTCAACAATTGGCCAGCTTGGAGCGTACTTGGCAAAATAAGCTAGTCGCTGACTTGCAAGAAGCTGGTGTACAGTTTGCTGACCCGACTCGTGTTGATATACGTGGTACGCTAAGCGTGGGGCAAGACGTATTCGTCGATGTCGGTGTGGTCTTTGAAGGTGACTGTACTTTAGGCGACAATGTTTATATCGAAGCTGGTTGTGTTATCAAAAATACTCAGATTGGCAATGCTTGTCATATCAAACCGTACTGCGTGCTTGATCGCGCTGAGGTCGGTGCTGGTGTTGATGTTGGTCCTTTTGCAAACTTGCGCCCTGAAACCGTATTATCTGACAACAGTAAAGTTGGCAACTTTGTTGAGATTAAAAAGTCGACTATCGGTCATGGTAGTAAAGTCAATCACCTCAGTTACGTTGGCGATGCGACCGTAGGTACTGATGTCAATATCGGTGCTGGAGTCATTACCTGTAACTATGATGGTGTGAATAAGTCGCAAACTATTATTAACAATAATGCTTTTGTTGGCTCCAATGTGAGTCTGGTTGCTCCAGTAACGGTTGGCGATACTGCGGTAGTTGCGGCAGGATCTGTAATTACAGAAGATGTTGATAGTAATGCCTTGGCTTTGGGTCGCGCTCGTCAGGTACAAAAAGCAGATTTTCAACGTCCAACTAAAAAGTCGAAATAGTTAGCTGATAGTAGTAAGTTTATAGTTAAGCGTTTAGTAGCGAAATTATAACCAACTTGAGCAGCGCGGCAATTTTGCGGTGCTGCTTAATAATATGACTTATATATTAAATAACTTTTGAATACTCAAAGCTTATTTACTTACTACTGATTTGTATACATTGTTTTTGATTCACTTTTATTTGTCTAACATCATTAAAAATTTAACTTAAGGAATAGCTATGTGCGGAATTGTAGGCGCAGTTGCTGAGCGTAATATCGCTAATATTTTACTTGAAGGCCTAAAGCGTTTGGAATATCGAGGCTATGATTCTGCGGGCTTGACGGTCATTCGTAATGGTGAATTACATCGTGAACGTCAAGTAGGCAAAGTACTGGCATTGGTTAATGCAGTCGCGAATGATCCAGCCAATTTTGATGGTCATATTGGTATTGCGCACACACGCTGGGCAACTCATGGCGAGCCTGCACAACGTAATGCGCATCCCCACGTCTCAGGTAAAATCGCGGTCGTTCATAACGGTATCGTTGAAAACTACGCTGAGCTAAAAGAAGACTTGATGGCCAAAGGTTATGAGTTTACATCACAGACAGATACCGAAGTAGTCGCGCATCTGATCAATGATGTTTATCAAAAAACATCTGATCTACTAGAAGCTGTCCGCACAGTTACGCCGTTATTACATGGTGCATTTGCCCTTGGCATCGTCCATGTAGACAGTCCAGAAGAGCTCATTGCTGTACGTTTGGGCTCACCTTTGGTCATCGGTGTGGGTATCGGTGAGAACTTTATTGCGTCAGATCAATTGGCGCTATTGCCAGTTACCAACCGATTTATGTACCTAGAAGAAGGCGATATTGCTAATATTACGCGTGAACATATTCGTGTTTATGCGGACGGCGTAGAAGTCAGTCGCAAAGTACATGAGATAGATGCCAAGCAGCACAACGCCGATAAGGGCGAGTTTAAGCATTATATGCTCAAAGAAATCTATGAGCAGCCAGATGCGGTCGCTCGTACGGTTGAGATGGCAGTAGATAATGGTGAAACGACCAAACTACGCGATGACTTTTTAGACCGTCACGAAACCAAGCTCGCTGGTGTTAAACACATTCAAGTACTCGCTTGTGGTACCAGCTATCATGCGGGTATGGTCGCAAAGTATTGGTTTGAAAATTTAACACGTCTGCCCTGCTCGGTCGAAATCGCAAGCGAGTTCCGCTATCGTAATCCTGTTGTTGTCGATAATTCGCTCGTCGTTTGTATCTCACAATCTGGTGAAACAGCTGATACTTTATCGGCGCTACGTGAGATTCAAAAGCACAAACCAGAAGGTCTAGTGAGTTTGGCACTGTGTAACGTACCAACGTCATCATTAGTACGCGAGACGGATATCTTCTTGCCAACACTTGCAGGGCCTGAAATTGGTGTCGCGTCTACCAAAGCCTTTACCACCCAGCTTGTCGCGCTAGTGCTATTATTGTTAAAGATTGGAGTCGTACAAGAGCGTATCGATAATGAGCGTTTGACGTCATTACTAGAAAACTTGCATAAGCTACCGGGTCAGCTTCATGCCAGCTTAAAGCTTGATACTCCTATTAAAGCGATGAGTGAAAGCTTTGAAGAGAAGAAGAGCTGCCTGTTCTTAGGTCGCGGTTTGCAGTTCCCAATTGCCTTAGAAGGCGCGCTTAAGCTGAAAGAAATCTCCTATATCCACGCTGAAGGCTATGCGGCAGGTGAGCTAAAACACGGTCCATTGGCATTGGTAGATAAAGACATGCCAATTGTGGTACTTGCACCAAAAGACAATATGTTCGATAAGCTTAAAGCCAACATGCAAGAGGTACATGCGCGCCACGGTGAGCTGTTTGTATTCGCCAGTGAAGCTAGCCAAATGGTAGCGGAAGATAGATTGCATGTGGTCTATGTACCTGATGTCTGCGAGATACTCGCACCGATCGTTTATAGTGTTCCTGTGCAGCTGTTGTCGTACCATGTCGCTGTTATGCGCGGTACAGACGTCGATCAGCCACGTAACTTGGCCAAGAGTGTCACAGTCGAATAGTATAAGTTATTGATTTTTAATTAAAACTTATTAATAAATAAGGTTTTATTTTAAATACTACAGTAACATACCGAATCCTCCGCTATCTTATGCAAAACAAATGGCGGAGGTTTTTTTGGAATAATGAAAATAAAACAAGCTCCATCGCAATGGAGCTGTCGATATATTATCAACCATTTATCACACCTGCTGATAACCACTTAAGCGTCTACATCAATTCAGCCAAATCAGTCAACGTCTCTAGTATGATATCTGGCGCATACGTCTCAAGCTGTGCTTTGGTTTGCGCGCCGCTTAGCACGCCTACACAGAGACCACAATTGGCGTTTTTGCCTTCTTCAATATCTATACCACTATCGCCTGCCTTTAACACGTGTTTTGAGTCTTTTACCCCAAACTTGTCCATCGCTAACGTAATCATATCTGGTGCAGGACGACCATTAGTGACATCGTCGGCTGTAATCAGCGCATC
The DNA here is from genome assembly GCF_051847555.1 of Psychrobacter sp. 1Y4. Taxonomy (NCBI): domain Bacteria; kingdom Pseudomonadati; phylum Pseudomonadota; class Gammaproteobacteria; order Moraxellales; family Moraxellaceae; genus Psychrobacter; species Psychrobacter sp. 1Y4. The sequence goes on along the minus strand of NZ_JBPYDE010000008.1, from coordinate 10,435 downwards.
AATCTCGCGGCCCACCGACCAACCCAAGATAGTCAATATGTTATTGGCGGTCGTTGCATCGTAGCCGGTGTTTAAGACTACCTTTCTACCCGTTGCTTTTAGCTGATCAAACAGCTCCAGCATCCCCTCAAAGGGCGCCAAAGTCTCTGCTGTATAAGCCTTTGTCAATCGGGTTTTGAATATCGTAAATGCGGTATCGGTAAGTGATTCAACCTCATCATCTGTGATATTCAATTCATTTAGTATGTCGTTGATCGCTTGGCGTTTTTCCTTGCCAGCGCCAAACGCTAAGCAAGGATCTAAACCCACCTTTTTATCGTCAGAACTAAGCGCTTGATTGATCGCATCGCGTACGGTTTTGTAGACTAAATTTTCTTCATTTACGGTGGTACCTGCCATATCAAACACACATAGCTTGATCTGCTCGAATGGATCTTTAATACTATTAATATCTTCCTTCATTATTTTGACTCCAATACCAAATGAATTAACTCTTCACCAAATGCAAAGCCTGTTGACGCGCCAGTGCCGCTTGTAATAGTGCCGACAACCACACCTTTTTCTGGAGACGCTTTAAACACTACATCATCACCGCTGGGATAGACACCTAACCAGTGCTGAGTAATGTCACTCTCACCAATATTCATCATTTGATCAAACTCATTTGTAATCAAATCATCAATGCGCACATCTCTAAAAGGCAGCTCTCTGTCGCTATAGTCATGACTGTCGCCGATGATAAGAGAGCCATCAGCAGACTGCACCACGATCAGATGTACGCCTGCTTTGCGCTCGGCTGACTGGATATCGTCTAATAAATTGATTAGCCCTCTTGCTTCGGGTAATTGGGCAAATCCATCATAACGAGCAAAGCTGAGATCCGACATCACCGCAGCATTTAACTTAAACGCTTTTTTTGGCATCACACGCATCATATTCAGGGTGCATAGTTTGGCCTTAGCCTTCGCCAAAGTCACTGGATATAAGCTGTGTAAATCTGTTCCAGGACAGACCACACAATGCTCTGCATGTAGCGTACCGCGACTGGTATGAACCATCGGCAGCTCAATCGAATGAACGGTCGTTTTATTATAAAAGTCCACACCGTACACTTGATTGAGCCAATTTGCCAATTTGCCAATGGCAGTTTTTGATTCAACTCTGAGCTCATGAGGGCTATACAACACACCCAGACCTTTTTTGAGATAAGGTACGTTTTCTACGATTTCAGATTGAGTCAGTAAGCGACAAGACTCCCCCATTTCTGTTTGTAAAAATGCTTCAGCGACCTCCATCGCCTCTGGACGTTGCATGAGCATATGCAGGCCACGATGCGCCACCTCAATACCTGCTTTTGGCGCAATATCTGCCCAGACATCACGCGTATGCATGGCTCGTTGCCAATGCTCGCCCCGTTGCTGACCACTGACGGTAACAAAACCGAAATTACGCACTGACGCATCTTTATTTTGTGACTCACGCTCTACCAATGCGACACTTAGTCCCTTCTTGACGGCAGCATAAGCACTGGCAAGGCCGACGATGCCACCACCGACGATCACCACATCGTATTTTTTTGGGGATAATTTGGTTAATAACTGCATAGCGATGTTCCTTGGTTTTAACCTCAAAAATTAGAACTTATATCTTTTGACCGTGAAAAAAAGCTCTATGCTTATCTAATAACTCAGCGGTCAGCGGTTCAGCATAGGTTTTTACATTTTTGACTTGGTTCTCAGGTGCCACTGTTTCACCGTCATAGACGACATTTGGATATATCTCTAATAGTTGTGGTCGCGCATTTTTGGTGATAATTTCGGCTATTTCCATTGCATTTTGATTGGTTTTGTTTCCTTTATCGATAACAGCGACTGATTCACTCAGCGTATAGTTGCCTTCGCTAGGATCAATATAATCAATAGGCAGACCTTCATCTTTATTCACGACAGCTTGATGACGCATACCAAAGCCAATAGGCACTTCACCTGCTATGACTTTTTTCAATGGGCCTGATCCTGATAGCTCTAAATTGGGACCAGCATTTTTACGAATACTGTTCATGATTTTTTGTCCTTCGTCATTTTCGCCATAGGCAGATGTGATGTTTTGAACAAATAACCAACCAGTCGATGAGCCATTGGGATCAACCATCGCAATTTTATTTTTGTAGACTGGATTTGCCAAATCTCTGGCACTGGTTGGTCTAGGCAGATTTTGTACAGCCATCTCTTTCGTGTTTAAAATCATTGCCCCAGTAAAACTGAGAATGGGGGCATAGTAATTAGGTACTGTCACTTGAGGATTGACCTTAAACGCTAGCTCTTTAAACATCGAATGCTTTGCCTGCGCGCTCTCTAAATAAAACGAGCTCATGGTGACCAAGTCTGCCTCTGTGTTTTTACCTTCCGCCAATAAACGCCCGCCAAGCTCACCGGTGCCAAAGGATTGGAAGATATATTGACCTTCATAGCCCGCTTGATCTAATACTTCTTGGATGACTTCTACCGCTTCTTCGTCGGCGTTACTATAGATGATGACTTCCTCTATACTATTGTCCTTAGAAGCGGCTGAGCTACAGCCTACCAATGTGAATCCGAAAGCAAGACTCACCATTAACGTTTTGAATGAAAACATTATGTATCCTATATATTTTATTGAAGGTTTAATTATTAGAGATTAGTTATTAAAATTGGCTTACATAAAACTTATCGATAGATTAAACAGCCTTTGCGGTAACAGCTTTTTCGGTGATTATTTTCGGTGTGCCGTAGAGTCGCCTGCTATATAGATGACGAATGCTGGCAAACAGGATCAAGGCGCAGATATTGGTCAGCAATATCATCAGCGATAAGATAAAAATCTCATCAAATCGCGCAAAATGCTGCAATTCGACGATTTTGGTGGTAAGCACCATGGTTTTGGCACCAGAGATAAAGATAACCGCACTAATCGTCACCATGGCGCTGATAAAGTAGAAGGACGCCACTTCAATTAAGGTAAAGAATGAATTGGGAATCACCACACGCCGCAGCGTCGCAAACCATGAATCACCCAGTAAGCTCGCCGTCGTCTCCCAGCCTAGATTCATCTTAGTCAGTGCATTTTTACTCATCAGATAAGGGGTGGCAAAGTAGTGAATGATGTTGCTTATCACGATAATAAAAATAGTATTGGCGACAGCAGAGCCTGAAAACACCATCAGATAAGCAATACCCACGACCATCCCTGGTACGGTGTTGGTCACCAATGCTGAGCTCTGAATACTGAATTTACCAACTTTGAATAAACCTGAGCGCTCGCACAACAGTGCTGAAAAGTAAGTGATTAAGGTACCGAAGATAGCCGTCAATACCGCGACGATGAGCGAGTTTTTATAGACGCGCATGAGATTGGCAGATTCTAAAACCTTGCTGACGGTTTCTGTGCTGAACTGCATTTGATAAGGCCATGTCTTGATCCATGGAATGATAAATATCACCGCAAAGACCATCAGTAAGCAAAATAAGATAGCGCTCGATAATAGCGCTAAGGCTCGGTCTTTGATTTTCGAAGTAGGCAGGTCGATATTTGCTACCGTGTCGTAACGCACATTAAAACGCGCGACATACCAGAGTATGGCAATACTCAATATCGATGGAATAAGCATAAACAATGCGACCACTGCCCCTTTTTCAAACGAAGGCGACGCGCCTAGTATTTGGGTATAAAGCTCGGTAGCGATGACTTTATATTGCCCGCCAATGGACGCCGGAATGCCAAAGTCGGTAAAGGCTAAAAAGAAACACTGAATCATGGCCGCGGCAAAGGTGCCTATCAATGGGCGAATCACCGTCATGTCAAACTGGCGCAGAGACGAATCGCCCATTAATTCTGAGACGATAACGAATTTTTTGTCTAAATACTGAAAGGTATTATTGAGTAATAAAAAGGCGATGGGTAAGGTATAAATGGTATAGCCAAGCCACATTCCTTGAAAGCCATATATATGTTCAAACAGCTGAAAGCCGAGTATTTGCGTCAATAAACCTTGCTTGCCAAAGGTATAAATAATAGCAAAGCCATAGGTCACCGTGGGCAACAACATGGGCAATAAGGCGGCGACTTTAATGACCTTTTTAAAGCCGTTCGGTAAGTTGGTCCAGTGCACGGTATAAGCTAAGATGAAAGCGAGCATGGTGGCGCTCAGAGCACTTACCGTCGCCACAAAAAAACTATTAAACATCACCTGTTTAAAGCTATCACTACTTGCGATACTTTTATAGTTATCTAAGCCAATACCATCGCCGACATTTAATGATAACGCCAGCATTTTACCTAAGGGTACAAACAGAAAAGCGATGAATAAAATCGTCACAAATAGCCAAATGGCTTTTGCTTGGGGTGGATTACTAAGCTTCATAAACGTCCAAAACAATCAAATGGTCAGGTTTTTACTGAAAGACATCAATAGTCAGTACTTCAGTTGCCGATTCAGTCACTGTCAGCTTCTACAAAATCAGCCTTTCACCGTATCTTTTGACTTTTGTTTATCATGGACAGTGATAGCTTTAGAATCAGTAATACGGGGACTAATCTCAGCCTCATACTGTCCATAGTTTTGGGTTTGAGTGTATTTACTTAGCGGATCAGCTTCAGATATACCATTGGCAAATAAGCTTAAGATATTGCGACGTTTGATACTGAGCTGATTTAGAATGAAGTTGGTGACGAAATCATTGGCAGGATTGTGTATGATTTCAGCGGGTTCAGCGAATTGCGCGACTTTGCCATCTGATAGCAGTAAGATACGATCTGATAACGTCATCGCTTCTTCTGGGTCATGAGTGACGATCAAGGTAGTCAGCTGATAGCGTTTTGCAATCTCACGAATACGCGCTTTGACTGTTTCTTTAATCACCCCATCTAGTGCCGACAAAGGCTCATCTAATAGTAGTATCTTGGGTTTCATGACTAGCGTACGTGCCAGCGCGACACGCTGCTTTTGACCGCCTGATAGCTGATGAATGCGCTTGTTTAGATGTGCTTTTATATCAAGTAAATCAACAAGCTCATCGACTTCTTGTTGCGTGCTTAGATTGGCGTTATTGCGTAGACCGTATTCGATGTTTTGCTTAACATTGAGATTGGGAAATAAGGCATAGTCCTGAAAAACAATATTAAATCCTCGCTCCTGCATCGGCACTCGGGTGATATCTTCACCATTGTAGGCAATTCGGCCACCACTAATATCAGTTAAACCCAAAATCATATGCAGTAAAGTAGTCTTGCCGCAGCCAGATGGCCCTAAGATTGAAACTATCTCACCCTTATTAATTTTGAGTGAAAGATCCTCGAATATCACCTTGTCATCATATCTCTTTGTAACCTGCCTTAGCTCTAACATATCGACTCACCTAATCACTTATAAAATTTAAGTACTTGTCTTGCATAAGTCTGCAGTGTATCTATCAGATATGACAATACAATGACGTCAGCCTAGATTGGTTTTTATAATTTACAATAAGGACAAAGGGGGCTTATGTATTTATGAATAAATAATTTCAGAATACTTCAATATAATCGTTCCTTTATGTACAGCGTATAAATACAGTACCAATTTATTATGCCATTATGGGTGCGATAAAAAGATATGTATAAGAGACAGTAAATATATAATGATGGCATCTACATTATGAGCATTGAAGACAAAAATATGAACATGGATATCGAAAACGGCAACGCTGACCAACACGCCGACCAAATAGAAATCATTTATGAAGATGAGTTTTTAGTAGCCATTAATAAAGAGGCGGGACTACTCGTCCATCGCAGTTGGCTGGACAAAGACGAGACGCGCTTTGCTCTGCAGCTCACCCGCGATGCGGTAGGGTGTCATGTATTTCCAGTACATAGGTTAGATAGACCGACATCAGGGGTGTTGCTATTTGCTAAAAGCTCAAGCGTCGCGCGCAGCCTTACTGAGGCTTTTACTGAGCGCAAGGTAACCAAACACTATTTAGCGGTAGTACGCGGTTACATGCCAGAGCAAGGCTCTATTGACCATGCCCTCAGCTTTAAGCCTGATGCCATCGCTGATAAATTTGCCAACTTGGACAAACCAGCTCAAGAGGCGGTAACCCATTGGCGACGTTTGGCCCAAGTTGAGCTGCCCTTTTCCGTATCAAGAAAGCATGATACCAGTCGCTATAGTCTTATACGCTTAATACCTGAGACAGGGCGCAAGCATCAGCTGCGCAGGCATATGAAACATCTATTTCATCCTATAGTGGGTGATACTAGCCACGGCGATGGACGGCATAATCGATTTTTCCGTAGTCAGTATGACTGCACGCGCATGCTGCTACATGCTCAAAGTTTAGCGTTTAGCCATCCAATCATTGGTGAGTCTTTAATGCTAACGGCAGGATTAGACGATCAATGGATGCGTATTTTAGAAGCGTTTGATTGGGTTGAGAGTGTTGAGGGTTTGGTTCCCTATTGAGGATTTGAATATCAGGCTATAGGCTAATAGTCTCAATATTTTAACTTGCTGACATAGCTGTCAAATTCATAGATATTAACTGGGAAGATTTTAGTTATATAGCTTAACGATAATAATCAAACCAAAAATCGTGCGTTTATTGAGACGTGCGTTTATCAAAATTAGCTCTATGGTTTTTTAGCATAGCTCACTGGTTTTCATTTACTTCACTCGATTAGATGCAATAACGCCAATTGAGCTTAATACTATGCCGAATACCACTACCATTGTTAAAGGTTCATGAAGTATCAATGCTGCGAGTAAGGCGGTCAGTCCAGGAGACAAAGAGCCAAGCAGCAAGGTGCGAATGGAGCCCAGTTTGTTGACCGCATAAGAAAACCCAATGGTTGAGACCACCCCAACACCAACGCCTTGTACCAAAATAAAAGGTAGGGCGTCGTCAAAAGAAACGACCCCTAAATTTGTCTTTAAAATGCCAGCTAGAACCATCACTAATACTATAAAAAATGACGTGTAAGAAAGTACGATAGCCACAGCTATCGGACTCAACTTCGTATTTTTTAGACCCAAGGTATAACCTGCCCAAACCAAGCTTGCAAGCAATAAGAAGGCCACGCCATGTAGCAAGCTTTTAGGCGGAGACCCTGCATTCCCTATAATCATAGCGGTTACACCAAACAGAATCAGAATGAATGCCAAAAACTTTTTTAGCGATATCTTTTGACGATAAAAAATAAAAGATAAGAGGGCGGCAAAGAATACTGGCGTCCCTGTCAAAATAGTACCAACGTAAGCAGCAGGAGCAGTTCTTGCGCCAAAGGTAGCTAGTAACAGAAAGGGAACGCCGCCACATAATATAAATAAGACATCAATCCATTTAATACTTTTAATTTCCCTCAAACTGGAGTATGCCCAAGGCGTCAATAAAAGTAATGGCACGCTAAATCGAATGAGCATGACATCAGCAATACTTAGCGATGACCCACCAATAGCTCGGACAGTCAATGCAAAGCCTGACCAGATAAGTAGCACGGCAATCATAGCCACATAGCCTTTCGCTAGCGGAGACATTGCAAATAAGGTGTTTTTGCGCGGAGATGATTGAAAGATTGTGTTCATGTCGATATCTTAAGCTTGTATACAAAGCCTAATTATCAATCAAACATCGCGCTTTTATCTCTATTCTTTTATTGCAAATCTATAGTTATTTAGTGGATAATGCCAATTAATATAGAATTATTGGCTTAAAACACCAGAAAGGCAATACATGGATAAAATCGACCGTCATATTTTGGAAGTGCTTCAGAAAGAAGGACGCTTATCGACAGCTGAATTAGCCGAGCGCATTGGTCTGTCACCCTCACCTTGTGCTAGGCGCCTGAAACGTTTAGAAGATGAATCCTATATAGAGGGTTACCAAGCAAACGTCAGTAGAGTGAAAACTGGCATTAAGATGAGCTTTTTTGTAGAAGTCAGTCTCAATAATCATCAAGAAGCGTCAATTATCGCTTTTGAAAATGCGTTATCTGAGATGGACGAAGTCATTAATGGCCATGTTGTCTCGGGCCCTTATGATTACTTATTGGAAGTAGTCAGCGCAGACCTCAATGGTTATGAAGAGTTTACTCGTAAGTTGCATAAGCTGACTAGCGTTAAAGACATACATACCCACTTATCAGTAAGAAAAGTGGTTAATAAAACAACGTTGCCCATTTTTACATGATATCTTTTAATGCCTATTAGGGTCTATGCTCAATTTAAAAAACAGTCATTTAAATGACTTAAATAATTAATAAACTTAAGATGCCATGAAAATTTTACGACTCAGCTCAATCGTTGCATTAGTAACATTAACCACGCTCACTGGGTGTCAACATATCGATAAAACGTTAGAGCAGACACTAGAAACTAAGTCTTCTAATGTCATTCAGAAACTGTTTAATGTCGAAACTGATAGACAGTTTTATATCACTTTTCCTGACCACAAGAATCAAGTGGCGTTAACTGAGTTTGTCAGTGCCAATGACAGTCAAGATAGCAAACCCTATGTGAGAGGTGTATTAGCAGATAGTAAAAATTATTCAGCGTCACTAGACTATACTAATATCACTGCGTTGAGTATTTCAAATGATAAAAACGTTTTTAAGTTTGTTGCGCCTTATACTTTAACCAATCCTGATTCGGATAAAAAATCCAGTCTAGATAGCCCTGATCTACCTAGTAGCGCACTCTATCTAGGTGCTTTTGAGCTAGATTACCGTACTAATAATATCAACCAGTATGGGCAACAGCTTTTGGGTGAGTACAGTACACTGACTACGATAGATTATAATGGACAAGACACGTTCAATGTCGTTATACGTCAATATCCAACAGAGACTGACCAAAATAAAAAAATCAACTCAAGTGTTCATAAGCTAACGCTTGATGTAGATGAGGGGTTAATCTTAGTTAATGATGCTATCGTAAAATAAGCGTTAATGGCTTTGATTGTGGGCTAGTTTTGTTTTTACCTGTTTGATCAGTAATGAGACATATAAAATTACTGCTAAGACTAAGCAGATAAAAGTTAGAGGTAAAAACAGACTTTCTTGAAGTACACCTTCAGAATTAACGCCGCCATAAAACATAGTTTCCATCAGTCCAAAAAACGCAGCAAGCGCTAACAGGATTGAGCCACCGATAAACAGTTTAGATTTCATAAAAGCTCCTTTAGACAATAAACTAAAATTATAAGCATGCTTTCTTTAAAGATTATTGCAGTATCGCTATCGTTCAATGACACAAATAGGATAGTTTCCTGGATTTTGACCACCGCCTAAATCCAAGCAAATATCATGATAATAAAATTCGTGAGCTTTGATACCTAGCCAGAAAGCAATAATGACAGTAACAGCAATTATTATCATCATCTTAATATTCATATAGAGATCCTAAGTAAACAAGCAACTACAACAATATTGATTTGGGTCTATCTTATATGAGTTGGAAATAAATAGAGTGGTAGTTTGTACTTTTCACAAACTATTCATAATTGTATTTTTTGCAGGACAATTCAGATTACGAGCAAATATTGCGATAGTTTATACCAGTTTAGACAACGTCATTCTTAGTGCGGCAGACAGTCTGAAAATTAAGCTCTCTAAAGTATCAACATTGCTTGATCAATCTGCTGTTGTATCTTAAGCAGAAATTTTTCGGTCATTAATTTCGATACTAATTTTTTAAAGGAACAAAGCTAGTATGAAATAAGCACTACTTTTAAGCACGCTGTTACTCAGTTTAACGGCATGTCAGAATACTAATACACATATCTTAGATAAGAACGATACCTCACCCGCAAAACCATCCATAACCGTTGAAGCGGATCATACGACTTCCAACATAAGCGGTAACTATAATAAAAGCTTTCACTATGCAGATTTTTCTGCGCGTGTAGTGAGTACGCCTAATATTAAAGGTGGTTATAACTTAAAAATTCAGACAATGGGAGAAGATATGATTGAAAAATCCATTGATGATCCTGTCGTTAGTGCCATGGTAGGAGATCTTAATAAAGATGGGTTCTATGAGATATTAGTCTTTACTCAAAGCGTGGGTAGTGGCTCATATGGTGATGTCATTGCTTATTCGAACAATGAAGGGATGTCATGGAATGAAGTCTCTCATCCAGAACTGACTGATAAACTCAAACAAGGTTATATGGGACATGATGAGTTTGCCTTGGTTGAGAATGTATTGGTTAGACAGTTCCCACTATATTTAGAAGGTGATACTAATGCCAACCCCAAAGGTAAAATCCGCCAAATTTAGTATGATATGAAAGATGGGGAAGCTTCTCGTCAATTTGTAGTTAACGAATTCTAAGTACCCTACTATGAAGTCTCTCATCCAGAACTGACTGATAAACTCAAACAAGGTTATATGGGACATGATGAGTTTGCCTTGGTTGAG
>NZ_JBPYDE010000007.1:0-190494 GCF_051847555.1 Psychrobacter sp. 1Y4 | reverse complement strand
CAGAAGTGAAACATCATCGCGCCAATGGTAGTGTGGCTCCGGCCATGTGAGAGTAGGTCATCGTCAGCTCTCTATTCTAAAAGCCCCCTTTGCATAAGCAGAGGGGGCTTTTTTTTGTCTGGGATTGGGTAGGGCTTTAAGGAATAGCTACTGGTCATTGCTGCTGCATTCTATTACACTATTTCTATATTTAAGTTAACTTCCTTAGAAAGGATAGAGTATGACAACATCAAAAGTAACCTACCAAGGCGACCTACGTACTACTGCCATACATTTGCAATCAAACAATGAAATCATTACTGATGCTCCGACTGATAATCAGGGTAAGGGCGAAGCATTTTCACCGACTGATTTGCTAGCGACCAGCTTAGCCAGTTGTATGTTGACGATTATTGGTATCAAAGCGCAAGATATGGAAATTGATATTGCAGGCACTACGGCTGAAGTGACCAAAGTTATGGCAGCTGACCCCAGACGAGTCAGTGAAGTTCATGTTGCTATTACCTTTAATCAACAGCTTGATGAAAAAACACAAAAGATATTCTATAACACCGCGCTCATGTGCCCGGTTGCGAAAAGTATCCATCCTGATATCATGCAAAAGGTGACTATTGATTCTAAAGAATATTAATTCTAGAAACTAGCACAAGTGATTTTCGATGATGTTAATCGTGTATATCTCGGTACTAATTTGGTGTCAAAGCCGTCGATACAGTGACTGATGTTGTAGCTACTATTGAAGAGAGTCAGTAAAGTGAATATGATCATTATATTACCAAGGCAGCTTGTGGTGTGTGAAATAAGCTTTGCCGTCAGCCTATTTTAGTTAATTATCTTTCACTTTTTCAAATAATTTTAGGTTTAATTGTATAGGGGTAATGCAACGAACCTAAAATGATAAAGCTTGCCAAAACCGAATTCTGGCAAGCTTTACTACTGTTATAACGTTCAAACAACGTTCATGAAGTGCTTTTTTGGAAATGAATCAGCTAGATATAAATCCTGAATCTTGGTTCTTATTTTTGCTCAAGTTTTGGTACACCGTCTTCCCAAACATCCCAGTTATCAACGATATGATCGACAGTTTCTGATCCTACCAATACTATATTTTCCACTGTTTCTGAAAAGCCACCAGCGGTTTCTCCTGGAGCCGGATCTAGGTGTTGAAGGGTAGTCTCATTTGGATGACCTTGATCAAAGTTCACCGCACCACGTAAGCTCATTATCCGCTTAGTCCCTACAGTTCTATCTAGTACTTGCGCTATGGCAGCGGCTTCCATTTCAGTGATCACGTAATCATCTGCGTTATACAGCTCAGTGATATATTGAGCTTGTTTTGACAAGCCTGGACCATGAAAAAACGTATCTCCTGTCATATGAGTTCCTACCGTTATAGCTGGACTACGTCTTGCCTCAGCATTTGGGTATCTCATTCGATAGTCATTGGCTTCTTTTGAATCTTTTAAAGAAACTGACTCACTCAAATGTAGATTCCATTTAAGTAATTCAGGGTTGAGTTGATAGCGACGAATATCCTCATAGCCTTTGCGCGGTGTAAAAGTAGGCGCGCCTTTTTCACCTTCTTCTGCTTTCCAGCGGTGACCTAAGTCATAGTCCACCAGCCAAGATGCCCAGCTGACATCTCCTATAGTACCTTTATTAGGTGGTGTGCCTGCGACGCCACTTAGAATGAAATAACTCTTTGTAAAGTCAAATTTAGGAGAGAGTGTTATTGCTTGCACAGATGCTGAAGATCCTACTTTACCCATGCCTAATACTGACCCACAAACACCCTCAGAGTTACAGTAGACTGGGCTGTGAGCACCTTTTACTTTTATGGGCTTACTATCTGCGAAATATTGATTATACCAATGCTGAAATTCGCCGGCTTTATCTCCACTATTTTCACCAATTTCAAACATCGCGGCGATAAATACTTTTACTTTGATCTCATCTTCAGGAGTTTTAGCTTGCGCACTACTACAGAACATAAGCATGGTAGTAAAAAAGGATAAATAGAAAAAACGTTCTTTTATAAACATGTTTGATGCCTATTTGAAATATGGGGTTCTAGGTTAATTGTTTGATTAGAAGTAGCTAAAATTTCTGCTAAAACTAGGAGAGTTTACTTTGCGTAGAATAACATAATCTGCAAATAGGCTGCAGAGGGCGGTATGCACTACTACTGTTTATTATAAAGGTAATATAACGAACCTAAAACGATAAAGCTTGCCAAAATTGAATTCTGGCAAGCTTTATTGCTGTTATAACGTTCAAACACCTTTCATAAAATGCTTTTTTAAAAACTAATCAGCTAGACATAAAGCCTAAATCTTGATTATTAAATTTATGCAAATTCGGCGCTACCATGGTTAGATTATTATCTGAGACACCAAACCATTTAGCCAAAGTCGCTGAATACTGATCGATAGATGTCGTAGGTAACCACGCACCTTCACCGACATCAATGGCTGTATTTAGACCTATCTCTGGAGCTTGACCATAAAAATCTCTACCTTTTACAGCGCCGCCCATAATGAAATGGTGACTTCCCCAGCCGTGCTCTGATCCGTTACCATAGCTATTCAAAGTTCGACCGAACTCTGACATCGTGAAAGTGGTAACATTTTGAGAAACGCCTAACTCTTCAGTAGCTTCATAAAAACTTCCTAATGCATCATCAAGTAGACGCATCAACGTATCATGTCGCCCAAGTAGATCATTATGTGTGTCGAACCCTTTAAGTTTCACAAAGAATATTTGACGTTTGGCACCCAGCTTATCTCGTGCTTTGATAAGTGATGCTACTGTTTTTAACTGTTGCGCTAATGTATTTTCGGCTGAAAATTCAGTTGAAATAGTTTTTGCGTCTTGGATGGCAGATAACATCATTGATTCATTGGTGGAGTTTGCAACTGTACTGTCATCGGACGAAGTAAATAAACTACTTAGTGCTTCTGAAAAGGTCGTCGTACCAGATACTGATGACCCTTCTTCAATACCTCCAGTAATTTTGAGACCATCAGAGGTAACTGTCAATGGGTTGGTCTTTTCGCCTGTTAGAAATACATTATCATCATCGGTACTGATACAAGAAAACGTTCCATGGGAGTTTTGTTTTATGATTGCATCACCAATTCTTCCACCCCAGCCTTCTCTAAAAGAATCCGACGCGGTGCTTTGCCAGTTTTGTTTTTGATTATAGTGAGCAAATAAGCCTCTGGGTAACGCTACTGATCGATTCTTATACTGATCCATTGAGGTAGGTTGCACTAAAGATCCTACGTTTTGTAAAACTGCCAGTTTTTTTAAGTGAAACAAGCTATTTAGACGCTTAAGATTAGGGTTAAAACCCCATTTTAGACCGCTAGCTAGCTGAGTTGTAGGTATTAAAGGTAGTACATTTGATCGATCTAATGCAATGTCTTGACGTATCTTATGATAAGTTGCATAGCTGGATGTGTCGATAGGAATCAAAGTATTGGCTTGATCATTACCTCCGTCTAATAGGACACAGACCAAGGCTTTATAGTCTGAGCCTGCTGTTGCTGCTCTCGCTTTGTTAGCTGATAAGCCCATAGCCATAGGTGCAACAACACCAGCACCTGCTAAATAACTTAAACGCTGTAAAAAGGCTCTTCTTGATAACTCATTCACAATAACTTTCCTATAATCTTTATTACTTTATTGGGTACTAGACCATTGAACTGCGTTACTACTAATAAAAATATTATTAACTATAATTTTTATTACCTGTGACATTTTGAACAACGACATTGGTCGAAGGATCAACTTTAAAGCTTGCAACTTTAGTATTAGTTTTAGTATTAATATTTCTGGCAATACAATCTTCGCCAAGAGTAATTAGCCAGCTAAAAGATATCGTATTATCTAGTTTAATATTCTGAAACGTACAGTCCTCAAGTAACTTTTCATACTTTGATGTCATAATAACGCGGTTATTATATGTACCACCTTCAACAGTAATGCCTCTAAATGCTTTCTGTTTAGATTTTGATGTCAGCCTGATGTATGGGGCATGTCCATCGTGATTACCTTCTTTGATCATAAGACAGTTACGGATAGTAATATCAAAGTAATTGCGATTATTACGATTGTTATCTTGTATTATGATCTGACGACCTCCAGACGAGTTGCTAGCATTGATAAACTCAATGTCTTCATATAATACATTGCCCCATTGAAGAGAAGAGGTAGGTGGTTCAATATCAGCAAGGTATAAACCGCCATAGGTTGGTGAAGAGTCATTTCGGCTGGGGTTTGTAGAATAGACATATACATCTTTTTTAAACCGAACGACGCCATTTTTAAGCGTTATACCAAAGCCTGATGCGATAGTAAGACAGTTTCTGTTAGATGGACCTATTTTAAAATCACTGGCTTCAAAGTTCATTTCCCCGTTGCCACGTATATATAAGCTGTCGTATATCGCTCCTTCAGAGGTAAAGTTGCTAAACTTACAATCTTTGCCCCATATCCACATGCAATAGATAGAGGTGGCCAATGGGCTGTTAGTGTCAGCATGCTTTATAGTTTGACCTCTAAAATGGATGCCGGTCGCTTGAAAGCCATTTCCTTTTTCACGAACTTCAAGCACTGCCGATCTAGATTTAGCATAAAAGTAGGTTTCACCCGTACCGAACAGCCGAATATTAGGTACTCTAGGCTTCAACGCTACCTCATACCTACCATCTGGAAATATAATGTTCGCCCCTCCGCGCTTAGCTGCATCTTCAAGGGCTTCTTCGGGTGTACTATAATTACCCTTATAATAGATGGTGTCTTGATTAGGGTCAGGGTATACGCCCTCAAAATTTTGAGGAGGCAGTACTTCGCCATCCTTTACAAACATACGATTGTGGTGGTAGGCACGGCCACCATTCATATTGAGGCGCGCATAATGAGCATCTGTAGGGGCAGTAACAGTGATGCTTTTAGAATATCTGTCTCTTGCGGATACCCGTTTGATAAAATCTCTGTTGCTATCGTAATAGGCAATATAAATAAATGTGTCACGACCTCTAGGTTGTTCGCTAGAGATGTTATATTTAGCATTTGGCTCTACTTTAATAAAGTCAGATATATCACAACCACGATTATTAACAACGATACCGTCGCTTCTAACCATTTTACCTTCTGAAACTGTATTCAAATTTAATAAATTATCATTAGCAGATCGATTCTGGCTAATACTCATAAATACTCCGTTTGTTTAACTCAAATTGGCTCAATTACTTAAATTTGTAGGACTACAATATGGTTTCGTTTTACATATGTTGAGAAGTTAACGTTTAATTTTAACTTTGGTATCGCGATTGTGAGTATAGACTAGCTTTATTTCTATAAAACCTGTAACAACTGAAAAATTGTAGTAATCGAGTTTTTGAAACTGTGTCCATTTGCATAAGTCTTATACCTATGTAAAATAGTGTAATGAGATCATTCTATATAACCACTATCACTAACAGGCATAACAACTTGAGCAACCTTGGATCGATAGTATGCAAAAAGTATTCCATAACAATGCTATTGAGTGTCTTTTCCCCAAAATTATCTGTTGTGATATTATTCAAAAAATGACTATTAACCGTTATAAAGGTGATTAATATGGCTACCAAAACCTTACTTATTGTCGCGCATGCGCCATCACCGAATACCGTAAAGCTCGCACAAGCGGCTTATGACGGTGCTAATCATCCTGATATAGATATCAATGTCATTCTAAAGTCGCCCCAAGATACGCAGCCTGAAGATGTATTGGCTGCTGATGCATTATTATTAGGGACGACAGAGAACTTGGCTTATATGGCAGGTTTGACCAAAGATTTTTTTGATCGCTGCTACTATCCGGTGCTCGAAAAAAAGCAAGGGATGCCATTCGCTTTATATATTCGGGCAGGACAAGATGGCACAGGGACCAAACGTGCGCTACAAACGATTACGACGGGGCTACGTTGGGAATGGATTCAAGAAGCACTTATTTTACAAGGCGATTGGCAAGAGACGTTTAGCGAGCAAGTAGAAGAGCTGGCAATGACATTGGCCGCGGGTGTAGAGGCGGGTATCTATTAGGTCAATGTGGTAGGTTGTTGTTGCCTATATCCATTATTGATATCAGTGCTTTATTAAAACAGCATTATAAGGATGGCCGTAGTGTTTAATAATAATTCAGATAATACGCAATCCATTTCTCCAGACGGAATGCCATTTTCGCAAGCGTGTGAAAACAATAAAGCACCTATCTTAGATGTACTGCAAAAAGAGCTACAAGAGCATACTCATGTCTTAGAAGTCGGCTCAGGTACCGGTCAGCATAGTGTTTACTTTGCACCAAGATTGCCACACCTACAATGGCAAACCAGCGATGTAATTGATAATCATCAGGTGATACAAGCTTGGCATAATGCCTATCCCGCATCAAACCTGTATGCACCGTTGGCTTTTAATTTGTTAACAGATTCTATTCCAAAAACTAATACTGACGAACCTTATGACGCTGTATTTACCGCTAACACGTTACATATTATCGCTTGGCCTTTGGTTGAGAGGTTGTTTGAGTTGGTCGGAGAAGCATTACCGTTAGACGGCAAGCTGATTGTTTACGGGCCATTTAATGAAAACGGACGCTATACCAGTGCGAGTAACCAGCAGTTTGATAGCAGTTTGCGCCAGCGTGATGCTGGTAGCGGTATCCGGCATAAAGAAGATATCATCGCTTTAGCCAACACTCACCATTTAACATTAATAACTCAATATCAAATGCCAGCGAACAATCAAATTTTAGTTTTTCAAAAAGTAACCGCTAACTAAGTCAGCGGTTATTTGCGTCTTAATATCAGTATCAAGTTCTAACCAGTATTACGTAGTCCTGCTGCTAGGGCGTTGATACTGCGAATTAGCGGATCTTCTACGGCCAGTTTGTCAGTATTTTCGGCATTATTATTATTAGATTGTCGCATACGCTTTAGTAGCTCGATCTGAATATAGTTGATCGGGTCTAAGTAAGCATTACGCCATTGTAAAGAGGACGCCAGCTCTTGCTGTGTGGACAATAATGAGGTTTGTTCAAGTAGGGAGTTCAGACCAGAGTGGGTCAGTTCGTGCTCTTGCTCGACGGCCTGCATGACTTGTGTGCGTAAGTGTTCGTCTTTACACAGCTGACTATAAGCATGGGCGATATTCATCTCCGATTTGGTAAAAGCCATTTCAATATTGCTGATAAAAACACTAAAAAATGGCCAGTTCTTATGCATCTCTTTCATTAAGTCTTCATTTTGTTTGACACTGTCTAAAGCAGTGCCGACCCCATACCACGCTGGCAGAGTAAAGCGTGCCAACGACCAGCCAAATACCCAAGGTATCGCCCGAATCGTTGATTTGCTTGGTAGACCTTTTTTGCGGTGGGCAGGGCGTGAGCCGATATTTAGTAAAGAAATCTCTTGTACGGGCGTGGCTTCGGAGTAAAACTGGTAAAACCCTTCTGTATTATCTGTCAGTGCTCGATATTGCTGCTCGCCTGCATCGGCCAGATCCGTAAACAGTGCTTCATAGCTATCAAGCTGGGCGGGCTGCTCTACAAAACGTGACGAGCTGGCTTTTAGTGCGCCTGTGATACCCATGGTCAGCTCAAATACCGCCGTATCTGGATTGGCGTACTTGGCATAGAGCACTTCGCCTTGCTCGGTAAACTTGATTTGTCCGTTTAACGTACCAGCAGGCTGAGCGGCGATAGCCTGATGGGTTGAGCCGCCGCCGCGACTGACAGAGCCGCCACGGCCATGGAACAGACGGGTGCTGATGCCGTAATGGTTGGCAATACGAGTGATGGTTTGCTGGGCGCTATACAACTGCCAAGCCGAGGTAATAATGCCGCCATCTTTTGAAGAATCTGAGTAGCCCAGCATAATCTCTTGAATATTGCCTGAGTGCTCAAGCAGCTCGCGATATAGGGGGTTGTCCAGTACCGTTGGCATGATTTTATCGATGTTTTTGAGGTCTTCGATGGTCTCAAACAATGGCGCTACCGGCAAGGCGGCAAATAAGTGTCCGTCGTCATCGATACCAGATAAACCAGCAAAACGCATCAGCAGCAGTACTTCTAGCAGCTGACTGGCGTTATTGGTCATGGAGATGACATAGCTGCCAAAGGTATCGTCGCCGACCAGTTTGCGCAGTTTGGCCACTGATTGCATCAATGCCAGCTGCTCACGGGTTTGCTCGCTTAAATTATCGGTATAAATCAGCGGCGTGCCTGGTTTTTGTAGTAGGCGGGTTAGCCACTCTTGGCGCTCTGCTTCGCTTAGCGTTTTATAATCGGGCAAGTTGGAGGCATTGGCAAAAATATCGGCAATGACCTCGCCATGATAGCCTGAGTCTTGGCGAATATCGAGCGCGGCCAGATGAAAGCCGCAGGTTTTGACCAAGCGGATGGTATCTAGTAGCAGCCCTTCGGCATGTGCACTATCATGTGTGTTGACGCTTGTACGGATAAGACGTAAATCATCCAATAGCGCAGTCGGTGACAGATAAGCATTTTGTGCTGCATTCTCGTCTGTGCCTTGGCTTTGGATATGCTGGTTAGTGGCTTTTATTTTAGCGAGGATAAGCGACAACAATCTACGGTATGGCTCATGGTTGTAATCATCAGGGTTGTAACAAAAGACCTGTTGCTCCAGCTCGCTATAGTCTTTAATTCGCTCATAAATCTCGGGCGCGATGGTAACAATGCTATCGCTATGGATCAGCTCACGGCGCAGCTTTCGGATCAATACTTGATAATGGCGCAGCACAGTATTGGCATGCATCAACACTGCCATTACCGTGGTTTCATGAGTGACAAAGGGGTTGCCGTCTCTGTCGCCACCAATCCAAGAGCCAAAATTGACAAAAGCGGGCAGCGCATAGTCACTAAGCTCTGGATAAATCTCTACGATCGCGTCTTTGATATTGCGATAGACTTTAGGAATAGCGGTAAAAAGACTGGCGTTAAAATAATGCAAGCCATTATTGATTTCGTCATAGACCAAAGGCTTGCGAGTACGGACTTCATCTGACGACCATAGTAGATCAATGGTTTCGGCCGTTTTTTGTTTGGCCTGCTCAAAGGCAAGGCTGCCCTCAGGGTAAGTGCTCATGGCATCCGTGTGCTCATATAACGTTTGCAAAATATTCATCGTCGTACGGCGGCGCGCTTCGGTAGGATGCGCGGTAAAAACAGGCATAAATTTTAATTGATCAATCAGCTCTTTGATTTGTGCAGGTTCAATCTGACGCTCGCGGCACTCTGATAAAGTGCGACGAAAGGAGCCTTCCCAGCTTTGGTTCGACTCTGCACGCATCGTGCGGCGCTGTTCTCGCAAAAAGTTTTCTTCGGTTAAGTTTGCCAAAAAAAAGTAAATAGAAAACGCGCGAATGACGTTTTTTAGTGTTTGATTGTCTAGTGAAGCGATAAGCTCGATAAGTTGTTGCTTTTGTCCTTCATTATGCTCGCGGCGCTCTTGAATAAAACCTTGGCGTAAGGTCTCAATGGTATCTAACGTCTGCTGCCCAGATTGACGAGAAATGGCCTCACCCAAAAACGATCCTAATAGTCTAGTGCGCGCACGCAATACCTCATTATCTAACAACATAGCTATCCTTATTAATGAAAAATAGGGAATATACCCAGCAAAACCGTGCTGCTCTTATAATCTAACTGATAATATAGCTTAACGCTATTGATATTCTTCAGCTAAAAAATCCAAATAACGCTGCCAAGAGCGCTCATCTGCGCGAGCATCGTATCTATCAGGGTTATTAAAATCAGTAAAGGCATGAACTGCGCCGCTATACGTAATCATCTCATGAGGTACTTTGCTTGCTTTTAAAGTTTTACCCAAAGTAGTGAAGTCTTCTAACGGAACCGCTTTGTCAGCTGTACCATGAAAAACTAAAATCTCGCCACTCGTTTTATCATAATTTTGACCTTTTGGAATTTCGAGTCCACCGTGAAAGGGTACAAACGCTTTTTGCGGGAATCCTGATCGTGCAAGCTCTAAAGCAACGGTACCACCAAAACAGTAACCCATCGTCACGCCTTCGCGGACATTATTACCTTGAGCCTGTCCAGTGTTTAAAGCGGCCGCTAGAATACGGCGCATTTTACTGCGATCGTCGTATAGCGCCGTGGTCAAACGTTTTTTGTCTTCCAATTCAGTGGGGCGAATACCTGTGCCAAAAATATCGGCGGCCAACACGTTGTAACCTTTTCCGGCCAGCATATCAGCACGTTTACGCTCGTAGTCCGTTAATCCATCCCAGTCATGAATCAATAAGATAAAAGGCGCATTGGGCTGGTCAGCTTTGGCGTAATAGCCTTGATAAGGCTGATCGTCGACTTTATAGGTAATGTCTGTAGAGGTAATAGCTGCAGCTGTTTGGCTAAAAGTGAGAGCAATTAAACCTAATGAAGTTCCCAGCATTAATGAGCGATAAAGGCTCTTATAAGAAGAGTTAGATGTGGTTAATGACGTTAGTAACGGTGACATAGTAGATAGCCTCATAATTTAATAAAAGAGAGATAAATAGGTGGCTAACTATGGCGTCCAGTTATTTATCATCGGCGTTTATTACTTTATAAAATAATACCTTAAAGAAGATCTACATTACAAGAATCGTTTTTTAAGAGACGTAAGCTAAAAAAATAAAGGTCTTTCTAGTTTAAATGTATAAAATTTAACTAAATATCAACAAGGTTCACCATATAAGCAACTTATTTTTTGGGTAAGATAGTTTGGAAACTTATTATTTACTTTCGTTTTAACAATAATTGGTAGTGCTATCAACACAGACAACTGAACGACATATGAAGTCATCATTATCTCCAAGGATATAAAAACTGTGTGGGCACTTTACTCATGGTCCTAAAAGGCCTATTTATTAGCTAGGATATATTATGAAGAAGAATATCGATCATACTGACCCCGCAAAAGATATGAACCCAGCACGTGGAAATGGCGGTGAAACCCATCAACGTGCAGACGAGGATGGTAAAGTTTTGACAACGCAACAAGGCGTTGCTATTTCTGATAATCAAAATTCGTTAAAAGCTGGCCCACGTGGTCCTACTTTGTTAGAAGATTTCGTCATGCGTGAGAAGATCAACCATTTTGATCATGAACGCATTCCTGAACGTATCGTCCATGCTCGTGGTAGTGCTGCTCATGGCTACTTTGAGTTGACAGAGTCGTTAGAAGAATTTACGACAGCAAAGATCTTGACAGAAACTGGTAAGCAGACACCTTTATTTACTCGTTTCTCAACTGTTGCTGGTAACAAGGGTTCAAAAGATACGCCGCGTGATGTCCGTGGTTTTTCAGTAAAAATCTATACCGAAGAAGGTAACTGGGATATTGTTGGTAACAATATGCCAATCTTCTTTATTCAAGATGCTATCAAGTTTCCAGATTTAATACATGCAGTAAAACCAGAACCAGATCGCGGCTTCCCGCAAGCCGCTTCTGCACATGACACTTTTTGGGATTTTGTTTCATTAAGCCCTGAAACTATGCATAATCTTATTTGGTTGATGAGTGATCGTGCCTTACCGCGCAGCTTTAGCATGATGGAAGGCTTTGGCATTCATAGCTATCGTCTTTTAGATAAAGATGGTAAGAGTACCTTTGTACGTTTTCATTGGAAGCCAGTAGCAGGTGTGCAGTCACTTATTTGGGATGAAGCAGTTAAAATTTCTGGCGCTGACCCTGATTACAATCGCCGTGATATGTATGAAGCGATTGATAATGGCAAGTACTTTGAGTGGGAGTTTGGTGTTCAGTTATTTACTGAAGAAGAAGCCAATGAGTTTCCATTTGACCATCTAGATGCGACGAAACTGATTCCAGAAGAGATGGTACCCGTCAAAATCATCGGTAAAATGGTCTTAAATCGCAACCCAGATAATTTCTTTGCTGAAACAGAGCAAGTAGCATTTTGTCCATCGCACTTGCCACCTGGTATCGATTTCAGTAACGATCCCTTATTACAGGGACGTCTGTTTAGCTATTTAGATACGCAGCTTAAGCGTCTGGGTTCACCAAACTTTGCTCAAATTCCAATCAATGCGCCAAAATGCCCATTTGCCAATAACCAGCAAGATGGACATATGCAAATGCAAGTGCCGAAGACCCGCGTACTTTACGAGCCACAAAGTTTGGATTTAGATCGTCCACGTGAAAGCGTCAAAAAGGGCTTTGAGTCGTTCCATGAAAAGCTAGATGATGGCGTTAAAGGACGCATTCGTGCAGAAAGTTTTGCAGACCACTATAGTCAGCCGCGTATGTTCTATCGTAGTCAAACACCAGCCGAGCAAGCGCATATTGCGACTGCTTACGCATTTGAGCTTGGTAAAGTAGATACCCCTCATGTACGTACCCGTATGCTTGGGCATTTGCTACATATCGATGAAGACTTAGCAAATCGCGTAGCAACTGCATTGGGTATGGAACTGCCAGAACCTGCTGATGCTGCAGCGCCCGTACAGGATATGGCAACTTCTGAGCCGTTGCAGACGATTGGCCGTACGCCCAAATCTTTAAAGGGACGTTTGGTTGGTATCTTAGTTGCTAAGGGTTCAAAACATAGCGAAATCAAGAAGTTTGAAGACGCCATTAATGCTCAAGGCGGTATGGTAAAAATCGTTGCACCGAGTAAAGAGGTCGAATTAGATGACGGTACACGTATACAAGCAGATGAGCGTGTAGCAGGCGCACCCTCGGTATTCTTTGATGCAATAGTAAGTATCATCATGCCAGATCAAGCCAAAAAGCTGGCCAAAGACAGCTCAACCTTAGATTGGTTTACTGATGCTTATGTCCATTGTAAAGCGATTGCGTATTGCGGGGCGACTGAAGAATTCATCTTAAGTAAGCTACCAGTAGAAAAAGACAGTTTTGTCACGCCACTTGCTGATTTGGATGCTTTCATCGAAAATGCTAAATCGCGCTTATGGGAGCGTGAACCAAAGGTTCGTGATCTTGCATAGTTGACTAATACTGTATAATTTTTAATCTCTATCTTAAACTCAGCCTCTGTGCTGAGTTTTTGCTTTTTATTGATAAATATATAGGTTTTTGGTTTAAGCCTGCTGCAAGGTTATCTATAGTCACAAGCGTTCACTCAAAGTCGTTTATTTTAAATTGATGAACGCTATACTAAAGACTTTGTTGACATTGAAAGGAAGCCTCGCGATAAGAATGAATAATGAGGTAGGGAATCCAAATGAGCTTATGTGAAATCATGCGTTTAGAAGGGTATATTCAAAGTATATATCTTGCGGTATATCCGGACAAGATTATGTTATTAGATGGAGGGTGTCGACCTGACGTAGCGCTGGTACTCGACTATATTATGACGACGCTGCAACGACCGATAACGGATCTAAAAGTTGTTGTGGTCACTCATATGCATCCAGATCATGCCGGTGGCGCGCACAAATTCAGAGAAGCGACAGGTTGCATGATTGTATCTGCGGACAAAGATAATCAATGGTATAAAGGTATCGCTGGCCGTACCATGCATGTTGTGGATATGAGCCTTGCTCAATACGTCGCTAAGCGGCAAGGACGTCCACCTAGGAATTTGTATTATCCAGCTCATCTTAAACCCGATATCACCGTCAAAGGTAAAGACCATATACCGTATTTTGAGGAATGGCAGGTCATTGAGACGCCAGGGCATACAGATAGAGATTTATCACTATTTCATATACCAAGCCGGCAAGTATATACAGCAGACTTAATTATCAAACTGCGTCATAAGTTTGTAGTGCCTTTTCCTATTTATGATCCTAAAATCTACATTCAATCTTTGCAACAGATAAAGGATCTAAAGCCTTCAATAGTCATGATGGCACATGGGCGTCAGCTGCCTATAGATGGAGCAACTTTTGATATGTTGATTGCTCAAGCTCCTAAGGAGCCGCGTACGGTGAAAGATACGATTAAACATAAACTGCTATGGCGAAAAGATGCTGGTTTTAATTTCTTTAAGCGCGATCGCAATACTAAGCGTTAAAGAATGAATAAACGTTAAGAGATAACAAACGAAAAAAAGCCCTATCACTATATTGTATAGTGATAGGGCTTTTCAAATATGGTGGGCCGACCGCGACTCGAACGCGGGACCAATTGATTAAAAGTCAACTGCTCTACCAACTGAGCTATCGGCCCTGAGAAGCGTATAAAAAAGCACTGCTTTTTTAGCTTCGCAAGAGAAAATCCTTTAAATAGGATTTTCTAATACTTATGCATATAATCAATGTATCTGACTGTATGCAAGAATAATTTCCTTAAAGGGAAATTACATAAAACTTAATACCTTAGAGGTATCTTTTTACTTATTAACCAACTACCGGATAGGGTAGAACGATAAACAAGCGTCAAACTAAATATGGTGGGCCGACCGCGACTCGAACGCGGGACCAATTGATTAAAAGTCAACTGCTCTACCAACTGAGCTATCGGCCCTGAGAAGCGTATAAAAAAAGTATTGCTTTTTTAGCTTCGCAAGAGGAAATCCTTTAAATAGGATTTTCTAATACTTATGCATATAATCAATGTATCTGACTGTATGCAAGAGAATTTCCTAAAAGGGAAATTCTAAAAGCTTAACTTCTTTATATATCAAGTTATCAATATTAAAAGAGGCATTAAGCTTGGCTTCTCGTTCAGAAATTTTGTATCCCTAAACGTGAGAGCACATTATATATATTATTGTGACAATTACAACCCCGCTTTATAAAAAAAGTCCAAATCTTGTGTAAATTCTTCTATTTCTTTAACGTTTTTTCATTCTCTCTATTTTACGTAGCGTATATTTTGACAGATTACATCGATCATCTGCCGCTAATCTCTAGAAAGTGCTTCAACAGGGTCCAGTTTAGCTGCATTGCGAGCAGGTAAGAAACCAAAGACGACCCCGATAAGCGTCGAGCAAACAAAAGCTGCAATGATAGACGTTGGTGAGTAAATAACTTTAAAACTATCACCGCCTACATTATTGATTAATTCACCGATAGCAAACGCTAACCCAATACCTAATAAGCCGCCCAAAATACAGACGAGTACGGCTTCTATCAAAAACTGCTGCATGATATCGTTTTGACGAGCTCCAACAGCCATACGTACACCAATTTCATTAGTGCGTTCCGTGACCGATACTAGCATAATATTCATCACACCAATACCACCAACGATCAATGAGATAACAGCAACCGATGAGATGAGCAGTGTCATCGTACCTGTGGTCGATTCAATGGTCTGACGAATAGAGTCTGAGTTAATAATATTAAAATCATCTGTACCATGGCGACCTTCTATTATGTCGGAGATAGCCGACTCAGCTACACTAGATGAGACACTATCATCTAACAGTGCTATAAAACTATCAATATTTGCACTACCAGTTATACGTGACATCACAGTGGTATAAGGCATATATATGGCGGGTGTCGTGCTACTTGGCCCAAAGCCACTGTCGCTTGCCTCAAGGACGCCAACCACGCGTCCAGGCACACTACCGATGAGTATGACTTCGCCGATAGGGTTATCTATATCTGCAAAAAAAGCACTTTTAGCATTGTCATCGATAATAATATCTTGACTGCGAAGGTCGATACTTTGCGAATCGAAACCTTGACCTAATGCCAGCGTCTCACCAGTGACCTCTAGGTAATGCTCACCAACACCATTGATGGTCGAGTCTTCTTGCACGCTGCGATAGCGTACACTAGAGCTGGTATTGACTTGAGGGCTCACATTGATAACATACGGTTGACTGCTGACCGCTTCTGCATCTTCTGGTGTGAGGTTGTCATCATTATATTTACGTCGCGGGTCGCCTCTAGGGTAGCCGTCATTGACGGTGATGGTATTGGTTCCTAGCGAGCTAATATTTGCGAGAATTTGCTGCTGAGAGCCTTGACCAAGACCAACGATAGACACAACTGCAGCGATACCGATGATAATGCCTAACATGGTCAGCAAGGTGCGCATCTTGTGTGCACGCATGGCAAGTAATGACATCTTTAATGCTTCAAAAAAGCGATCGATAAAGCTAGCAAACGCACTTTTTCGGTGTTGACTAAGAATAGGTTCTGGCTGTTTTTCGGTTGGTTTGTAGTGCTCCGTTTTATAATCTGCTATAACGTAGCCATCTTTTAGTTCAATCACGCGCTCGGCTTGGGCCGCAAGTTTGGGATCATGGGTAACCATGATGATGGTATGACCTTGAGCATTTAGGTCATGTAAGATGGCCATCACGTCTTCGCCAGATTTACTATCTAGGGCACCTGTTGGTTCATCTGCTAAGATGACATCGCCACCATTCATCAGGGCGCGAGCAACAGAAACACGCTGCTGTTGGCCGCCTGAGAGCTGGCTAGGACGATTATTTACCTTTTCGCCAAGACCTAGATCGGTCAAGAGCTTTTCGGCGCGATTGATTCGTGCCTCAGTGTTCATACCAGCATATACGGCAGGGACGGCGACGTTGTCTTTGGCGCTAATGTCACCAAGCAGGTGGTAGCGCTGAAAGATAAAGCCAAAATGCTCTCGGCGTAACTCAGCCAGCTCATCTGCCTCTAGTTTGTTTGCTGATTGACCATAAATCTTATAGTCACCTGCTGTCGCCTGATCTAAGCAACCTAAAATATTCATTAGAGTAGACTTACCAGAGCCAGATTGCCCGATAATCGCGACCATTTCACCTTGATTAATCGTTAAATTAACGTCGTGCAATACACGAATGGTTTGCTCGCCGGCAGCAAACTCTCGAATAATACCCGACAGCTCCATAATGGGCTTGTCAGCGGTAGCTGCAGTATTGATATTATTCGGTGAGTTTGTTTCTATCGAAGCGCTAGTGCTGTCGGTCGGCTGTTTAGCAGATTGAGATATAGTCATAGCAATGTCTTTAATCAAAGATAGTGAGTGTCGTGATAAAAGGGCTAATATTTTTAAGCCCTTTTATCCTTAACATAGTCAAAGAATGAGTTACCTCCTTGGAGTAGCACCAGGTATACGAGTACCACCACCACGGTTTTCTGAAGCATTGGCACTACCTTCACCAATAATGACTTGCTCACCTTCTTCTAATCCGCTTAAAATTTGCGCATTTACTCGGTTATCAATGCCTACTTCTACTGTGCGAGGCTCTACTGTGCCGTCATCACTTAGTACGCGTACAATTTTATTGGTTTTGGCTTGTCCTTCACTTGTATTTTTTGCGGGTCTTTCTTGTATGGCTGCTGATGGTACAAGTAGGGTATCTTTAGCTTGATCGATAACAATATAAACCTGTGCTGTCATGTCAATACGAAAGCGCCGGTCCGTGTTAGGCACTTCGATGTAACCCACATAATAAATCGCAGAATCCGTTGAGCTGGTGTCACTGATGTTCTCAGGTGCAGGCTCAATGGCCTTGAGTATAGAATCAAACTTTTGATCAGGATTGCCAATGATATTGAAATAGACTGGCATGCCAGCTTTAACATTGATTACATCAGCTTCAGAAATCTGCGCATTGATACGTACGGTCGATAAGTCCGCTAAGGTAACGATGGTCGGGGCTGTTTGATTGGCATTGACGGTAGTGCCTTGTTCAGTAGTAACAGAGACTACAGTCCCTGACATGGGCGCGCGAATAGTGGTATAGCTTAAGTCTTCCTCAGCAGTACTGACGTTGGTTTGGGATTTGCGTAGTGCTGCTTGCTGACTATTGATATTTGCTTCTGTGGTGGCGATAGCAGCCTTAGCCGTATCGATAGCTGCACGCGCATTGGCAACGGCAGCTTTTGCTGTCTCAACACTCGTCGCTTGGGTGTCATACTCCTGCTGTGATATTGCGTCAATGGCAACCAAATCTTGTAAGCGAGCAAAATCAGATTGTGCTTGTTTGAGCTCAGATTGACGGCTGGCAAGATCGGCATAGGCGCTTTTAAGGCTGGCTTGTCGACTTAAATATTCTGCTTGTGCGCTTTGAATGGCCGCTTCACTTTGCTCAAGGCTTGCTTGCTCATTACTTAAGTTGTTTTTTTGCGTGACTTGATCGATCTGAGCAATGAGATCGCCTTCTTGTACTTCATCACCCACCTCTACATAGAGGCGTGTTACTTCACCAGATACCTGTGCACCGACGTCAACGGTATTCAGCGCTTTAACTTTGCCTGAGGCCATGACATTGTTTTCAATATCACCAATTTCTGCAGTCGCTGTTAGATAGCTAGGTTTTTCTTCTTCTGGTTTTAAAGTAGCATAAGCCAACGCAGATAATGCCACGATAACTAGGACGATGATGCCCCATTTGATAGCAGACTTTTTGCTTATTTTGCGCATAAAAAACAATCCAATCACAGTGAACACAAGTGTAGGTATGATAGAGCCTTGATAGGCAAAATGGAAACATAATTAGTTTGCGAAAGGTTAAGGTTGCTCTAAAAAAACAAAAGTGTAGAAGGTAAGTTGAGGCTGAAGATAGATTATCTGAAGTAGGCTATATAAAGATCAGTCGAAAAATAAGAAAGATGACTGTCGTAATTGTTGATGTAATTGGTTTTACAATAATACTTATAAAGAGCAGATGAAATATATTTCTGTTACTTATTGCATAGCGAACAACCTGCGCCCTGATAGCTCTAATGCTGCTTGTAATAGTAGCTCCCAAGCTGGCTGACGAACAAGACCTTTTATCGCTTGGTCACAGCGAT
Organism: Psychrobacter sp. 1Y4; assembly: GCF_051847555.1. Lineage (NCBI taxonomy): Bacteria > Pseudomonadati > Pseudomonadota > Gammaproteobacteria > Moraxellales > Moraxellaceae > Psychrobacter > Psychrobacter sp. 1Y4. The sequence goes on along the minus strand of NZ_JBPYDE010000007.1, from coordinate 171,731 downwards.
ACAATAGGGCAGGCCATTTGGCTATTTGCGCTCTTGTTTGGCGGCGGCACGCCTGCTGATATAAGCCTTGTTTGCTACGCCAAATGCCAAGAGCTTGCGGGTCTTGTCCATCCATCAGTTGCATAATTTGGCGCATGTCTTTACTGATCGCCCATAATACTAAGGTCGTTGGCTCATCAGTTGCTTTCAGCTGAAACATGATTTTCGCTACTTGCGCGCTATTACCTGCAAGCATTGCATCCGATAGATCAAACACGCTAAATTGGGCGTCATTGACTAAGGCAGCTTGTAAGTCTTTGACGTCTAAGGCGACGTTGGTAGCAGGCTTAGAGATGTTGTTTTCTGTAGTCTTATCGCTATTTGCCATCAATTGCGGTGCGAACAGATAAGACAATCGCCATAACGTTTGATAAGCACTTAAGAGATGATGCTCGGTATGGGACATGAGTAGTTGCCACGCTTCTTGCGATAGTTTCAAGCCAAACTGCTGTGCTTGTATCTGCAATAGCTGCTGACGTTGTTGTTCATTATATAAATTGCAATCAATAACGTGACCATATTGAGCAAACGGTGCGAACCATTTACTGCTCTGAGACCGCTTGTCTTGTTTAGATGTTAACCATAACAAACTATGACTATGCGCTCCTGTTTGTGCCTCTTGAGCGAAGCGTTCTAGCTCAGCGATGACGGCTTTGTCTGGTTTATGGTTGCCCGTCACGATGAGCGCGCTGGCATCGTCGAATAAAGATTGGCTACCCAGCTCTGACAAAACTTCTTGCCAGCTTTTAACAGATATTAGCTCAATACGCTTAATCGCGTAGTTTTGTGCGCGCCAGTGTGGACGCATGGCATCGATAAGCCATTGACTCAGTAACGGCTCATCACCATGTGCAAGCCACAAGCCTGCGACTGCAACGGTAGGTTGTAGTAGCTTTGGATAGGCTTGTATAAAGGTGTCTTGCATAAGGATTGAGCCATAACCTTTTAAGGTTGAAAAATTAAGGTATAAAAGTAAACAATAATAGCTTGAGCTACCGATCTAAGGGTTGGGTGCAACAATGTTGGTAGTCTCTGGGCTTTCAATCATCGGAGCTGAGTTAGGAGCAACCTTAGGTAAAGATATGGCCACATATTGATCTGTGATCCGGCGTGCTAAGCTATCATAAAGCCAATCGCGGATTTGGTCGCCTTGCTGATCATCAGTACTAACGGACGCCTCATTATACTGATAGCTACGCTCGACTTGGATTGGATTGGTTAAAGTCACAGGTTTGCCATTTTCGACAGTTTGATAATTAACATCTGCTGTCAAGACTAAGCGAATCTCTGTTAATACGCCAACCAGCTCATAACGCTTAAAACGTATGTTTTTTACTGTAATAGCAGCGATTGGTGCAGCATCAGTACTTTGATTGTTGTTCGCTACATCGGTCAGAGTCATGTTATCAATGACATCGACCCCCAAGGCTTCTAAGCGCAGTGTTAATGGCAATTTTAAAGGAAAGGAGGTGCGATCATCTTCAACAATCACTGCTGTTTTGGCAACATCAAATAGCATTGGTGTATCGTAACCACGTAATTGAAAGCCGCAGCCACTAAGTGCTGTCGCGGCACCAAGTACTGTCATCATTGGCAAAGCGGCAAGTAACGCTGTCGCTAGTTTTTGTGCGCTTGCGCTTTTGGGTTGTGACTGTGCAGCTTGATGCTTATACGACATAATCGCTATCCTTACGTTTTAAAAAGGCTTGGGGTCATCAAAATCTCCAAGCCTAAAAGATCTAACCTACCACCACGATATTGACCAATTTATTAGGGACAACGATTTCTTTTTTGATGTCACCAGTTAAGAATTTTGCCACACCTTCAATCTCTTTTGCCTGCGCTTTTAGCAGCACAGGATCGCTGTTAGGGGCGACATCCATCTTACCGCGCATTTTACCATTGACTTGCACCACCATCGTGATCGTGTCTTGCACAAGTGCGCTTTCGTCAACGGCTGGATAATTTAGCGTGACCGTATCGAGTCCCAACTGCTCAATTAAGTGCTCACCGACGTGCGGGGCATAGACTGACAACATAATTAACAAGTCAATCAAAGCCTCATGCTGTACTTGCAGATCTTGCTCATTAGTTGCTTTAAAGCTTGCAAGCTCGTTTGCAAGTTCCATAAGGCTTGATACTGGAGTGTTCAAGGCCAAACGATCACCCAAGTCACTATCAATCTTAGCAATTGTCTCATGCGTCTTGCGGCGTAAATTTTTCGCTTCTTTACTTAGGCCGTCAGTTTGCAGCGCTTCATTGTTTAGCGTATCAAGGCTCAAATTGGCCGCTGCTAACGCTTGCATATGCTCGGTTGCGATACGCCAAACCTTTTTAACAAAGTTATACGGACCTTTTAGTGCGTCATCTGACCATTCTAGCGTTTGATCGGCAGGGGCGGTAAATAGCGTATATAGACGCACCGTATCAGCGCCATACTTATCAATAGTGATTTGCGGATCGACACCATTATTTTTTGACTTAGACATCTTTTCGATTTTACCAATCGTGACTGGCTGTCCGTCAGTTTTTAAAATTGCTTTAATCGGCTGACCACGGTCGTTGTAATCAATCTCAACATCTTCAGTGAAATAATATGTGGTACTGCCATCAGCATTGACGCGGTAGAAAGTACCAGCAAGTACCATACCTTGCGTCATTAAATTGGCAAATGGCTCATCACCTGATACTAGAGACTCATCGCGCATCAATTTATGGAAAAAGCGCGCATAAAGTAGATGCATAACCGCATGCTCGACACCGCCGATGTATTGATCGACAGGCAGCCATTTATTGGCAGCAGATTTGTTGACCATATTTTGCGCATCGTTTGGACTAGCAAAGCGCGCGTAGTACCAACTTGACTCAACAAAGGTGTCAAACGTATCCGTCTCACGCTCAGCAGGATTGCCACACTTAGGACAAGTAGTATTCACAAACTCTGGCATGTTTTTCAAAGGATTACCGCGGCCGTCTGGAACGACGTCAGTTGGCAGTACAACGGGCAAATCCTGCTCTTCAACAGGGACTGTGCCGCAATGCTCACAGTTGACCATTGGGATAGGGCAGCCCCAATAGCGCTGGCGAGAAACACCCCAGTCACGTAGGCGATATTGGATTTTTTTCTTAGCTAGCTCTTGTGGTTCAAGCTTGGCAAGCATAGCTTCAAACGCTTGATCAAAATCCATACCGTCAAATTCATCTGAATTGACTAGGGTGTTGCGCTCAGTATAAGCAAGGTTTGGCTCAGAACTATCTGCTTTGGCGTCAGCGATGACAGACTCAGCATAACCATCAGGAGACTGGATGACATGTTTGATAGGTAGATTGTATTTGGTTGCAAACTCGTAATCGCGCTCATCATGGGCAGGAACCGCCATTACCGCACCTGAGCCATAGCTCATCAGTACATAGTTGGCAACCCAAACTGGCACTTTTTTGCCAGTCAATGGATGCGTCACGGTAAGGCCAGTATCCATACCGATCTTTTCAGCTTTAGCCAAATCTGCTTCAGCGACTGAGCCTTTTTTACATAGCGCATTAAACTGTGCGATGAAGTCATCTTTTTCAGCAGCATATTGAGCCAATGGATGCTCGGCCGCGACTGCCACATAAGTCACACCCATCAAAGTATCAGGGCGAGTAGTGAACACGTCTAAAGTATTGGTTTCGCCAGCCAGCTCATAAGGGAAGTGTACTTCCATACCAGCACTACGACCAATCCAATTGCGCTGCATAGTCAGTACTTCAGAGGGCCAGTGACCTTCTAGCTGGTCTAAATCGTCAAGCAGCTCATCGGCATAATCAGTGATGTTAAAGTAATACATGGGGATGTCGCGCTTTTCAACTGCAGCGCCACTACGCCAACCTTTACCATCAATGACTTGCTCGTTGGCTAATACAGTATTGTCGACCGGATCCCAGTTAACTGTCGCAAGCTTTTTGTAGACCAAGCCTTTTTTGTATAGCTGTAAAAACAACCATTGCTCCCACTGATAATATTCAGGGCTACAAGTAGCAAATTCACGTGACCAATCAATCGATAAACCAAGCAGTTTGAGCTGTGCACGCATGTTGTCAATATTGGCAAACGTCCATTCAGCAGGGGGCGTTTGATTGGCAATCGCTGCGTTTTCAGCTGGCAAGCCAAAACCATCCCAGCCCATTGGCTGCATGACCTCGAAACCTTTAAGACGATAATAACGGCTTAAGACATCAGAGATGGTATAGTTACGCACGTGACCCATATGCAGCTTGCCACTTGGATAAGGGAACATCGAGAGCATATAGCGAGCAGGCTTGTCGCTTGGCTCATTACCAACTTCAAAGCGCTTGTCTGTTGCCCATTTGGCTTGCTGCGCCGTTTCTATCGCTTGCGGATTGTAATGATTGTTTTGTATTTGATCGGATGTCACAGTATTGCTCATAGTCGGCTCGAAATTGAATATTACAGATAAATGGGGTGAAATTTTCCAATGCCATAGCATAGCCTAATTCGGCAAAAATTGCGATGATATGGTATTGTCTTTAATCAATCGTTTTGCTGTTTGAATAGTACATTTGGTTATTGAAGTTTGACTATTATCAGCCCGTGACAATATTTAAATATTATAAAAAAACATAAGTTAATAAGGAAAAGCAATGACCATTACTATTTACGGTATCAAATCTTGTAGCACCATGAAAAAAGCTTTTACCAAGCTTGATGAGCTAGATGTAAGCTATAATTTTCATGATTATAAAAAGCAAGGCATCGATAAGAAAAGCGTACAGCGCTGGGTAGATGAGCTTGGTATTGATAAAGTACTAAACAGGCGCGGAACCACGTGGCGTAAGCTGACAGATGAGCAAAAACAAGTGGCTAATGCCAATGTAGAGAGTGCCATTGATTTGCTCATAGAAAATACCAGCATGATTAAACGACCAATCGTAGAAGGTGAATGGGCAGCCAAAAATAAAGGGCAGCCAATATTGCTTTGCGGCTTTGATGAAGAGGCATTTAAAATGACTTTTTCATAAACGATGCTGATGTAGTCAATTATAAGAAAGCCCGAACTTAATATATAAGTTCGGGCTTTCTTATATGAATGATCGTCACAGCCTGTTAGCTCATTGAAGAGTCTAAATTGCGACTAATCAACGTACCGACACCTTCATTGGTGAAAATCTCTAATAGCGTAGCATGCGGCACACGGCCATCGACGATAACTGCGCTTTTTACACCGCTACGCACCGCATCAAGCGCGCATTGAATCTTAGGAATCATGCCACCTGAAATCGTACCATCTTCGATTAGGCTGTCGACTTTCTTTGGTGTTAGGCCAGTGACTACTTTTCCATCACGGCCTAGTACGCCTTTAATATTGGTCAGCAGCATTAGCTTTTCTGCTTGCAAAAACTCCGCCACCTTACCCGCAACCAGATCCGCATTAATGTTATAAGTGTTGCCTTCTTCATCGACCCCAAGCGGTGCAATGACTGGAATGAAGTTGGAAGCAATGAGCATATTAATCACGTCTTTATTGACGCTGACTACGTCACCGACGTAGCCTAAATCCACAGGTACCGCAACGCCGTCTGCGCCGGGTTTTTCTACTAGCAGCTTTTTAGCTTGAATAAGATTGGCATCTTTACCAGTCAGGCCAATAGCGCTGCCGCCATGTTTATTAATCAGGCTGACGATAGATTTGTTAACACTGCCACCAAGTACCATTTCTACGATATCCATGGTGCGCTTATCTGTCACACGCATACCGTCAATACGGTCAGACTGTCGACCAAGCTCTTTCAATAAATTATCGACTTGTGGACCACCGCCATGGACGACTACTGGATGTAGGCCGACCGTCTTTAGGAGTACGATATCACGTGCAAATGAGCTCTCAAGTGCAGGATCGGTCATCGCATTACCGCCGTATTTGACCACGATAAGCTTACCGACAAAGCGTTGAATATAAGGTAGTGCCGTGGTTAGCACCTCAGCAGTGTTTTTGGCATCATCTAAATTAAGCGACATCAGGCCCTCCTAAAATACAGTAATAAAGTGCAAGTTGTTTATGCACTTTTAGCTTATTATTGTGCCAGTAGTGGCAAAAGTATTGTATTAAACGCTATTTCTCAAGTAACGTTATTATTAAAAATAAAGCACTTATGTCTATTGAGTTTTACTCAGCAGAGATAGCCGCAATTTGCTCAGCCAACTGCGTATCAAAAGCTTGACATAAGGCGATAAAACGCGTTTGCACCTCTGTCATAGCAGCCAAATCATCTCCTGCAAAACGTACCGTAAGACTATGACTAGTGTTTGATTGACGCAATACGCCAAAACCATGCGCAAAATCTAGACGTACGCCGTCGATACGAGACAAAAGCGTACCCTTTGGCAACAGCTGCTCAGCCTGGGCTGGCGTTATGTGTTGCACGCTATCAAAACAATGACAAGGTGGCAACGCGACGTCATGAGTATCCTCAACCAAATGCTGTAAATAATGACAAAGGACTGCCAAATGATGCACAATTGAACAGGTAGTAGTAGCACTCTTAGGCAAGGGCAGGTAGTTGTCAGCGGTACTGACAAGCGTAGGTAGATACCATGTAATATCAGTTAGTCGATACGGCAGAGTCGCTCTTCTACGCGCCCCCCATGCATCGTAAGCTGGCGGTAGCGTATGAGTATTGGAATGAGTATCGTTACCTAATAGTGCGGTAATATCAGACTTGATAACGGTTGATGCCAGCCAATGCAGCAGACGTAGTCCAGCATACATAGCATCATCATAAACAATAAAATAATCGTCGTTAAAGATAAAATGTCCTGATAACTCGCCAGCAAAAATAGCACGATTGTCATGTGATTGAAGCTGTTGGCGCAGTAAACTGCTACCCGTTTTACTCATGACTGGTATTGCGTCGAGTTTTTTGAGTAATCGTGGTAAATGGTGAGAGCACTTTACATCAAATAAAACTTGCGGTGCAGTGGGCTTTTTATTGGATATGGGACGCTCTACAATGGCGACTCGCGCTAGCAAATACAATAAATGATCCGGCGTTACAACCTTACCACTGTTATCAACGATCATCAGTCTATCACCATCACCATCAAAAGCCAGACCCATATCTGCTTCATTAATAATAACGGTTTGCTGAAGCTCGGCTAGACGATTAGGCTCAGTAGGATCTGGATTGCCTGTCGGAAAGTTACCATCAGGAATATCATTTAGCACAATGACTTGCTGACAAAAGCGTTCAAATAAAGGCAGTGCAATTTTACTGGTTGCTCCATTTAGACAGTCAATAACGATTTTTAAATCAAGTTTATTGGTAACATTAGAGCGGTCAGGGGAGTAGTTTTGCGTTTCGATCCGAGTAAACACTTGCGCGATAGCGTCAATGTAAGTAGACACAACGGTATCGGTAGGTAGGCTAACAGGATCGGTTGCCTGTATCTGCGTACAGTAATTATTCGAAGATGGCGCTTTGGGTTTATTGGCAGGATAATCAGCAAGGCTTTTATAAATAGCTTGAATGTCGGCGTCACTAGGAGAGCCGTTATTAACCAACCATTTTATGCCTAAAGTGTTTTTTTCAGAGTGGCTGGCAGTGACTATAATGCCATGCCCCGTATATTGCTGCGCCCAAAATGCCATCATCGGCGTTGTGATAAGCCCCAGCTGGATAACCGTTAACCCATGTTGACTTAAACGATTGGCAAGCATATGCGCTATGGTATCGCTATCACAGCGTACATCATAGCCAATGACCACCACATTAGCTGATGGCACAGAGCGATAAGTTTGAGAATGAGGGTGAACTAAAAATTCTTCTTTATTGTGTTTGTTTTTTAGATTAGGATTTTTTAAATTGTGCTTTTGTATGTCATGTCTTTTTGAATAACGGTTTTTTAGAAAACGACTTTTTATTGAGTGGCTGGCTTGTGTTTTATATAGCTGTGCAAAAACTTCACCCAACGCCGCGATAAATTCAGTAGTAAAATACTGGCGTGCTCCGCGAATATCATAAGCACGAAATAGAGGGAGCTGGGCGGCAAAAGTCGGCATGACTATAAACTCCTCATATCCCTATTTATAATAAATGGCGTACTTACTTACTAAGTTCACCGCGGCTATATATATGTTACTCTGATCTAGGTTTTAACGCAGTTGTTTTAAATTTAATGACGGCCTGAATGTCCAAAGCCACCTGCACCGCGAACACTTTCATCGCTAAAATCTGTTACCACTTCAAATTCTGGGCGGGCAACGGGTACCACAATGTACTGTGCCATACGCTCAGCAGGATTAAGTACAAAGTCGTCACTACTACGATTCCAAACACTGACCATCAGCTCCCCTTGATAGTCGGCATCGATAAGACCCACTAAGTTGCCAAGTACAATACCATGCTTATGACCGAGTCCTGAGCGCGGTAGTATCATTCCGGCATAGTTAGGGTCTTGAATATAGACTGCCAAGCCTGTACCTACTAGATGCGTTGCTCCTGCCTTAATTGTCATAGGCTCATCAAGACAGGCACGCAAATCGATACCTGCTGATCCATCTGTGGCACGGGTCGGCATAGGAAAATCAGGATGCGTACCAATTTTGGAATTAAGAACTTTGACTTGTACAGCTTGCATAACACACTCACTTATAAAATTAGATTACGTAACGATTTTATATCGAACTGGCTATAGCCATTAGTAAATAGATAGCGATTATAAAGAACAACTACTCTTTGTCACGTTGTAGTTTTGGACTCAAATCTTTGCTCATACCTTGCAAAAAGTAACCACTATAATAGCAATACACTTGCCAGTCCTAAAAAGGACATAAAGCCGACGATATCGGTCACTGTGGTCAAAATAACTGAGGCAGATAGCGCAGGGTCAATGTTCATGCGCTTGAGCAGTAGTGGAATACTAATACCAGATACATTGGCAGCCGTCATATTGATGGCAATAGCAAAACCAATCACTGCACTAATCTTACCATCATGAAACCACATTTGTGCAATAATCGCCATGATAAATGCCCAAATAAGTCCATTAATTGCACCAACCCACAACTCTTTATTAAAAAGCCACCAACGGTTAGAACCACCAATTTGGCCCATGGCCATACCTCGAATTACGACAGTCAGCGTCTGAGAGCCGGCGATACCGCCCATACTAGCCACGACTGGCATGAGTATCGCTAATGCCACTACTTTTGCCAGCACTGCCTCAAATTGACCAATGACGATAGCGGCCAATAGAGCAGTACATAAATTGATGCCTAGCCAGACACTGCGGCTTTTGGCACTGGTCAAGATAGGCGCAAATAACTCCTCATCTTGACTAACACCTGCTAAGTTTTTCATTGTGCTATCGACATCATCTTGGATAATTTCCATGATGTCTTCGCCGTTTAATTGTCCAACCAGCTCGCCATGACTATTAATAATAGGCGCAAAACGAATGTCTTCTGAACGAAAAATAGCGGCAGCATCTTGGATGTCTAACCGGTCATTGATAGTAATAGCGTTGTCAGTAAAGCTTGAGACCAGTGAGCTCTGATCATGCTTGATTAGATCAACCAGACTTAGTAGACCCAATAATTGCTGGCCTTGATCAACGACCAACAGCTCTTGGCTTTGGTCATCTAGTAGCTCATCGTTTTCTCGTAGCCATTCTTGTACATGTGCCAAGTTCACATCATCTTGAACCTGAATGATATCAGGGTCCATATAACTGCCAACTTCCCAATCTGCATAGGTATCAAGTTTATTGACTTGCAGACGGATATCTTCGTCTAACGTTGCCATTACCGAAGTACGCACGGTGTCGGTAACTGTCTCTAAGATTTCTGAGATGTCTTGGGCATCAAGATCTTGCGTAAATAAAGAGATCTCTTTTGAGGAGATATTCTCCATCAGCGGCTGACGTGTATCAACTTCTAGCTCGGCAAGCACTTCGCCCCTCAGGTGTTCAGGAACCTGTGCCCAGATAATCTGCCGGTCTTGATTAGGAAAGGATTCTAATAAATTGGCAATTTCGTATTCAGACTGCTGTGTTAAAAAATCAGTAATTGCTGCATACGCATTGTCAGCCACCAGTCCTTGCAGATGGAGTAGCTTATGTTCAGCGTTATACTCTATCAAATTATATTCTGACTGCGGTTTGAATGGTTGTTCTGAGCTTGGCGTGGGGGCAGGCATAGGCATTCCAAAAAACAAAAATAAACGATGAAAAATAAACAACCATCAAGCAAAAATTAATATAGTCGATTCTAAATAAAACAGCCACATTATATGTCAACGCGGAACTGGTATAAATTTTTCTGGCGTGCTGTGGCTGTGCAGACAGAGGCTGCGTAAAATTCATCCCAGTCCCACTGTATCGGTTTTATACCGATCTACTTATAATAAAACAATTAACCTACGATAAAAACGGGCCTTAGCGATTACCAAGTAACGCACGGATATTAGCCAAATACTCATCAGCGACTGCTTCTGGATCTTTGGTGGCTTTTTTCTTTTTCGCTTTGGCTGGCCAGTCAATATGGTCTTCAGGCAGCTCATCCAAAAACCTTGATTCTGAAGTCACACGCATCTGCCCACCAGCGCGGCGCTGGGTTGCAAGTGTCAGTGTCAGCTCACGGCGCGCACGGGTGATTCCCACGTACATTAACCGTCGCTCTTCTTCGATCGTTTCACTCAAGATAGAGTTGCGGTGCGGCAGCATCTCTTCTTCTAGTCCCATGATATAGACAAAATCAAACTCCAAGCCTTTTGCGGCATGCAAGGTCATCAAGTTTACTTTGTTCGTATTCTCTTCTTCTTGCTGCTGCTCGAGCATATCGAGTAGTACTAATTTGCGAATAATGGTATCAATCGTTCGATCTTCATCTTCTTCAGCGCGGTTAATCAAAGACTGAATACTGGTATACAGCATATCAATATTATCGATACGATTTTTTTCTTGTTGCGGGGTTTTGGCGTCGCTACGGACAAAGTCAATATAGCCGGTCTCATCAATCATTTGGCGCACGATTGGTACAGGGTCAGGATGTTGATCCAGTTCACGAGTATAATGCTCGATAAATTCACCGAACTCCTTTATCGTGCCATAAGCTTTAGACGGTAGCACATGGCTAAGACCTGCATGGGTACAAGAAGCGAGTAGGGAGATGCTATGCTCTTGCGCAAATAGACCGAGCTTCTCAAGCGTGGCAGGTCCCATCCCGCGCTTGGGCGTATTAATAATGCGCAAAAAGGCACTGTCGTCTTCGGGGTTTAAGATGAGACGCAAGTAGCCCATGATGTCTTTGATTTCACTACGTGCAAAGAAAGATTGACCACCAGACAATTTATATGGCACTTGCAGCTGACGCAGCTGCGCTTCTAACATTCGCGCCTGAAAGTTACTGCGATACAGGACAGCATACTGCTCCCATTCATTACCAAAGCGTAGTTTATGCGTGACAATCTCTTTTGCCACGCGCTCAGACTCATCGTCATCGTTGCGACAATTGAGAATGCGAATCTTCTCACCATGACCTTTATCTGACCATAGCTTTTTTTCAAATAAATGCTCGTTGTTGGTAATGACGGCGTTGGCAGAGGTCAAAATACGCGTGGTTGAGCGATAGTTTTGCTCGAGCATAACGATTTTGAGCTTAGGAAAGTCCTCTTTTAGTAACGCCATGTTTTCAGGTTTGGCACCGCGCCATGCGTAGATAGATTGGTCATCATCACCCACGACGGTAAAGCGCCCTTGTGGTCCAACCAGATATTTAATCATCTCATACTGGGCAGTATTGGTATCTTGATACTCATCGACGAGTAAATAGCGAATACGGTTTTGCCATTTATCACGCAGCTCTCTGTTTTCACGCAGTATCTTGGTCGGTAGTACGATTAAGTCATCAAAATCAACGGCATTGTAAGCACGCAAATTACGCTCGTATAGCGCATATAAGGTAGCAAATATCATATCCTCTGGATCGTCTAAGGTCTCCATCGCTTTATCTGGCTCAATCAGATCGTTCTTCCAATCTGAAATCATCTTGATAGCCTTTCCGACCAGTTCACGACTCTCAGCACCGCTTAAGTTGTCGCGCATCATCAGCTCCATCAGTAAGCGTTTGCTATCATCGCTATCCATTATAGAGAAGTTGCCCTTTAGAGGCGTATGAATCAGCTCATAACGCAAAAACTGCAAGCCAAATTGGTGAAAGGTTGAGACCGTCAGTCCGCGCGTCTTTTCACTAGGCAACAGTTTACTTACCCGCGCTTTCATCTCACGAGCGGCTTTATTGGTAAAGGTCACTGCCGTGATACGCTCAGCTGGCATGTTGCACTCTTCAATAAGGTAGGCAATTTTGCGCGTGATTACCGAGGTCTTGCCTGAGCCTGCGCCTGCCAATACCAGTAGCGGCCCTGATACATAGAGCATGGCTTCTTGTTGTCTAGGATTGAGTTGACTCATAACGTAACCTGTAGGGCAAAAGCAAAAAAGAGGGTAGGCGCTGATATGTCATCGCAAAAGTGATGAAACATCGAGCACAATAACTGTAATAAAATGTAGAGGATAGCGTCAACACGCCATCAAAATTAGGTGGGTTATTATAAAGTAAAAATGCCACTTTTGGGCAGAAGATAATTAAGAAGCTAAAGCCTTGTATCTTTAGATTATAGTCATATCGTGCTTATAATAAAAAACGACAATCATGGTAATAAAATCGCGCCAACAGACATAAAGCTGTAGACGCGAAAAAACTTTAAAAATTATAAGCAGATTACGCATTATTTAGCTGACGAGCCGCTTCCAATGCAAAATAAGTCAAGATTCCATCGGCACCGGCACGGCGAAAGCCAATGAGCGATTCTAATATTACCGCGTCACTGAGCCAACCGTTTTGAATGGCTGCCATATGCATCGCGTATTCGCCTGAGACTTGATAAGCAAACGTCGGTACACCAAAGGTGTTTTTGACTTCGCGAATCAGATCAAGGTAGGGCTGACCAGGCTTAATCATCACCATATCGGCGCCTTCATTGATATCCATGGCAACTTCATGTAACGCTTCTGCGCGATTGCCAAAGTCCATTTGGTATTGTTTTTTGTGGCCGCCTTTTAAGTTGCCTGCACTACCGACTGCATCACGGAAAGGCCCGTAATAAGCAGAAGCATATTTGGCAGAGTAGGCCATGATAGCCGTATTCACAAAACCCTCGGACTCAAAAGCATCACGCATGGCTTTGATACGGCCATCCATCATATCGCTTGGCGAGATGATATCAGCGCCAGCGCGTGCGTGGACGAGTGCTTGCTTGACCAACACTTCGATGGTTGCATCGTTGATGACATAACCGCTGTCATCGAGTAAACCGTCTTGACCATGTGAGGTATAAGGGTCAAGTGCCACATCCGTCATGACCACCATTTCGGGTACGGCATCTTTAAGCGCTTTGACCGCGCGCGCAGTAAGACCATTTTCGTCGTATGCAGCTTTACCATCAGGCGTTTTTAACGAGTTATCGATGACAGGGAAGATGTCAACAGTCGTGACGCCCTCACTTAGTAATTCTTTTGCATAGTTGATAAGTAGGTCGACTGATAAGCGCTCAACCCCCGGCATGCTCGCAATCGTTTCACGCTGGTTTTTACCTTCTAGTACAAATACTGGCGCGATAAAATGCTTAGGATGTAGCTCTACTTCTCGAATCATTGCCCGTACATTATCATTGTAACGTAGACGGCGTAGACGAGTTTCAGGGTATTGGCGGTTAAAGGTATAAGACATAATCGTTCCTTATTATTTTTTCAGTAATTATGGTTGCAACAGCCTTTTTTCATTTGATATGGCTTTATCTATATCAGTTACACATGAGCGTGTCACCATTTATAAAGTTGGTCTGTATAAAAAGCTATTTAATATAATGACACTACTATAACCAAAAGTAGTCTGCGAAAGCAAAAAGCCCCACCAAGGCGGCAGGGCTAATTGTAGAGTAGCTATTCGCTTGATACCTTGTAATTGTTTAAGGTTCAATAATTTGTGTTACGGGTGCCTGATCGGTAGGGGTTTCTTGCGTCACGATACCGACTGCTGCCTCTTTTTTACCATCGTTATCGACATCGACAATAGCGGTAGGCTTAAAAGTAGAGGTCGCTGGCGTCTTAGCTTGTTTGATCTCTAGCGCTTCTTGTGGAGATGCCACGCGTGCTGACCCTGCAGCGTTGACAGCGTAAGCCGCTTTTGCTTTTGCACTATTGGCCGGTAAGTTAGCGACTTGAGCCAAGTTGGTATATTGCGGTACAGGAATGGCCGTCGGTATATCTAGGTTAGCACCGCCACCAAGCGCTTGGTATAGCTCAATTTGGCTAACGATTTTTTGTAGCTCTAAATCTAGGATACCTTGTTGAGTTGAGAACAGTGAACGCTGTGCATCAAGCACATCTAGATAGTTTGAAATACCTGCTTTAAAGCGGGCATCCGCTATCTGATAGGTTTGTTCAAAATTATCTTGTAAACGATACTGCGCCGCCAATTGCTCACCTAAAGTGGCACGTGTGGCAAGCACATCAGACACTTCACGAAAAGCTGTTTGAATAGATCTCTCGTAGCTTGCCAGTGTCTGCTCGCGCTCGATTTTAGCCACGTCGTAGTTGGCATCTAAGCGCCCTGCGTCAAATATAGGCACGCTAATATTGGGCCCAAAAGACCAACCAAAAGCACTATTATCGAACAAGTCGCTCAAACCATCACTACGCACACCAACGCTACTAGCGAGACTGATCGTTGGAAAATAAGCGGCCCGTGCTACCGCTATATTAGCACCAGCAGCTTTTAGGTTGTATTCTGCTTGTAGTACATCTGGACGATAACGTAGCAATTCGCTTGGCAGACCTGCACTAAATATTTCGTGAGTGGTAATGTTGCTGATCGCAGGCGATGGAATAAGCTCGCTTGGAATAGGAGTACCAACTAAGAACTGTAGGGCGTTACGTGAAGTCAAAATGCTGCTTTGTGCTCGTAAAACTGCAAGCTTGGCATTTTCAAGTGCGGCAGAAGATTGTAGTGAAGGCAGTTTGGGGTCAATACCTGCTTCAAAACGTTTATCAGCAATAAACAAGGATCGCTCACGGCTCTCTACCGTCGCTTCTGCCAATTTTAATTGAGCCAGACTATAACTTAGGTTGGCATAGCTTTGAGCAATATTACTTACTAGGCTGATCTGGGTAGCATCTTTGGCTGCCGCAGTTGCTAAGAAGTTTTGTAAGGCTTGATCTTTTAAGCTATCAATTCTTCCCCAAAAGTCCAACTCATAACTGGCCAAACCCAAATCGACATTGTAACTGTCACTGGTTTGATTGCCAAACTCACTACCTTGACGAGAGCGTGAATAACCCGCCTGACCATTAATCGTTGGTAGATCGTTGATGTCAGTAATACGGTACTGCGCACGCGCTTTTTCGATGGCCAAACGAGCACTTTCAAAGTCTTTATTGTTGTTAAGACCTAACGCAATGAGTCCTTTTAAACGCTCATCACTATAAAAGTTTTGCCAGCGCTGACTGGCAAGGCTTGGCTGCTCAGTACTACTAACCGTCTCACGATCAAACGCGCCATAGCTTTGCCCAACAGGAATGTTAGGCTCAGCGAGTACAGGGCGCGTATCAGCTTTTGGAATGGTATTACAAGCTGCCATACTGACCGCTAAAGCGGTTAGGCTTAAGAGACGAGCGCTATTTTTGCATGTTTGCGACAGCAGCGGTTGTGCAAAGCTCACTAACGCCGCTGATCTTAAGGTAAAGGTTTTTTGAACACTCATTGTGTATTATCTCCAAGACTTGCAGGCTGATATTCCTCAGAAGAAGTAGGTTTTTGTAGATCAGGTGTATCATCGCCGCCGTCATTTGGCCCATTATTCTTATATTTATACGGGAACAAACTACGCACCCAAATATAGAACATAGGAATAAAGAAGATACCTAAGAATGTCGCAGTAATAACCCCGCCAACCACACTAGTACCAATGGCGTTTTGGCTACCAGAACCAGGACCTGTAGCGATGAATAATGGCACAACCCCTAACCCAAAGGCAAGCGAGGTCATGATAATCGGACGCAGACGTTGTCTTGCTGCCGTCATGACGGCCTCTCTTAGACTATAGCCTTCTTCTTGGTGTTCTTTGGCAAACTCAATAATCAAGATGGCGTTTTTGGCTGATAGACCAACCACGGTTAATAGGCCGACTTGTAAGTAAATATCGTTGTTAAAGCCGCGTAGCCACGTAAATATTACCGCTCCTAATACCCCAAGAGGAATGACAAGTAGTACAGAGAAGGGGATAGACCAGCTTTCATACAAAGCAGCCAAACATAAGAATACTACTAAGATTGAAAGGGCATATAGCATTGGCGCTTGAGCACCTGACTTTTGCTCCTCAAGTGACATACCCGTCCATTCGTAACCGACACCGTCAGGCAGTTTTTCCATCATAGCTTCCATTGAGCTCATCGCTTCACCGGTACTAAGACCAGGCGCGGCGCTACCTTGGATGTTCATAGATGGCAAGCTGTTGTAGCGCGTCAGACGCGGTGAGCCGGATTGCCATTCGCTGCTAGAGAACGCATCGAAAGAAATCATATCACCTATGTCGTTGCGCACATACCATTTACCGATATCATCAGGGTTGGTACGGCTGCTAGGCTCACCTTGAACAAAGACGCGTTTGATACGACCGCGGTCGACGAAGTCATTGATGTAGCTTGAGCCCCAAGCGGTAGAGATAACGCTGTTGATACTACCCATTGATAAACCATAGGCAGCTGCTTGTTCTTGATTGATATTTACTTTTAGCTGCGGTGCATCTTCTTGACCGTTAGGACGCACACCTGCGACTTGATCGTTCTGTGCGGCCATACCGAGCAGCATGTTTCGTGCTTCAAGTAAGCCCTCGTGTCCAAGGTTACCAGTATCTTGAATCATCAAATCAAAACCACTGGCATTACCAAGTTCGGTAATCGCTGGCGGTACGATCGCAAATACCTGTGCTTCGTTTAATTGAGTGAAGAAGTACCCCATCGCGCGATCTGCGACTGCTTGTGCGGTATTTTCTTCTCCAGAACGGTTCTCCCAGTCTGATAAACGCACAAAGGCCAGTCCCATATTCTGTCCTTGACCAGCAAAACTAAAGCCTGCGATGGTAAAGACAGAGGCAATATTATCGCCCTCTTGGGTATCATAATAGTTACTGACTTTATCGAGTACATCTTGCGTTTCATCCAGTGTCGAACCAGCTGGTAGCTGAACCAAGGTAAACATAATACCTTGGTCTTCTTCTGGTAAGAATGAGCCTGGAATGCGTAAGAATACAACAGCCATGATACCGATGATGGCGGCATAACCTATTAGGTAAAGCCATTTAAAACGGAAGCTCTTACCAACTGAGGTTTCATATTTGCGGCTAAGCTTAAAGAAACCACGGTTAAACCAACCAAAAAAGCCTTTTTTCTCTTCAGTATTGCCTTTTTCATGACTTTTACCACGCTTTAGTAGCGTCACGCATAGCGCTGGAGTGAAGATAAGCGCAACTAGGGCAGAAAATACCATAGCAGTAATTAAGGTAATCGAGAACTGTCGATAAATTACCCCTGTTGAACCGCCAAAGAAGGCCATAGGAACAAACACTGCTGACAAGATAATGGCAATACCAATAACAATCTTACTGATTTCGCCCATAGATTGAACGGTGGCATCTTTAATAGAAATATCAGGATCTTCTTCCAAAATACGTTCAACGTTCTCCACGACGACGATCGCATCATCGACCAAAAGACCAATGGACAGTACCATTGCAAACATTGTGAGAACGTTAATACTAAAGCCTGCGACATACAATACTGCAAAGGTACCCAGTAGAACGACAGGAACGGCAAGGGTAGGAATAATAGTAGCACGCCAGTTCTGTAAGAAAATAAACATGACGATGAATACTAGTACAATCGCTTCGATAAGCGTATGAACGACCTGCTCGATAGATAAACGGACAAACGGTGTGGTGTCATAAGGTACAACTGAGGTGAGACCTGCTGGAAAATTGGCCTCTAACTCTGCCATACGGGCGCTGACAGCTTCGCGAGTCTCTAACGCATTAGCACCACCCGCTAATGAGATACCTAAACCAGCTGCTTCTTGACCGTTATATAGCGAGATAACACTATAGTTTTCACTACCAATTTCAACATCTGCGACATCACCCAAACGCACTTGTGCGCCTGAAGTATCGGTTTTTAACAAAATATCTTTAAATTCTTTGGGGGTTTGCAGATAGCTCTGTACAGTCACAGTTGCATTGATGACCTGTTGATCAGTATCGGCAGGTGCTTGACCTAATTGACCTGCAGAGACTTGTGCGTTTTGCGCTCGCACTGCATTGACCACATCAGATGGCACCATGTTGTAGCTACGTAAGCGTGCAGGGTCTAGCCAGATACGCATGGCATAAGCAGAACCAAACACCTGTACTTCACCAACCCCTTCGACACGGCTTAGTTGGTCAACGACGTTTGAGTTGATATAGTCGGCGATATCCGAACGATCCATACCCCCATCTTCAGAGATAAAACCCTGTACCATTAAGAAGCTGCTAGAAGATTTGTTAACGTTGACGCCCTGACGCTGTACCGATTCAGGTAATGAGCTCATTGCCGCTTGTAGTTTGTTTTGTACCTGTACCTGAGCGGTATCAGGGTCTGTACCGTTTTCAAACGTCAGCGTAACAGAGGCACCACCATTTGAGGAGCTCGATGACGACATATACATCAGGCCGTCAAGCCCTTTCATGCGTTGCTCAATGATCTGTACGACTGAGTCTTCAACGGTTTGCGCATTCGCACCAGGATAGCTTGCACTCACCGATATAGTTGGCGGTGCAATACGTGGATACTGTTCAATCGGTAGGTTGATGACCGATATCACCCCGATGAGCATGACCAAAATAGCCAGCACCCATGCAAAAATAGGGCGATTAATAAAAAAACGTGACATAGTATATCCCTAAGTCTTCCTATCTTTGAATGGAATTAGTTAGCAGCGGCTTCTGTTGATTTTTCGTTAGAAGTATCATTATCAGATGGTTTCTCATCCATCGTTTTTGCCGCTTGCTGTGGGGTTTGAGCGTTAGCAGTGTCTTGAGCTGAAGGGGCTGAATTGGCACTCTCTAATGGCTTGACCACTACTTCTTGCTCAGGCTTGACTTTCGAGCCGCCAATCACAACCACTTTATCACCCGCTTTTAGACCATCAGTGACAACCCATTGTCCATCGTAAGTACCATTAATAGTGACTGGACGTACTTGGATTTTGTTATCTTTATCAGCGATATAGACCTGCGTATCACCTTTAGGCGTACGCATGACCGCGCTTTGTGGTACCAGTGCTGCATTAGTAATGACACTTTGGGTTAGACGTGCTGTCACATACATACCTGGTAGCAAAATATTATTGCTATTTGGGAAGATAGCTCGCAAAGTAACTGCACCTGTCGATTCATCAACTTTTGCTTCAGATAGTGCAAGCTTGCCGCGCACTGGATAGACTGACCCATCTTCTAGTACCAGCTCAACCGAGTTCATTCCTGGCTGTACTTTGCCTTCAGATATTTGTTGACGTAGCTTCAAAAGCTCAGAAGATGACTGACTGATGTCAACATAGATAGGGTCTAGACGTGAAATGGTTACCAACGGATCTGGTTGTCCTGCACTGACCAGCGTACCAGCGGTGACGCTAGAGCGATCAGTACGACCAGTCAATGGCGCACGTACAATGGTGCGATTAAGATCTAAGGTGCTGGCTTCTAGTCCAGCTTTTGCCGTTTGGATGCCAGCTTTGGCGCTTTCTATACCAGCTTGGGTCTGTCCAACCGCTGCCGCGGCGCTTTGTACGGCAGCTTGTGCTGTACGCACTTGCGTTTGTGCCTGCTCATATTGCTGCTTAGAGATGGCATCTATATCGACCAATCCTTGTAGACGTTGTAGGTCGTTTTGAGCCTGAGCAAGTGATGCTTGACGGCTTGCTAGTTCAGCTTTAGCATTGGCATTGTTGGCCAATGATGTCTGATAGTTGGCTTGTGCTTGCTGTACCGCTGCTTGTCCACTAGTGACAGAAGAGGCATAGTTGTCAGTGTTTATACGATAAAGCGGTTGACCTTTTTTGACGTTACCGCCTTCACGGAATAGTACTTCGTCAATGACACCATTCACCTGTGGACGGACGTCGGCGGTTTGGTAAGCTGTGGTACGTCCAGAAAAAGTCTGTACTTGAGGTACGGTGTCGAAAGTGACAGTCTGGACGTTGACGACGGCTGGCGGCATCTGCTGCTGTGCGGCGGCATCTGCTGAGTCCTCGTTTTTGTCACAGCCAACCAGTACAGCTCCAGATAGTACAGATGCTATTACAAGCGCTAGAGTAGAGTGCTTCATCAATGTCCTCGTCAATAATATAGGTACGGTATAGATAAAATTTTAATAGTGCATCGTAACGTCACACGAATGTAGATGCTACGACTAGTAACTGTTTCTTTGAGCCATCATAATGACTAATATAGAGTAAATGTATAATGTAAACCTTACCGCATAAAAAGCTGAACCGACTTATATTCTATGTGGTCATACATGATTTATATCTTATAAATTAAATCATAAAAACATGCAGGCGAGGTTTTAGCACTAAGAACAACCAAACAATAAAAGTTGGTAAGTAAATTTAGTGCCGTATTATAAACTATAGGGTATACCCTACAGTCAAGCTAATAAAAACAGATCTTTTGCAAAGGAAAGCTATACTTCTTCTTATGAGCTGTACAAACGTTGAAGAGACAAGCATCACAAGAGATAAGACCTATTAAAACACAGCATTATTGATAGCGTGACATAGTGTTGCTTTTTTGTTATAGAAGTTATTTTTACATACATATATGAGATTTTGATTAAAAGATATGATGTAGGCAGTAAAAATGTAGTTTTAGCAACACATAAAACGATTTTTAACCTTAAAAGATACATGAAGCATTCATAGAAGGTTATTGATTGAGCATCGTCAAATTATCAAAACAATCTTTACATGATTATAATACTGCAAATATTTATGAAACTTAAAGAAAGGTAACGATGCCGATAACCTGTTATTTTTAAAAAGGTTAATTTTAGCTTGTTAGTTTCGAATGCAATAGTCGTTAAAAAACTCTATTTAAATAGCGTCCAAATCGCTACTTAGGTAGAGTTTGGACGGTTCAACTACTAAATAGTACTTAGAAATAGAGTTGCCTTTGTCAGTTGATAGTACAGATGACACAGAACTAACTATAGCAATCGCGCGCTGGCAAGCTCTGTGAGTTGATACAAGCCATGACGATAACGGTTGTCAGGTAGCGTGTTTAGTGCCTGCTGCGCCAAGGCTGTCTCTTCTAGCGCGCGTTTTTTACAGTAGTCTAACGCGCCTGAACTACGAACCAATTCTATGAGCTGTTCTGCATTTGGCGTTTTGCCTGTCTGTACGGCAATACGCAGTTGCTCATAACCTTCTGTATCGCTGTCTTTGAGTAGTTCAAGCGCTTTGATTGTGGGTAGAGTTGGCTTACCTTCTGCCAAATCATCACCAAGGTTTTTGCCCATCACTTCACTATCACCACTATAGTCGAGCACATCATCGATAATCTGAAACGCATTACCAAAGTGTTGTCCAAAGTCTGCTAATGCAGATAAATACTGCGTTTGCTCTTGCAGAATAGCGGCACCTTGAGTTGCCATCATGAATAGCCGTGATGTTTTGCCGTCTATGATATTAAGGTAGTCGGCTTCAGTAGCAGTAGGGTTGTGTTGATGCTGGAGCTGTAAAACCTCCCCCTCAGCAATATCACAGGTACCATCCGAAAATAGCTGCAATAACGGTAAACTCTGAAAACTTACTAGTAAATTAAAGGCACGGGCAATGAGATAATCTCCAACCAAAACGGCTGTCGCATTGTCCCATGTGGCATTGGCTGTCGGTTTGCCTCGGCGCTGTCCTGACTCATCAATCACATCGTCATGTACCAAAGTTGCCGTATGCAGCATCTCAGTAATGGCTGCCAAATGCATCGCTTCGCGTGATGGCTCGTCATTAAGCATACGCGCACATAATAGGGTAATTAATGGACGCATACGTTTGCCACCTGCATTGATCACATGCTGGGAGACGCTCATAACAAGCTGTACTTTTGAATTAAGACTGCCAAACACCTGTTTATCCATGATCTCAAAGTCATCAACAACGATACTTTGAATATCGGCATAACTTGGGGCAGATAAAGAGGTGGTTAAGGTGTTCGATAAAGAGGTGGTCGTCATAGTAAATAGTCATATTAATAGAAGATAGAAAAAATCGTTTGATAGCCGTCTCTTATAACACTATCAGCATGCTTATAGTAACATAGCTACATTATCAAATCGGTAGTTAAAGTAAAGCGGGTGTTAATAATGCATTGTAAGTTACTGATTGTATAAGTTATAATAGTGGTACTTAAGCTTAAACTAATCGTTGGCATAATTGCTAATACGGTTTATTTTGTAAAATTTTTGCTTACATAAATTGGTCAGCTCATTGTCAAAATACACAGTACCAAGACATTGAGTAAATATCACCAACTTTCAAAAACAAGATAGGTGGCTTGCTTTTATGAGCAAAAAGCCGTAAAATCTTGCCTTTAATTTTTCCCTGTCGTGTTCGTCGTCGAAGCGTTGGTATGATATCAGCCACGGCACACGGGTTAAACGGAGTCAGACAATGTACGCAGTAATCAAAAGTGGTGGTAAACAGCATCGTGTAGTCGTCGATGAGCTTTTAAGAGTTGAATTGTTAAAAGCAGAAAAAGGCGAGACGATTAGGTTTGAAGACGTGTTGATGGTTGTAGATGGTGATAACGTCAAAATTGGTCAGCCTGTTGTAGATGGTGCAAGCGTAGAAGTTGAAGTGGTTGAGCACGGTCGCGGTGATAAAATCCGTATCATCAAGCACAACCGTCGTAAGCATTATCATAAAGAGCAAGGTCACCGCCAATGGTACACCTTGTTAAAAATCAAAGCGATTAACGCGTAGTTATCAGTTTAGCTATTGATGCTAAATAGCGTACTAACTGCTTAAGATGTATCGCAATAGCGATAAATTATATTAACAAGGAGATTTTCTCATGGCACATAAAAAAGCTGCCGGTTCGAGCCGTAACGGTCGTGATTCAAACCCAAAAATGCTCGGCGTAAAAATCTTTGGTGGCCAAGCTATTACTGCTGGTAACATCATTGTACGTCAACGTGGTACAGAGTTCCACGCAGGCGAAGGCGTTGGTATGGGTCGTGACCATACTTTATTTGCACTAAATGACGGTGTAGTAAAGTTTGCGACTAAAGGTAAATTTAACCGTCGCTATGTAATGGTTGAAGGCGAGTAATTATCGTTTTAAAGCATAAGCTACTTTATTATTTGTAAATAATGTAGTTTGTTACATATAAAAGCTCCTATTACTGATTGGTAATAGGAGCTTTTTTTGTGCTTACTTTTATTTTTAATTAACAGAATAAAGTAGTGAAAGGGTAGAGTAGTGTAACTACTGCCGTTACAAGCGCGTATGGCAGGCGTAGTATTGATTGCAATTGAAGACTAGGCGTGTAATAAAAAAACTGGCACACTGTGCTCATTGGTTATTAGTACTATTTTGTTGAGAGTTGAAGCGATATTAAACAAACAAGCAGCTGATAACTGACGGTTAGATCACTACTAAATATTGTTATAATTATATAGTTGTATACTTACGATATTCATAGGCTTATTGCGATAACTCACACTGCACATGATCTTGTGCAATAGATGAACACAACAAAAACGCGATGATCTAACTTTTATATTCATTGATATTTTATTTTTACTACGAGAGGAAAAATCATGACTTTATCTACTAAAGTAAAATCTACTACAGTAAAACAAAAAATGATGAGCGGCGCACTGACTGGTGTATTAATGACCACGTTGGGTGTTGCAGCGCCAATGATGGCATTGACCCAATCTGCGACAGCGGCCCCTGCTGACAATTTGGTCGCAGCCAAACGTTTAAACAAGCTGTTAACCAATACTAAAAGCATGACTGCCAACTTTACTCAAACGACTAAAGGCGCAACCAATGGCACGTTTAAAGGTTCAATGAGTGTTCAACGTCCAAATAACTTTCGCTGGGAAACCAAGTCACCATCAGAACAGTTGATTGTTGCAAATGGCAACTCAATGTGGATCTATGATAAAGACTTGGAGCAAGCAACCAAACAAGGCGTAGATAGTCAAGTAGGCAATACGCCAGC
This sequence comes from Psychrobacter sp. 1Y4, assembly GCF_051847555.1. Taxonomy (NCBI): domain Bacteria; kingdom Pseudomonadati; phylum Pseudomonadota; class Gammaproteobacteria; order Moraxellales; family Moraxellaceae; genus Psychrobacter; species Psychrobacter sp. 1Y4. The sequence continues at coordinate 147,319 of NZ_JBPYDE010000007.1, read as the reverse complement.
ATTGTTGTTATCAGGTGATCCAAGTAAAATTGATAAAAATTTTAAAGTGACCCAACCGTACGAAAACAAAAATTACTACGTGTTATATCCTAAAACCGGTGATGCTAGCTTTAAAAATCTATCTGTAAGCTTTAGTGGCGGTAAACCGGTCATGATGGTATTAAATGATACACTTGGACAAACCACATCAATTAAGTTTAATGACATCAAGCTTAACCCAAGTGTCAGCAGCAGTCAGTTTAAATTTACGCCGCCAAAAGGGGTAGATGTCATCAACCAATAATCAATTGATGCAAGACGATAGTATTGATTGATTTATAATTTTATTATTGACAAAGAGGTAGTCCATTACTTGGATCTACCTCTTTTTTATTGACTAAAAACCCTATAGCAACACCACGCATAGCAATGTTTATTTAAAGTAGCACTATGGGCAGTTTGCAATTGGATGTATTTGGTTTACAATACTCGCAGTCTTGCCACGCATGTCAAATACTCTGCTGTATAGTGCTATTATATTTAGATAGATCAGTTATGATTCTTGATTCTTGACTACATTGTTCAGGATTTTTTCCACTAATATTGGACTGTCAATCAAACGATCTGTCCTGCTATAGTTTTAGTAGTGGATAGCACATTTTGTTTTATAAAATACATATTTTGTAGCATATAAAATGACTACATAATACTGTTAAAAACTGGCTTTTAATGGGTGATATGCGTATAGTGAGCAAACAGTTTATGCCAGTTGTCATACCATTGTTGATTACGCGTAATGAGTTATTAAATCAATTAAATGTCTAAATATGATATTGATTTAATAAATTTATCTTGCGTCCTTATTAGATGGATTTGATGACCAGCCTTTATCTAGATATGCTACAGTTTTTGTCTGATAGCATAGCTAAAGACTATCAGTGTCTCTGTTCTGAGTGTCAACATCGAAGATCAGTAGATTGCTTTACTGTTTTTAGTACTTAGATAAATTTACGGTTGGTATCGTCTTATACCGTCGTCAATAATTTTGATAATTGGTTGTTACCAGCACAGTCTTTGTGTTTTCGTCTGCGTCAGGTAATGCTATGCTATTATTCTTTGTAGAACAATGGTTTGCGTTATTTATGACACTAGATTGGGTGAGGAGCACGTATTATCATGTCTGCTTTTAATTGGTCAGCAGTCGCCTTTATTCTAGCCGCTATAGGACTAGTCGTTTTTATGCTGGTCGTGCCGCGTTTACTTGGCGGTCGCTCTCAGGGTTTACAAAAAGAAGAAGTGTTTGAAGCGGGCGTTGTCGGATCTGGCAATGCCCGTATTCGTTTGTCTGCCCAATTCTATTTGGTGGCTATCTTCTTTGTTATCTTTGATTTAGAAGCATTGTATTTGTATGCTTATGCGGTCTCAGTTCGTGAAGCCAGTTGGCTTGGGTTTGCGGCGGCGGCTGTGTTTATTGGTATTTTAATCATCGGTTTGGTATACGAGCTGAGTTTGGGTGCGATGAATTGGGCACCTGCCGATAAACGCCGTAAAAAAGAGCGTCTTTACGCTGCACCAGCAGGCTTTAATCTGGCTGATATTACCAAGTTCAATGGTACTCATGAGCTGATGGTAGACCCTACTGGTAAAATACCTGCGCAATCTTCGGGACAAGTCAATGTTTCAAACAACATTGAAACCAATCGTCGCCATCTACAAAGCATAGACCATATCAATACTACAGGTAATATTACGTCTGTAGATTTTGCAGCAGCTGCTCAGCAAGAGAAAAATAAACGTTAACTATTTTGTTTATAGCAATAGTGATGGTAAGTTGATTAGCCAGCTTTGCTTAATATAAAGGTTGTATGTTATGAAATACACATTAACAAAAGCCAACCCTGATGCAGATACCTATCCTGCACAGTCTCGCCAAACGGTCAATGACCCTATCGAAGATGAAGTCAATAAAAATGTCTTTATGGGTCGCCTAGAAGATCTGGTTCATTCAACAGCAAACTGGGGGCGCAAGCACTCACTGTGGCCATTTAACTTTGGTACTTCTTGCTGTTATGTCGAATATGCAACAACACTTACTGCGGTTCATGATCTATCACGCTTCGGTGCAGAGGTTATTCGTGCCTCGCCTCGACAAGCAGATGTGATGATCGTTGCAGGTACTTGTTTTATTAAGATGGCGCCCGTCATTCAACGTCTCTACGAACAAATGCTTGAACCAAAATGGGTTATCTCAATGGGGGCATGTGCCAACTCTGGCGGTATGTATGATATCTACTCAGTAGTACAAGGTGTCGATAAAATTATTCCTGTTGATGTTTATGTTCCAGGTTGCCCGCCGCGTCCAGAGGCATTGATTCAAGGTCTTATGCTATTGCAAGAGTCTATTACTCATGAGCGGCGTCCGCTAGGGGTTCACGTTAATGATCAGGGTATCTATCAGCCACAAATGACCCCTGAACGCGACCGTAAACAAGCAGATCGTATCGCTGTAAAAAACTTGCGTAGTCCAGATAGTATTTAGTACTGCTTATATTTGGCCAGACTTTATAGTATGTATTGGTTTGGTCAGTCGTAAATAACTCGTAAAAATGCGAAGTGCGCATACGCTTATCATAGTTTGATTATGATTAACATCGTTTAGTTATGATTAATGAAGGAATGTATCATTCATGGTCACGGTAGTCGAAAACAAAGATTCTAAGATAAAGTCTGTACCTGCAGTTATTAGAGAACTGGGGCACAATTATGCAGGTAAGTTTGTCGTGCAGCAGACTGTTGATGATATTCCAACGGTTTGGGTGGCGCGTGCCGATTTGCTTGATGTACTTTTATTCTTACGTAAATTACCAAAGCCCTATGTCATGTTATTTGACTTATCAGCGATAGATGAGCGTCTGCGTCAGCATCGGGCCGGATTACCTGATAGTGACTTTACCGTATTTTATCATCTCATGTCGCTTGAACGTAATAGTGATGTACGTATTAAGGTTGCTCTGAGCGAAGAGGATTTAAGTTTACCGAGCGCCACTAATATCTGGCCAAATGCCAACTGGTATGAGCGCGAAGTGTGGGATATGTTTGGCATCGTTTTTAGTGGTCATCCACATCTGACTCGTATCTTGTTGCCTAAATATTGGGAAGGCCATCCACTGCGCAAAGAGTACCATGCACGTGCGACCGAATTTACGCCGTACTTCTTGAACACTGCCAAACAGCAGTATGAACAAGAAAACCTACGTTTTGTGCCAGAGGAATGGGGCATGAAACGCTCAGGGCGTGATGAAGACTTTATGTTCCTAAATATCGGTCCCAATCATCCCTCTGCTCACGGTGCATTCAGACTTGTATTGCAGCTTGATGGTGAAGAGGTGGTCGATTGTATTCCTGATATCGGTTATCACCATCGTGGCGCTGAAAAGATGGCAGAGCGCCAAACATGGCACTCATTTATCCCTTACACCGATCGTATTGATTATCTTGGTGGGGTGATGAATGAGTTACCGTACATCATGTCGGTCGAAAAGCTTGCGGGTATTACTGTACCAGATCGGGCGCAGACCATTCGCGTGATGATGAGTGAGTTTTTCCGCATTACTAATAACCTGCTATTTGTCGGTACTTTTATTCAGGATGCAGGTGGTATGACCCCTGTGTTTTATATGTTTACCGATCGCCAAAAAGCGTATGACGTTATCGAGGCTGTGACGGGTTATCGTATGCACCCAGCGTGGTTCCGTATTGGAGGTACAGCTGCTGATCTACCGCGCGGCTGGCAACGTCTGGTTCGTGAGTTTTTAGATTGGATGCCAAAGCGTCTGGATGAATATGTCAAAGCAGCCCTACAAAACAGTGTGCTAAAAGGACGAACCCAAGGCGTTGCGCAGTATAATGCCAAGCAAGCATTAGCTTGGGGCGTTACTGGAGCTGGTCTACGTGCGACGGGTGTGGATTTTGATTTGCGTAAAGCGCGTCCTTATATGGGTTATGAAAACTTTGATTTTGAAGTACCTATTGGTTACAACGGCGATGCTTATGACCGTTGTATGATCAAAGTCGAAGAGATGCGTCAGTCGTTACGCATTATTCGACAATGTATGGATCATATGCCGCAAGGCCCTTACAAGGCTGACCATCCACTAGCCGTACCACCGCCAAAAGATCGTACATTGAATGACATTGAAACACTGATTAACCACTTTATATCCGTATCTTGGGGTCCTGTAATGCCAGCGGGCGAGTGTACAACGATAGTGGAGGCCACCAAAGGTCTGAACAGTTATTACATAACGTCTGACAAAGCCACAATGAGCTATCGAACCCGTATTCGTACCCCAACATTTGCACATTTGCAGCAAATGCCTTCTGTGATTAACGGCTCATTGGTATCTGATGCCATTATGTATCTGGCATCAATTGATATTGTGATGGCAGACTGTGATCGATAAAACATTGAAAAAGATAAGTTAATCAATGCGTTATTGCTAAGCGGTATGCCAAGTTTGGTAACGTCTTAAAATAACGCCAATCGCAATAAAATATCCTTGTAGTGTGGTAAAGCGTGATGATTGAGGAAAGATAGAAGACTATGAAAATTGTTTCCGACAAAATGCCAAAAGTAGATGTGGCCAGCATCCTCACTACCGAGGAGATTGCAGCGATACATGAATTTATGCACCATTACCCACATGCTCGCGCAGCCTCATTAGATGCATTAAAGATCGTACAAAAACGCAACGGCTGGGTAGATGACGCGCAAGTAAATGCAATCGCCAATATTCTAGACATACCAGTGACAGACATGGACGGGGTTGCCACTTTCTTTAATCGTATTTATCGTCAGCCTGTTGGTCGCCATGTCATCTTAATTTGTGATTCTGTTGCCTGCTACTTGACTGGCTATGAAGCATTATCAGCTGAGCTTAGATTACAGCTTGGTATCGAATATGGTCAGACGACACCTGATGGCCGTTTTACTTTACTACCAATTTGCTGTTTGGGTAATTGCGATAAAGGGCCAGCTGTACTGATTGATGAAGACACTTATGGTCCTATTCAGCCCTCCGAGGTCGCACAGTTATTGGAGCTATACGCATGAGATTAACACTGTCAGAGCAGATCGCTCGCCGTCGTCAAGGTCAAGCACCAAGCCAGCTTAATGATCAGCGTGTGCCAATTTATGGTGACAAAGCTACAGCCAATAGCAAAACCAAGCCATTAACATGGCGCTTAGCTTATCACGATGCTGTATTAGATTTGACGACGTATCAGTCTTTAGAAGGCTTTACTGGCCTAAAACAAGCTTTAAATAAAGCCCCTAAAGCTGTTGAAGATATGATTAAGGCGGCCAATGTTAGAGGCCGCGGCGGTGCAGGTTTTAATGCTGGCCTAAAATGGTCATTTATGTCACCGCCAGATGGTTTGCCGCGTTATCTTATCTGTAATGCTGATGAGATGGAGCCAGGTACCTTCAAAGACCGCTTGTTAATGGAACGTCTGCCATTTCAGCTTATCGAAGGCATGCTTATCACTGCGCACGCTATTGGCGCAACCGATGGCTATATCTTTATCCGCGGTGAGTATATTTTGGCAGCTGAGCGTTTGGTTGCGGCCATCGAAGAGTGTTTGGCTAACAACCTAATGGGCGACAACATCTTAGGCTCAGATTTTAGTTTTCATTTACATGTGCACACAGGCGCTGGACGCTATATATGCGGTGAAGAAACCGCGCTTATCAATTGCTTAGAAGGCCGCCGAGCCAATCCACGTACCAAGCCGCCTTTTCCGCAAATCTCTGGCGCGTGGGGTAGACCAACAGTGGTCAATAACGTCGAGACGTTGAGTAATATGCCAGCTATTTTAAACCATGGCGTAGACTGGTATCAGTCGTTGTCTGAAATTAAAGGCAAAAGTAAAACCCCTGGTACAAAAATATTTGGCTGCTCAGGCTTGGTCAACGATCCAGGCTTATGGGAGCTACCATTTGGGTATACCGCTCGTGAGATTATCGAAGATTTGGCTGGTGGTATGATCGAGAGTAAAAAGCTAAAAGCTTGGTTACCAGGTGGGGCATCGACTGACTTTTTAACGGCTGATCACTTAGATGTGGTAGTAGATTTTGACACCATTCAAGAAGCCGGTAGCCGCATGGGTACTGGACTGATTATGGTGGTCGATGAAGCACAAGATATGGTGCCACTGCTGCGTAACCTTGAGATTTTCTTTCAGCGCGAATCTTGCGGCTGGTGTACGCCATGTCGTGATGGCCTGCCATGGGGCGTTAAGCTACTCACCGCTATCAACGATGGTGAAGGGCAAGTGGGCGATGTGGAAAAACTAGAGGGCTTAACACGTGACTTATGGATTGGTAAAACTTTCTGTGCCCATGCGCCAGGTGCGATGGAACCACTGATGAGTGCGATTAAATATTTCCGACCTGAGTTTGATCAAAAAATCGCACAGGCGGTTGGTGTAGATGTTATTGAAGCAGCAGCTCATCAACAGCCAGTAGTGAAATAAGGAGAACGGCATGGCAGTCATACATATTGATGGGACCACTGTCGAAGTAGATAGCAGCGACAACTTGCTACAAGCCTGCTTGTCACTCGGCATTGATGTGCCATACTTTTGTTATCATCCAGCCTTAGGTTCAGTGGGCTCGTGTCGTCAGTGCGCCGTCAAGCAGTATCAGAATAAAGAAGATATGGAAGCGGGTAAAGGTCGTCTTGTGATGTCGTGTATGGTTGCGCCAGACGATGATATGTACATTTCAGTCACCGATGATGAAGCCAAAGCGTTTCGTAAGTCGATGATTGAGCTACTGATGACCAACCATCCGCACGACTGTCCAACTTGTGAAGAAGGTGGCCATTGTCACTTGCAAGATATGACTTATATGTCAGGTCATAACAGTCGTCGCTACCGCTTTACCAAACGCACGCACCATAATCAAGAGCTTGGGCCGTTTATTGCGCATGAAATGAACCGCTGTATCGCTTGCTATCGCTGCGTACGTTTCTATAAAGACTACGCTGGTGGCGAGGATTTGGGTGTTTATGGTTCAAATAACCGCGTTTATTTTGGCCGTGATAAAGATGGCCAATTTGAAAGTGAGTTTTCAGGTAACTTAACCGAAGTTTGTCCCACTGGTGTATTTACCGATAAAACCCATTCTGAGCGCTACAACCGTAAATGGGATATGCAGTATGCGCCTAGTATCTGTCACGGCTGCTCGGCTGGCTGTAACATCTCACCAGGTGAGCGCTATGGGGAGCTACGCCGTATTGAAAACCGCTATAACGGTGAAGTAAACCGTTACTTCTTATGTGATCGTGGTCGTTTTGGTTATGGCTATGTCAACCGTGCTGATCGTCCTACCCAAGCGCTCGAGCGTATCAATGATAAACACGTCAAAATCAATATTGACTATGCCTTAGACGAAACTATCAAGCGTATTAAAGACAAAAAGGTCATTGGTATTGGCTCGCCACGTGCCAGCTTAGAGACCAACTTTGCGCTAAAAAACCTAGTAGGTTTCGATAACTTCTCGACGGGTCTCAATCATCAACAACAAGCGCTGGTTAATAAATGTATCGAAGTACTCAGTACTGAAGGTATCTACAACCCGAGTCTGACGGATGTTGAAAGTCATGACGCAGTATTGGTTTTGGGTGAAGATATCACGCAAACCTCATCGCGCGTCGCATTATCAGTACGTCAAGCTGCAAAAAACGAAGGCCTAAAAATGGCCGCCACACTGAAAACACAGGCTTGGCTTGCTGAACCGGTTAAGCGTATTGCACAAGATGCGCTAAGTCCAGTCTATGTGATTGATGTGACCCAGACCAAGCTTGAAGACATCAGTAAAGCTAGTGTGGTCGCAACGCCAGAAGATATTATCAAGCTCGGCTTTAAAGTGGCTAATGAGATTGCTAATTTTGCAGATGATTTAAAACAAATTCAAGATCCACAAGCGACTGAACAACAAGATACAGATGTCAGTGCTGATACTGACGGTATGCAGGCACTGGCTCAGCAGATCGCCTATGATTTGATTCAAGCAGAAAAGCCACTAGTCGTCTCAGGTAGCAGCTTATCATCGACTGCGCTGATAGAAGCAGCGGCACAGATTACTCAGGTACTCACGCAAAAACGAGTGGCTATCAAAGCAACCGAGCAACAACAAGTTGAAGCACATAACGCTAAGGTTACCGCCGCTCAGGCACAGGCAGCGGACGATCAGCCTGAAGAAGATAAAGAGCTCAAAGCCAAACCAGAAAAACCGAATACTGGTACTGATAAAGACGCACAAGATGATATTAAGCGTGAGCCTGCCGACAGCGATGAGCTAAGAGAAAATAGTCTTGAGCTAAAAGAGACAAATGACAGTTATCATGCACAAGCCGGTATTTATTTAGCGGTTCCAGACGCTAATAGTATGGGTGTTTGCCTACTTGGTGGTCAATCTACAGAAGAAATATTGGCCACTGATTTTGATGTTGTTATCGTTGCCGAAAATCAGCTGACTGATGCGATCGATGCCAACAAACTAACACAGTTGCTCGCTGACAAGACAGTCATTGCTTTAGATCATCAGCTGCTTGACTGGCACAAAGATGTCGATATTGTATTGCCAGCGGCAAGCTTTGCTGAAGCGGATGGTACTTTGGTGTCAAGCGAGGGCCGTGCTCAGCGCTTTTTCCAAGTTTACGATAACAACTACTACCATCCGATGAGCAGTATTAAAGAAGGCTGGCGCTGGTTGCATGCGGTCCATAGCAGCTTGGAAGGTCGAGATGTTGACTGGACACAGCTAGATGATGTAATTAACGCCCTAGTAGCGACTCATCCTAAGCTTGCTGGTATTAAGGACGCAGCTCCTAATGCTGATTATCGTATCACAGGTCTTAAGATTGCTCGTCAGCCGCGTCGTTACTCTGGTCGCACCGCAATGCGTGCGCCAATATCTGTGCATGAACCAATGCAGCCAAAAGACTGGGATACCAGCTTAACTTTTTCGATGGAAGGCTATAGTGGCAAACAAACCCCAAGCTCGATGATTCCTTTTGCTCATGCGCCAGGTTGGAATTCTCCACAAGCATGGAACAAGTATCAAGATAAAGTTGGCGGTCATCTCAAAAACGGTGACCCAGGCGTACGTTTGTTCGATACGACAGAGCGTCTCTCAAAACGTCAATATATCGCACCAGAAACAAGTTCGATCACAACGACAGACATAGCGCAAGGTCAAGCCAAATTAGTACCTATTTATAATATCTACGCCAGCTCAATAATGGCATCACGCAGTCCAATCGTTGCAGAGCAATTACCTGTAGCAGCGTGGCATATCAGTGTTGACGATGCCAAAGACTGGAATATCGCGACTGGTGATTACCTAGCTATTGAGATCAATAAGCAACAAATTATCTTGCCCGTTCAGCTTGTTGGTTATTTAGCAGAAGGCTGTATCGGCTATCCAGTTGGACAAGTAAACATCATTCATCCATCAATGCCAGCTTCGGTACAAAAAGTAGATGCACCAGTAACGATGGTAGGCGATATGGCTGATGACCGTTCTTTGACTCATACTAGTGAAGCTTATAATGGTCTTGATGATAATCGCTCAACCCAAACAACGATAGCTCCGACCACTACACAGGAGATGTAATATGCAAGTGACCCGTATTATTCCTGATGTACCAACATTTTTGGCTGACAGCATGACCTTTGACACTTGGTCTATCCTGTTTTTGGTCGGGCAGTCTTTGATGATTTTTTTGGTCGTCGTTTTGGTAGCCGCGATTATGATTGTCTACGAGCGTCGTATGTTAGCACTATGGCAAGATCGTTATGGTCCTAATCGTGTTGGGCCTTTTGGTTCTTTGCAGCTGGTCGCCGATATGCTCAAAATCTTCTTTAAAGAAGATTGGATACCAAAATTTACCGATAAGTTTATGTTTACCTTGGCGCCTGCAGTAGCTATGTTCACTGCGTTGGCCTCATTTGCCATTATCCCTGTTTCGCCAATGCTTGGTGTTGCTGATTGGGATATTGGCATTCTGTTTTTCTTTGCCATGGCAGGTATAGCTGTCTACGCGGTTATGTTTGGCGGTTGGGCTTCTGCAAACAAGTTCTCACTACTTGGTGGCCTGCGTTCAGCAGCACAAACAATTAGCTATGAGGTGTTTTTAGGCTTGTCATTAATGGGTGTGGTTGCACTGACAGGCTCTTTTAATTTGCGCGAAATCGTTGAGTCACAAATTGATGGCTGGTATATCATTCCGCAGTTTTTTGGTTTTTTAACCTTTGTGGTCGCTGGTGTTGCAGTGACGCATAGACATCCATTTGATCAGCCAGAAGCAGAGCAAGAGCTTGCCGAAGGTTATCATGTCGAATACTCAGGTATGAAATTTGGCATGTTCTTTATTGGTGAGTATGTCAATGTGGTACTCATCTCTGCGCTGATGACTTGCTTGTTCTTTGGGGGCTGGCTTGCACCCTTTAATTTAGATATTCCATTTATCCCGCCAGCTTTTTGGTTCATGATAAAAACGCTATTTTTTATGACCATGTTTGTTTTGGCTCGAGGCTCACTCATGCGTCCGCGTTATGATCAGGTGATGAATTTTGGTTGGAAAGTCTGTCTGCCAGTTACTTTGATCAATCTACTGATTACTGCTGCTGTTATATTGATGTTTTCTCCAGCACTGTAGTTTTGGTAAAGATCTAAAGTAATGCTGATAAGGATAATAATCCCATGTTTACTACGATAAAAAAGATTGTCATTGGTATTTTTACCATTGTCCGCAGCATGTGGATGGTCAATAGCCATGCGATTAGGCCACGCGATACAATATTGTATCCTGAAGAGCCTGTGCCAGTACCGCCGCGTTTTCGTGGACGTATTATATTGTCACGTGATCCAGACGGTGATGAGCGCTGCGTTGCTTGTAACTTATGTGCAGTGGCGTGTCCAGTTGGTTGTATCTCGTTGCAAAAAGCTGAGCGTGATGATGGACGCTGGTATCCAGAGTTTTTTCGAATTAATTTTTCACGCTGCATCTTTTGTGGATTATGTGAAGAAGCGTGTCCAACGACTGCAATTCAAATGACACCAGATTTTGAGTTGGGTGAGTATAATCGTCAGGATTTGGTCTACGAAAAAGAGCATTTACTTATTTCAGGACCAGGTAAGTATCCTGATTATAATTACTATCGCGTATCTGGTATGGCCGTGGCAGATAAACCAAAAGGGGCTGCACAAAATGAAGCCGCACCTATTGATCTTCGGAGCTTGTTGCCATGATGAATATCTTAAACAACCCTGAGTTAGCAGGTTTTTATTCACTTGCGGCAGTCGCTATTTTTGCTAGTCTGCGTGTGGTCACTCATGCCAACCCAGTACATGCTATTTTATCAATGATCGTATCATTGTTAGCGATAGCCGGTATATTTTTTGTATTGGGTGCGCCCTTTGCTGGGGCGCTTGAGATCGTTGTATACGCTGGCGCAATTATGGTGCTTTTCGTCTTTGTGATTATGATGCTCAATCTTGGTATGGCTAATGATGCTCGTGAAGAGCGTTGGCTCAATGCAGGAACATGGGCAGTACCAACTGGATTGACGGTAATTATTGCGGTTGTGCTGTATGCGATGATTGGTCTTAACCATAATGAAGTCGCCATGATTGGCGGTACGACCATTTCTGCCAAAGCGGTTGGTACGGCACTGTTTACTAAGTATGTCATGTTGGTTGAGGTAGCCGCGCTGCTATTATTGGCAGCCCTAGTTGCTGCTTATCATTTGGGCAAAGAGTCTGTAGATGATGAGATCACTGGTAACGATAGCCAAAACTTTCATCCAAGTGTGGGTAATATCATAGAACATGAGAGTAATGACAGTTATGCAGATAATGAAGCTGTCAGAATAGCTGAACCATACGAATACAAAGAAGTAGATCCACATGACTATGTAGGTGTGCAACGAGTCACGCGTAAGGAGTCCGACTGATGATATTAGCAGCGAGCGTGGCACAAGATGTGTCCACCGTCCCGTTTGCCCATGAAGTAGCAGGCTTCGTGCAGCCAGTTGCTGAGGCGCAGGGCGTACTGGGTATGATACCTATGAGTCATGGACTCATCTTGGCAGGTGTATTGTTTGCTATTGGACTATGCGGTGTCATGGTACGTCGTAACTTTTTATTCATGCTAATGAGTCTTGAGATTATGATGAATGCAGCGGCATTAGCATTTGTAGTGGCAGGTAGCCGCTGGGTCGACCCAGACGGACAGATCATGTTTATCTTTATATTGACATTAGCCGCCGCTGAGGCAGCCATCGGTTTAGCGATATTACTACAGTTTTACCATAAGCGTGGACATCTCGATGTCGATAGCGCCAATGAGATGAAGGGATGATGTCATGAGTTTATTACCATTAACCTTTATACTTCCGCTCATTGGCTTTTTAATATTAGCCTTTATGCGTGACAAGCTGACTGAGCAAGCCGCTGCATTCGTCGGTGTTGGAAGCATGCTGTTATCAGCATTGTGTACCTTGGTTGCCAGTTATGCTTTTTTAATGGACAATCCAGCAGGTACGGTCGTGCAAGTACCGCTATGGACGTGGTTTCAAGTTGGCGACTTTGCACCAAGCTTTGCTCTAAGCTTTGATGGTTTAGCATTGACCATGACTGGGATTATTACTGGTATTGGCTTTTTAATCCATCTGTTTGCCGCTTGGTATATGAAAGGTGATAAAGGCTTTGCCCGTTTTTTTAGTTATATGAACCTATTTGTCGCCAGCATGCTGTTGCTGGTACTCGCAGACGATTTATTACTGCTCTATCTTGGCTGGGAAGGCGTAGGTATTTGCTCATACCTATTGATTGGTTTTTACTTTGAAGATCGTGCCAATGGCCGAGCTGCGATGAAAGCCTTTACTGTTACTCGTGTCGGTGATGTCTTCTTAGCATTTGGACTGTTTTTACTGTTTCGTGAATTTGGTACGCTCAATATTCAAGAGATTATTACGCGAGCGCCAGAGATGGTTGATCTTAACAATCCAACGATGATGTTGACTACTATGATGCTGGTTGGCGGTGCAATGGGTAAGTCCGCACAGTTGCCACTACATACGTGGCTTGCCGATGCGATGGCAGGCCCAACACCCGTTTCGGCCTTGATTCACGCAGCGACCATGGTGACCGCGGGCGTTTATCTAATCGCACGTATGCATCCGTTATTTATTTTGACTCCTGGTATTCTTTTATATTGGGTCGGGGCAGTAGGCGCGTTGACACTTGTTGTCGCTGGTTTTTGCGCATTAGTGCAAACAGATATCAAGCGTATCTTAGCGTATTCGACCATGAGTCAAATCGGCTATATGTTTTTAGCATTAGGCGTTGGTGCATGGCAAGGTGCGATCTTCCATTTGATGACCCATGCTTTCTTTAAAGCCTTGCTATTCTTATCATCAGGTGCAGTCATCCTTGCAGTCCATCATGAGCAAGATATCTTTAAGATGGGCGGCTTACGCAAAAAGATACCATTGGTATTTTGGTGCTATATCGTCGGTGGCGGTGCGCTTGCAGCCATACCTTGGGTGACGGTAGGTTTTTACTCCAAAGAAGCCATTCTTTGGGAGGCCTATGCTACTGGTCATCAAGTCTTATTCTATATGGGTGTATTCGGTGCATTCTTAACGGCAATCTATACTTTCCGTATGATTTGGATTGTCTTTTTTGGCGAAGAGAAAACACCTGCACATAAGTTATCTGGTGTGTCGTATTGGTTGCCATTGACTGTACTGTTAGTACTATCCACGGCAGTGGGCGCACTCATAACGCCACCGTTACAAGGTGTGTTGCCAGAGAGCGTAGGGCATTTATTAGAAGTTGCAGGTCAAGCGCACGCCAAACATACGGCGGAATATATCGCGATGGGTGCAATGCTGGCTGGATTGATAATAGCCGCTTTATTATATGTGGTTGATAAGGGCCGGATGTTATCGCGCTTTAAACAATCAAGTATTGGTGGCGCGCTATATTACTGGTGCTATAACGGTATGGGCTTTGATGCGCTATACGATTTGATTTTTGTAAAACCCTTTTTATTCATTGGTCGCTTATTTAAAGCCGATCCCATTGATAAAACATGGAACATATTACCTATGTTGGCATCAGCAGGGAACAAAGCGATGTCTGCAACGCAAACAGGGTCACTTCGAGGTTATGCTGCAAGTTTTGGCTTGGGTATGGCTGTGCTGTTAGTGCTGGTAATGATGATGGTGGTATAAGATGATAGAGTTACAACAAACGTGGATGCTGCCAGCATTGATTGCAATTCCATTTATTGCAGGGTTGTTATGCTGGTTGGTTGAGCGAATAAACAAGCGTCTGCCGCGGTGGATTGCTTTGATCGGCATGATGCTGACCTTTGGGTTGTCACTTGTATTATGGCAGTATGGCGACTTTTCAGGCATGAGTAAGCAAGTCATAGCACCGCAATCTGCTGTGCCATGGGTCGCTGAATATAATGTGCCATGGATACCAAGTTTTGGTATTAGCTTTCATTTAGCAATAGATGGTATGTCGCTGCTGATGATTGCACTGACAGGGTTACTTGGTGTTGCTGCTGTTGCTTGTTCATGGAATGAGATTCAACGCCGTGTTGGGTTTTTTCATCTGAACTTGTTATGGAGTTTGGGCGGCGTTATAGGCGTGTTCTTAGCGATTGATATGTTCCTCTTCTTTTTCTTTTGGGAGATGATGCTGGTTCCTATCTATTTCTTGATTGCTATCTGGGGTCATGATGTCGCTGGTGGTAAGACTAAAGAATACGCTGCCACCAAGTTCTTTATCTATACCCAAGCTTCTGGGCTTATCATGCTCATTGGTATCTTGTTATTAGTACTATTCAATTATGCCAATCGCGGTGTGGTTAGCTTTAATTATAATGACTTGCTCGGTACGCCACTTGGCGGCTGGGAATATCCAATCATGCTTTGCTTTTTTATTGGTTTTGCCGTCAAGTTGCCAATTATTCCTTTTCATGGCTGGTTGCCTGATGCTCACGCGCAGGCACCAACAGCAGGCTCGGTGGACTTGGCAGGGGTACTAATTAAGACAGCAGCTTATGGTTTGATTCGTTTTGTATTACCTTTATTTCCTGCAGCGTCTCAAGAGTTTGCACCGATTGCGATTACGTTAGGTACGATTGGTATCTTTTATGGGGCATGGCTTGCCTTTATGCAAACCGATATGAAGCGCTTGCTTGCCTATACCAGTATTTCGCACATGGGCTTTGTGGTTTTGGCGATTTATGCAGGCACATTACTCAGTCTGCAAGGCTTAATGATTCAGATGCTCGCGCACGGGCTTAGCTCGGCTGCGCTATTTATCATGGCAGGGCAGCTCTATGAGCGTCTACATACTCGCGATCTGACTTTGATGGGCGGTATGTGGGGACAGTTTCGTTATTATGCTCCGATATTAATGTTCTTTTGCGCGGCACTTCTAGGTATTCCTGGTACAGGTAACTTTATCGGTGAATTCATGATTTTATTTGGCGCATTTGCTCAGTACCCCGTATTTGTAGTACTAGCAACCTTTAGCTTAGTGTTGGCTGGTTTATATTCTTTAATCTTAATTTACCGCGCACTGTTTGGGATTAATAATATCGAAGAGGTGGCGTTGCACGAGACCAAATCACATGGTTTGCCAACACGCAAATTAAAAGACCTGGGCAAGCGTGAGCTGTCATTACTACTGATGTTAGCGGCTGGATTGGTATGGCTTGGCCTTTACCCGCAGCCGATACTGGATACATCAAGTCAAGCCATGCAGTGGATTAATAATGCATATGTCTACAGTGAAATCACTCAAGTAGATGCGTCACAGTTACTTGATGCAATGGAGGCACGTTAAGTCATGAATGATATTACGATGAATGATTTGATGGGGCTAATGCCTTATGCACCAATCATTGCAGTAGTGGTTACAACGTTATTGGCCATGATTGCGATTACTATTAAGCGCTCGCATGTTATCACTGGCACTATTACCGTGACTGGACTAAACGTTGGTCTATTTATCCTACTTGCACAAATAGGAGGAGTAGTAGACAGCAGATATGCATTGCCAAGCGCTGAGCAGTTATTTGTAATCGATAATTTTGCTCAGTTTAATATGGTCGTTATTTTTATCTGTGCATTGGCATGTTGTACATTAGCTTACGCGTATTTGGCCAATCTTAAAGACAATAAAGATGAGCTGTACTTACTGATGTTAGTGTCGACCACTGGCGCGCTCTTAATGGTATCGGCGCAGCATATGGCGGCATTCTTTATGAGCTTAGAGCTGTTGTCTATACCGCTATATGGTCTGCTGTCTTATACTTTTTTACGTAATCGCTCACTTGAATCGGGGCTTAAGTACTTAGTATTGTCAGCGACTGCCTCTGCTACCTTATTGATGGGGATGGCTTTCATTTATGCCCAAGTTGGCTCATTGGCATTCAAACCTATTAGCTTAGTATTGGGTGATATATTTGAATCACCATTACTGATATTGGGTACGGCATTAATGATGTTTGGTATTGCTTTTAAGCTATCAGCAGCTCCTTTTCATATGTGGACGCCAGATGTATACGAGGGAGCGCCAGCTCCTATAGCGACTTATCTGGCTTCAGTCTCTAAAGTTGCTATGATGGCACTTGCTGTCCGCTTTTTGATTGATACGGCTTTATTGGCATTACCATCAGTACAGATACTAATTATGGTCATGGCAACCTTGTCTATTTTGGTCGGAAACTTATTGGCAGTACGTCAAACCAATTTAAAGCGCTTACTGGGGTATTCTTCTATTGCTCATATGGGTTATGTGCTGATTGTAATCGTTAGTATTGGTAGTGCCGCTGATAGCATCACTAGTATGTATATGGCCGTTTATGCCTTTACTTCTATCGGTGCGTTTGGTGTTGTGACTTTAATGTCTAGCCCTTATCGATTGGCCGGTGAAGCTGATGAGCTGATACATTATCAAGGATTGTTCTGGCGTCGTCCGGTACTAACGGCTGTTATGACAATTATGATGCTCTCATTGGCTGGTATTCCATTGACGGCTGGCTTTATTACCAAGCTATTTGCCATACTGGCAGCTGTTCAGGGTACGAACTGGTTCTTGGCTGCGATGATTGTTTTGGGTAGTGCTATCGGGTTGTTCTACTATTTACGTGTCATGCTGACACTGTTTAAACGTCCAAAAGAGTTTATTGAGTTTGATGTGGCAGGACAATGGGGCATTCGCATGGGTGGACTGATGGTCATCGGTGTGACCGCAGTGATTATTTTCTTTGGTATATTACCCAACAGTATGATTGTATGGTCGAGTATGGCTCGTATCTGGTAATATAAGCTATATATAAAGAGGCTTAATAAGCTTAACTTAAGCTGCGCTGTAGCAGTTACTGATAGAAAACCAAGATGCGCTGAGTTTATGATAAGCTTGGCGCATCTTTTTTATTTGTTCGTTTTAATAACCACGCAAAAATTAACAAAATATAAGTGACTAATTATTATGAGTGAAGACAATATTCAAACCGTTAAAGTACTGAGTAAGACCACTTGGACACCCAGTCTGTTTAGCTTTACCGTAACGCGTCCAGACAGCTTTAAGTTTACTGCCGGGCAGTTTGTACGTTTGGGCGTCAATCCTAGTAAGCTACAATACTACAAGCAGCAAGACAAGACACCAAGCCAAGTAACTGACGCCGCGCCGGACGAGGATATATTCCGCGCTTACTCGATAGTATCTTCACCGTTTGATGAAGTGCTGGAGTTCTTCTCTATTGTGATTCCTGATGGGGCGTTTACCTCACAGTTGCAGCATCTCCAAGTGGGAGATGAGTTACTCCTCAATACTATGCCATTTGGCTTTTTAACTTTGGCTCGCTATCAACAGCCGTTACCAAAAGATTTATGGTTGCTTGCAACTGGCACTGGCTTGGCACCTTTTTTGTCGATGCTACAAGATTTGCAAACATGGCAAGACTACGAGCATATCGTCCTAGCCTATAGTGCGCGCTCAAAAGAAGAGCTGGCGTACGTTGAGCAGATAAAGCAGTTGCAAGCTGATTTTGGTTCGTTAGTTGATGATCCTGCCCGCTTAATCTTTGTGCCGATTGTGACTCGTGAACCTATGGAGGGTGCACTTACCGAGCGTTTGCCACAATTATTACTAAATGGTGAGCTTGAGAAGCAGGCTGGCATAAAGCTAGATAATGATAGCGCTCATGTGATGCTGTGCGGTAATCCAGAAATGGTGGAAGATACCAAAGAGACCTTGAAAGAATTAGGCTTTGTTATGAACCGCCGCGGTGAAGGAAACATTGCAGTAGAAAACTATTGGTAATCGATAGATAAGTCATTGGCTTTGAGAGAAATGACAAATGATTAAAAAAACGCTGCAATCTAACCATTGGCAGCGTTTTTTGTTACCCAATAAAAGCTGTAATATAGATCGTAGCTATTCTGTACTGGGCTCAGTTGCGTCATTTATAGGATTGATAGGTCCATGCATTAATTCGGGTTCATCATCATCACCAATGATATCTTCGCCACTACTACTGCCCAATAAGTCGCGATAATTGATCTGCGCTTTTAGAATCAATTGATCTTCTTCAACCTCTCCGTAATTTACCTGTACCTTGTGTAGGGTACTCATGATTTTTTGGTTCTTCTTAAGCCAGCGATTGATATCGAGATAAATGATATCTTCTTTAGCACGGGCGATATTGATATAAGTTAAAATTACGCCTAAAGGGTCTTTTTTTAGGACGCTATGATAAAACCAGATAGCAAGTTTGATACCTTGAAGCTTTAAGAATGATTCGCAGCGTAAGTTAAGCACATCTGTATAGGTCAACTGACCAAACACAAAACGCTGCACATTACGATCAAGTTGGGCATGTACTAAACTAAAATTACCAGCTACTTCAGCATAAATGCCAGCAGCATTTACTGTACAGTATAGGCGAAACCAATCATCGTGTAACTCGACTCTCAACTCTAAAATAGATTTGACATTGTCCGTGACGAACTTTTGCAGCGCATCGTTGACGTATTTTTGGGCAACTGGCAAAGCCAATTCATCATCCAGCTTATCAGCAGTTTTATTATAAATATTCTTAATACTTTGGGTTAGGCCCTCCCAACCGTCACTAAACGACTCGTTGAATTGATAGCCAAGATTATCGGAGAAGTCATCGAAATTATCGAAGTTATCGAAGTTACTCAAACTTGTTATCCTTATGATTATAGTAGGATTGTTTTTACCAGATGATTAATCGTCAGACGCTAATCGATAGCGTAGATAGCACTATGACGAGTGAAAATAGTATATAGCAAAATAGCATACCAAAAAACGCAAGGCCTTATATTGTAGCAAATAACCTAAAAAACATAACGAAGAGTGTCAAGCAAGCACAAGTTGGTCGCAAGGCTTTTAGTCACAAGCTTTATTTGCACTTTGATTATGATAAAGTGTCGTATAGCGACATAACTGCTGCCCATGTTATGATAGCGCGAATACCATGATTGGTCGGCATAATTATTGCTTATAAGAGAGCTGCATGATGCGGAATAATCAGACTAAAATGATGTCCGGTGTTTTTACGCTTATAATTTGAGATTGATTGTGGCCCATATTAAAGACTCTCAAAGCTATCATTTTTCTGCGCAAACTGCGACGCGTGATTTTAGCTTACCCGTTGCTATTGTTATTGCGTTGTTAACACATGCTGTCCTTATCTTTGGTATCAGCTTTTCTATGGGACAAGATCCTGCTGCGTTGATGCAAGATGTGGCAAAAGCTTTGACAGATAATATGCAGCCAAACGAAGATGCTCATTATATTGCTAATGCTTCACAGCAAGGTGGAGGCTCAGTGCGCCAACAAGTGCGACAAGAAAGCACTCAAACGAGTCCATTAACATCAGAGCAGATAAGTAAAACGCAAGATGCTATCAATCTGCAGCGCCAAGTACGTCAACAGCGTTATCAAGAAAGCTATCTACGTACTACTTTGAGTTGGCGTAAAGCCGATGTAGAAGCAGATAATGACAGCAAGCAAGCACAAGATGATATGATGGCGCAAGAAGAGAGACTACGGCAGCAGATTGCAACTTTAGAGGCTCAGTTGTCTCAGCGTCAACAGATATATGCCACCAAATCTAAAGTGGTGACCATTGATAGTAACTCGACGACACGCGGCGCTGCAGCAGATTATATCGAAACCTTCCGTGAGCATGTCGAACGGGTTGGCAACTTGCACTATCCGGCTCAGGCGCGTGCCCAAGGTATCACAGGTGAAGTACGCCTTATGGTGATTATTAGTAACGATGGCAACATCAAAGCCATCCGTTTGCTTGAAAGTTCAGGCTCAACGATATTAGATGAAGCCGCCAAGCAATCAGTACGCCAAGCTGCACCTTTTGGGAAGTTTACTGTAGATATGAAGGATATTGTCGAGCTGCGTTTGATACGTACCTATCGTTATAGTGATAAAGTAGAAGTCACCTATTAAGAGTAAGTAAGTGAAGAGCAGTGGGTTTACAGATAGGGTATCAAAGAACCGTTAGATAAAACAGAATACAAACCATTGGCATAAGCAGGTTAAGATACCAGAGTCATTAAAGAGATAACTGGTATCTAATTGTGACCGTAAATCTGATAAACAAACGAAGCTATAAAATAAAGAGTCGGTATGGAATTTTTAGGTTTTACTATTGATGTTGCGACATTAACGAATAATGCATTAAGCTTAATGTTTAAAGTGGCTTTAGCGATACTAATATTTGTAATAGGTCGCTGGCTTGCCAAAAAGGCCGTGACATTTGCTCATCGTATCATGCTACGTAGTCGTTTGGATGATACTGTCGCCAGTTTCTTAGGTCGTCTTATATACGGCGTATTGCTGGTCATTGTGGTCTTAGCCGCACTGAGCAAAGTTGGCGTACAAACCACCTCAGTCGTTGCTATCTTGGGCGGTGCTGCGGTCGCGATTGGTTTGTCGTTAAAAGATCAGTTGTCAAACTTTGCCGCTGGCATTATGATTGTGACTTTTCGGCCGTTTGTAACTGGTGACTATGTACAGATTAGCAGTTACACAGGGACAGTTACTGAAATTACTTTGGTTAACACTCATCTAACTACGATAAACAATCACGATATCATCATCCCAAATGGCGATATCACCACATCAGCTGTAATCAATTATACTGCATTGCCCAATCGCCGCGTCGATATCACGGTCGGTATTGGCTATGATGCCAACATTAAAACCGCTAAAGAGGTGATGCTAAGCTTGGCCAGAAATAATCCGATGGCCTTTACTGACCCTGAGCCTATTGTACGAGTGACCAATCTGGGTGATAATTCTGTTGATCTGACGCTAAATGTTTGGACAACCAATGCAGATTGGTGGACCATGCAGTGTGATTTGCTTGAGCAGTTTAAATATGCGCTGGATGATGAAAAAATCGAGATTCCATTCCCGCAGCGCAGTGTCCATGTTAAAGGCTTGGATCAGATGATTAACCAGATGGGCCAATCACAAAAACTGCCCATGACCAAGGACTGATTGTTTTAAGAGATTGATTAGGTCAAAAAACTGACCTCGTCAAAATCAAACGTTTGGTAGATAGGGGTTTGGTAGGTTCAAACTTGCCAAAACCTCTATCTCAAACCTTTCCATCTCATCTTGTTCGGCCTGTCCAAGCTCGTGATCAAAACCCAATAGATGCAGCAAGCCATGTATTAGTAGATGGCTGATGTGCTGTTCCACTGTTTTTTGTTGCTCTACTGCTTCGCACTCCACGACGTCATGACATATGATTAGCTCACCAAGTGGCAGCATTGGCATTAGCTCGATAATATTAGCTGGCATCTCACTTGGGTACGACAGAATGTTGGTTGCGTAATCTTTGCCTCGCGCTTCTAGGTTCAGTTCACGACCTTCAGTCTTGTCGGTAATATATACATCCAACGCTTTGACTTTATCCTGCCATATCTCAAGGCTGATATTAGCGAAGTAGGGGAGCGTCAGTCCGTTCTCGATATGTCTATCTATATATTTTAAAGTCGCTACTATGATTGGTAATAGACACTCTTCACTATAGTAACAACTGATTAACCCCTCATCGATACTATCAATAGCGCTGACATCAAGCTCAACCTTGTCTAGTTCACTTGTCTTTAGTACGTTTATATTATCGTTGTTAGATTGGTTCATAGCTTCACCTTAAGGAGAGGTATAGTTGATTCTAAATAAAACAGATACATTGTATGTCAACGTGGAACTGGTATAAATTTTCCTTGCGTGCTGTGCCTGCGCCGACAGAGGCTGCGTAAAATTCATCCCAGTCCCACTGTATCGTTTTTGTACTGAACTCATTATATTACGCTTATCAAGACTAATTTTATTTAATGTTAATTAAAAGACCGGATCACTATTTTTAGTAATCCGGTCTTTTGAGTTAGACGTACACTGTTTAAAGATGCTTAGCTACAGCTTGGAGACTGCATCCGCCACCGCTTGTCTACGCTCTTGCTCAGCAATACGCTCTTGTTTGCGTTTTTCTTCCAATATCAACTGCTCACTGTCAAACACATCGTAAGCTTCAACGATTTGTTGTACCAACTGATGGCGTACCACATCTTTTGAATCAAACCGAGTGATATGGATCTCTTCGATACCGCTTAAGATATCTAGCGCTTGCGTCAGTCCAGATTTAGTACCACGTGGCAGATCGACCTGCGAGATGTCCCCTGTAATGACGGCTCGCGAGCCAAAGCCTAAACGTGTCAAAAACATTTTCATTTGCTCAGGTGTGGTGTTTTGCGCTTCATCTAAAATCACAAATGAGTTGTTTAACGTGCGCCCACGCATATAGGCCAATGGCGCAACTTCGATAATTTGACGTTCAATCATTTTGCCAACTTTTTCAAAGCCAAGCATTTCATATAGTGCGTCATATAAAGGGCGTAAGTAGGGGTCAATTTTTTGTGCCAAGTCACCCGGTAAAAAGCCCAGCTTCTCCCCAGCTTCTACCGCTGGACGGACCAGCAAAATGCGCTCGATCTCATTACGCTCTATCATATCGACAGCACAGGCTACCGCAAGATAAGTCTTACCCGTACCGGCAGGGCCAATACCAAACGATACATCGGAGCTGAGCACGTTTTTTACATAACGCTGCTGGTTGCCACCGCGTGGGATAATTTTGCCTTTACGAGTACGTAGACTGATGGGGGTAAAGTCACTTGCCGACTCCAAATTATCCAAATCGTCTTCGTTATCAGCAGCTTGCTCTTGTTGTTCATCTTCTCTATCTTGCTCACGCGAGATACTAGACTGAATGATAAGATGCAACTCTTCTGCACTGATATCTTTGGTGTTTTGAGCTTCGTCAACCAGCTTATAAATGATGCGTTCACCGCGTTCAACAGCAGTCACATCACCGCTCAGGCAAAAGTCGCCTTGACGTTGGCTGATTTTGATATCGAGACGGTCTTGTAGGTATTTCATGTGATTGTTATATTCACCAAGCACAGTTTTGAGCTGCGCTGGCGTCAATGATTCAAACTTTATACGGCGGTTCATAGAATCAGTCAAGCGATTATCCTTGTATTTGTTCCCAATGATGCTCTTAGATATCAGCGAATCTAGGGTCTTAATAAATAAAACAATGGTAGAAACTTATTAATTTTGAGTAGTAGAAAAACGACAGTAAAATTGTTAGATATATAAAGGGTGATAAGTAACTATCCTGCCTTTATTATGGTTGATAGTTTTTAAATTTCAAGCCATACCTAAGGCCGGATAGCTTGGTTTTTGTATGGGGATTGCAACACTTACACTGGTTATCAGTTTTCTGTTGTATGAAAAAATTGTTGATGGACGACATCGGTTTAAGCTTACTGTAAAGGACACAGAGATTTGGGCAATTTGTGGTAATCTATCAGCTATCAAAACATGGCCTAGTCGTTATATAAATGCCTCAAAATCGGTTGAATCATTGTCAATAATGCAGTAAAAAATACTTAGTAAGCGTGTATAACAGCTCTATCCAATCAGTTCCAATAGGAATAATAATGATACAAGATACTCATTCAAATATGTCAGCGCAGACAAATGCTATGCAATCGAGCACCAGCAATCAGACTTTCGATACGAAAAATAATAAAATGGCCATGACTGAGCAGCAAGTACTGATCGCAGGCGGCGGTCATGTAGGGTTATCCTTTGCTTTGTTACTGGCCCATCATGGTATCGCCAGTACTTTGCTAGAAAAGATGAGCTACCCAACTATTAGCCCAAATGATGACAGTACGCGCAGTCATTATTTAGACAGTCGCAATACAGCATTATCACGGCGCACAGTACAGATTTACCAAGAGATAGGATTGTGGGATGAGCTGCAAAGTCATGCCTGCCGCATTGATGCCGTGCAAATCAGTGAGCAAGGTAGCTTTGGGCGCGCACAGCTTAATAAAGCAGAAGAGCAGGTAGAGTCATTCGGACAAGTGATGGAAAACGCTTGGCTTGGACGTAAGCTATTACTGGCGGCTCAGCAAGAACCGCTAATTACTTTGATTGATAATGCTAGTGTCATTGCCGTGGAACAACAGAGCGATGGTATAACGCTCAGCTTTAGCTATTATGGCGAAGCAGAGCACGAACAACAACTAGAGGCCAGTGTGTTAGTTGCTTGTGATGGGCGGGACTCTACCGTGCGTCAGTTATTAGATATTGGTACGACGACCTATGATTATCAGCAAACCGCTATCGTCGGTGTGGTAGAGACAGACAAGCCGCATGAGCATAAAGCGATTGAGCGATTTAGTCCAGCAGGGCCGCTTGCAGTGTTGCCCTTGACCGATCCAGCAGGTGACGGCAATGATGAGTACCAAAAGGGCTATAGACGCTCGGTGGTCTGGGTCTGTCCAACAGGTGAAGAAGATAAATACCTAGAAGACGACGCGCATTTTTTGGCGACCTTACAGCAAGCATTTGGTGAGCGTGCTGGCAAGTTTGTCGCTGCTGGTCGCCGCGGTGCTTATCCGCTGACACGCGTACTGGCAGATAAGCAAGCAGATGGTCGCTGCGTCATCATGGGCAATGCTGCTCATACCTTGCATCCTGTGGCCGGCCAAGGCTTTAATCTGTGTATGCGTGATGCACATGTATTAGCGCAAATGATGAGTGCACAAGTCCTTAAGGGTGCAGATATCGGCGACCCAACGCTGCTTAAACGCTATGAAAAAGCGCGTCTAAGCGATCAAAAACGCGTTATTCGCTTTTGCGATGCGGTCGTTCATGGCTTTACTCATCCCAATCCAGCAGTAAAGCTGGCGCGTAATGTTGCTTTGATTGCTTTTGATAAGCTGCCCAACATTAAGCCGCTGGTGGCAAATTATGCGATGGGTTTAAAATCGTAATATAGTTAATCCTAAATAAGAAGAATACAGCTATGCCAGCGTGCTACTGGTATAAGTTTTCTTTGCTTGCTATGTGACTTCATCACTCCAGAGGCTGCATAAAATCCATCCCAGTAGCACTGTGTTTATTTTATAGTAGAACGACTATATCCATAACTAAAGTGATGCGCTATTTTTAGTCCATTTAGATAACTATCAATTGAATTGAAGACACGCCCTAACACGTCCTGATATCGAGAGCTAACTTATGACAAACAACCATACACTCATTATCGGCGGCGGTATCGTCGGTGCGACGCTGGCGCTAAAGCTGGCGCAGGCCAAAATGCCCGTGACCTTAATCGATGCGCGTCCTGTCCGAGATAAGTCTGCATGGCAGCAAGTGCTACGCCGCCGCGATGCCCGCGTTTATGCGCTGAGCATCGCCAGTATTGTGCTGCTAAAAGACGTAGGCGCTTGGCAAAAGATAGCACTATCTGGACGCAAGGCGGATTACTCGCAGATGCAGGTATGGCAGCTCAATGGCATAGGCGAGCTATTATTTGGCGATAGTGAGAGCATTGCGCCAGAGCTACTTGGCAGTATGGTTGAACCAGCGGTCATCGAGTATGCCTTGTGGCAGTGTCTGTCTGAGGAAGATGTCAGTGACTATCTGACTGTCATCGCTGGACATAAAGTTGTGGGAATGGATTGGTTAGGAGCACAGCAAGGCTACCGTGTGACTTTAGATAATGATACAGCTATCGATGCCCAACTGTTGATTGGTGCAGATGGTCGTGGCTCATTTGTGCGTAAGCAAGCCGGGATTGAGATTGACATCCTTGATTATAATCAAACGGCGATTTGCTGTGCGATTCAAACTGCCAAACCCCATCAAGCCACCGCCCGCCAAGCCATGTTACCGACCGGCACGCTGGCACTGTTGCCATTAGCGGATATCACTGATGAAGATAAAGCCAGTCCGCAACATTGGCAGTCGATTGTCTGGACACTACCGCGCAATCAAGCATTAGCATTGCTTGAAGAAGAGCCGCGCTACATCGCTGATAAACTGGCTGCTGCCTGTCATTACGAGCTGGGCGCTATCCATAAGATTGAATCAATCGCCAGCTTTCCACTGACCGCGCAACAATCGAAGAGTTATGTCGCTGATAATTTGGTATTAATTGGTGATGCTGCGCATGGCGTGCATCCACTCGCTGGACAAGGGCTAAACCTAGGGATGCTCGATGTTCAAGCGCTAAGTGAACAGCTGATGCATGACTTTGCCCGTAGTGGCAGTACGCTTTGGGGCACCAATCAAACCCTACGTACTTATGAGCGTCTGCGCCGTCCCCATAATAGTCTAATGATGCATAGCTTTTCAGCGCTTAATTGGCTATTTGCAGGAGACATCGCTCAGCTACGTCCCATCCAGCAGATACGTAGCGAAGGTATGTACCGTGTGGGGAAGATTAAGCCATTAATGCGGCTATTTGCGAAGCAGGCGAGTGGAGTTTAACTGAAAAGGAGTTTGCTATGAAAAAAAGTATATATTCGGCGATTATTATTTTTAGCAGCGCTTTGAACTTATATGCATGTCAAACTACGCCACAATTAGTAGCGGCTAATCAGCAAGCGCCTATCGTAGCGCTCGTCGTTCCAGCGATTTTAGACTCAGATGGCGATGGCGTTCCTGACGACATCGACCAATGTCCTGCTACGCCGTGGAATGTAGTCATCGATGAAAGAGGCTGTCCCCATTCCTTACTTTTTGGTGAAAACGAATTTATGATGGAAGCTAGAGCCTATTATGATGAAAATAGCAGTGAGATAAAAAGTGAGTATTATGAACAGCTAGATAACGCAGGCAAAAAAATGCAAGATCATTTGGACGCTGTCATGCGTGTTGAAGGGCATATATCCAAGCGTGAAGAAACTAGCGCCAATCAAACATTATCAAGATACCGTGTGGAAGGGATTAAAAATTATATGATCATGAAACATAATATTGATCCTGATCGTATTAAGACCGTTTACTATGGATCAGAGCGCCCGATTGCGCTAAATGATGCCGAAAACAGTTGGCTCAACCAGCGTATTTATGCGCTTATTAGTAATGTTGAGTAATATATTGAGCATTTTAAAAAACGTGAAAGTGATGATAGGCAAGGCCTTTAGTTATTCTAGATGAAGAGAGCGTAATAATGACCATTAAAACCCATCGCACGTTGTTGTTACTAGCAGCATCTATAATATTAGCTGGCTGCCAAACTACCGAAACTATACCGCAATATGAAAACATCAGGACGATGCAGGCGGATAGCGATTTAGATGGCGATGGTGTGCTTGATGCCATAGATGAATGCCCTGAAACGCCACCTAACGTAGTGGTCGATGCTAAAGGCTGTCCAGTAGTGGTTTATACAGGTTCGCTAGAAATGCAGTTGCAAGGATTTTTTGAACCGATGAGCAGTCAATTAACTGACGAATATGATCAAGCACTTGCAATAATTGAAGAAAACCTTCATGAACAACCAGATGCCAAGGTTTTTATTTTTGGTCATGTAGCATCAAACGAGCTTGCGATGATAGCGCCTGATGAAAATAATTTATCACGTAACCGTGCTATTAATGTCAGGAATAGGTTAGTAGAAAAACATCACATTACCTCTGATCGTATTTCTACTTATGATTGCTCAGATAGATATCCATTTATAGCTACAGACTTTAGCGAAAGTGATCTTTCAGGTATAGAGTCAAAAGATAGAAGGGTAACTGTCAAAGCAAGTACGCAAGTCAAAGACCTAGCAAATATAGAAAACCCAAGTGATTGGAAAAACTATGAACCATATCTAAAGCGCTGCGAGATATTTAAATCTGAATGATAACGTCAAAAAAACGGTCGGTTTTTAAAAAGCCGAAAACAGCACCATCAACACCGGCGAGACGATATTAATAATAAAACCAAAGCTAATTGCCAGTGGCACGACCTTTAAACCGCCTGACTGTTGAATAATTGGCAGCGTAAAGTCTAAACTGGTTGCGCCGCCAAGGCCGACCGCAGCTGATGGATACTTACGCATAAACACAGGAATAAATATCAAGGCAAAAAACTCACGTATCAAGTCATTAAATAGGGCGACACTGCCCCAAACTGCGCCATAAGCATCGGTCATAACGATTGCTGATAGCGAATACCAACCAAAGCCAGACGCTAGTGCCAAACCTTTCGTCCACGACACTTCACTAAATAGCAGGGCAAAAACAAGACCGCCTGCTAATACGGCAAAGGTAAAGACGATGCTCATCTCAACGCCCCGCTTATTAAGCAGCACCTCTTTCAAAGTAATGCCTGAACCTTTGAGACCAATACCGACCAGTAAAATTAATATCATTAGCATGACGGTCATAGTATTTTCAGGCGGCATATAATCAGCGGGTAAGAAATAGCCAATGATCATACCTAGCATGACACAAAAAACTTGCGCTAAGCTACCTCGAATACTGACGCGGTGCTCTTTAGATTTTGCGACAGGTTTTTTGGCTTGCCAAGGTTTTAGATGATCAAATATCATCAGGCCAAATAGCCCAGTACCGATAGTCAATATCGATAAGATGGTGACATACAGCGAGATTTCACCTATTTGACTACTCAGCCCTTCTACTTGCGACAGCTCAATACCAATCAAAGTTAAGATGATAAAAACCAAATAAGACAAGCCTTTATCGGCAAGCCTAGTCATTTTAGGATTAGAGGGAATGGCAAAGCCAATAAACATTGGCATTAATACCAAAACAAGGGTAACTAGGCTTTGCATGATGATGGGCTCGCAGCTTTTGAAGGCGTTTTTAGGAAGCTGGAGATTGTATCATATTAGGCTATAAATGCTGGAACAAGCAGACAAAAATTGCCATATTCTCACTATTTTATAAGGTGCTAATAGCTGATCGCGAAAGCTTATCTTGTTGGCTATATTCTTGACCGACTACAGCAAATTTATCAGATGCGTAAATATGACTAGGCAAACTGTTCAATAAAGGGGCAATTACACTCACTTTAGGCTTACTTGCTAGGTTTGGATAATCCTTTCGGTAATGTCCACCGCGACTCTCATGACGCTGATAAGCAGACTGAATAACCAAGATCGCCAATCGCAACTGTCTTGCTAATTGAAAGTAGGGCAACTCATTCAGAATAGTGGCGTTATCTTTGTTACTGATATCCGTTTGATTGGGGTTTGTACAGCCAAGCTGTTGTTGCCACTTTTGAATTTGTACCAGTGCTTGTGCTAATGATTTAGCTTCTCGAGTAATACCCATATGAGACGTCATCAAAGCTTTTAATTCTGCGGTTATTGCAGTGATGTCGGCATTCGTATTGATGCTGACGTTGACGTTGTGATTAACGTTAAAGTTACTTTTACACTCAATAAACGGTGGCAAAGTAATACGCTGACAATCTTCAAACGTTGGCAATGTCCAAATGTCATGGATTGATTGGTCTAAACTGGTATAAATTGACGTTGTATCTAACTTTTCAGTTGCTTTTAGATAGCGCGGTAAGTCAGCCGCGATATTGCGCCCAACCACCACACACTCCGACAATGAGTTGCTCGCTAAGCGATTGGCTCCATGTAGCCCTGTATAAGCAACTTCACCTGCCGCATACAGCCCTAGCACATCGGTCAAACCATTAGCAGACGTCACCACGCCACCGCAACTATAATGAGCGGTAGGGGCGACTGGAATGGGATCGGTAGTAATATCGATACCGATGTCTAATAGTGTTTGATAAATCTGCGGAAAATGCGCTTGTATAAATGCAGCTGGCAAGTGACTAATATCAAGATGTACGTAGCCAAGTTCATTCTCATTAATTTGCTCAGCAATCGCTCGGGCGACGATATCTCGCGGTGCTAACTCTGCACGCTTATCAATATCGAGCATAAAACGCTTTCCGGTTTGCGGACAATACAACCGCCCACCTTCACCGCGCAGTGCTTCAGAGATTAAAAAGCTGCTATCATCTAACGCTAACCCCGTCGGGTGAAATTGAATAAATTCTAAATTGGCTAGTCGACAGCCTGCTTGCCATGCCATCATCACGCCATCGCCGACACAGACATTGGGGGCGCTGGCACGTTTAAATAGTTGCCCCAAGCCGCCACTAGCCATTACGACAGCGCGACTATGAAAGGTAAGCTTACGATTATTAATGTGGTCAAAAACCAGCGCACCTTGGCATTGGTTATTTTGATTAGCGCTATTTTTTAAAAGGTTAAGTGCTTCATGGTAGGGAAGGATAGTGATGTTAGATGCAGCTTGCGCTTTTAAAATCAAAGCTTCCATAATATGTCGACCGGTTGCATCATCAGCATGGGCAACTCGTCGGCAGCCATGCCCACCTTCTTTGGTTAGATGTAATTGAGAGAGCTCAAAACCTGATTTTATATGATCTTTTGATTCTTGCTGAGGAATTTTAGTAAACGGTACGCCTTGCTCGCACAGCCACTGTACCGCTTGCTGTCCAGCGCTTAGAATATTGGTGGTATTATCAGTTTCACATAAGCCTGCGCCAGCGACCAAGGTGTCAGCGATATGGGCAGCTATTGAATCGTTTTTGTCCAAGCTGGCTGCGATACCACCTTGCGCGTAATGACTTGAGCAAACCTCCAATGCTGCTTTACTTAGTATCATAATGCTCAGCGATTTTGGCAAAGCAAGAGCAGTGCTTAGTCCCGCTAGGCCAGCACCAATAATAAGTACGTCTGTTTTCCTAACATCATTAACATCAGTAGTAGCGTTATTGTTTGCTCTAGCCAATACGCGCGCCTCATTCATATTAGGCAGCTCCAACGTTAGCAAATAGCGCACGGTCTTTGACAATATCTCCGCTCGCGGCCACACGTTGCTTTTGCGCTTCGGCAAAATCAAGCATGCGTTGTAGTGGTTTTTTTGCACCTGCTGCCAGCTCAGGCGTCATTAATATTTCACCGCTGCGCTGAGACAGACACTGCTCAATTCCTTTTAGGCCATTCATCGCCATCCATGGACAGAATGCACAGCTTTTACAACTGGCGCTCTCACCAGCGGTCGGCGCAGCTAAGAAACGTTTGTGTGGCGAGCGCTTTTGCATCTCGTGCAAGATACCCAGGTCGGTAGCGACAATAAAGGTATCGGCATCCAGCTCATACGTTGATTTTAATAGTTTGCTGGTTGAGCCAACCACATCAGCGAGGTCGACCACGTTATCAGGTGATTCAGGATGTACCAAAACCTTAGCGTCAGGGTGTTCTTCTTTTAATTGTATCAGCTCAGTCGCTTTAAACTCGTTATGTACTAGACAAGACCCTTGCCACAGCAACATGTCTGCGCCAGTCTCTTGTGCAATGTATTTACCCAAATGACGGTCAGGCCCCCAAATGATAGGCTCGCCTTGGGCATGCAAGTGACGCACGATGTCGATACCAACGGACGAGGTCACGACCCAATCAGCTCGCGCTTTAACTGCAGCGCTGGTGTTGGCATAGACCACCACCGTACGTTCAGGATGAACATCACAAAATGCTGAAAACTCATCGGCAGGACAGCCCAAGTCAAGCGAACACTCAGCCTCCAAGTCTGGCATAAGTACCGTTTTTTCCATGCTTAGTATTTTTGCCGATTCGCCCATAAAACGTACGCCAGCGACGATCAATGTTTGCGCACTATGCGCTTGCCCAAAGCGTGCCATCTCCAATGAATCACCAACACAGCCACCTGTTGCTAATGCTAAGTCTTGAATAAAAGGGTCGACATAGTAGTGGGCGACCAATACTGCATTGTGCTCTTTTAATAGCTGCTTAATGTTTTCTTCAACTGCGAGACGTTCGGTGCGCGTCAGGTCTGCTGGTATTCTAGCTTTGGCATATTCGATGTTCATTTGAGTAGCAATACGATTATCAGTACTCATGATGGGCGCGTCATAAGGATAAGTTTTCATAAGTGCAAGCCTTTTGTGCGGTAACGACAAGCAATATGTCGCTAAAATAAATCAATTAAAAACAGCTAATAAATAGAACTATATTAATTATGCTCATTTTGAGCATAAAAACAAGATGTTTTTGTATGTTTTATAATTAAAATAATAAGTTTGGACAGTATTAATGCTCTTATTGATTTGAACTAAGCGGTATTCTCAGTTAATAATTACAACCGTTTCCTACGATAAATCATGATTCACGCTATACTGATCCTTGTCCAACATAAATCGCAAATTATCAATCATTAGCCATTAAGGATAATAATAAAGAACTATGACGTTGTCTTACTCACATGCACATCAGCAAGGCAGTGGTACCACAGAAGTGGTCGCTGTATTAGTGTCGATTAACGAGCATACCGCTCGTGTTTTAACGGTTGATCAAGGCAAGCTACTACCTAATGGCCCCCTCATGCCATTGCATCGCTCGTTGCAAGCTGGCGTACGTCAATGGGTCGAAGAACAAACACAGCAGCCACTTGGGTATATAGAGCAGTTATATACCTTTGTCGATACCAATAGACGTAGTGTCGATGGGCATGCGTTGGTTTATGTCAGCTATCTGGGTTTGGTACAAGAAACCCAAACACAAGAGCTGCAGAGCCAAGCCATATGGCGCGACTGGTACGATTATTTTCCTTGGGAAAACCACTTAGAAGGTATGCCAAGTATTATCATGGATTTTATTGTGCCAACACTGTTAGATTGGGCAAATGATACGGAGGATACAACCGCGCAGCGCCGTCGTCATCAGCGCATCAGACTGTGTTGGGGGTTGAATGAAGCGTTCTTGGCAGATGAAAATGTCAAACACAAAGACGCTGGTACTAATTCAAATAGTGATAACAATAATGAAGGCAGAAAGTGGGTGGCTGAGCATGTACTGCTACGCTATGAAATGCTTTATGAAGCAGGGTTGATACCTGAAGCGCCAAGCTATCCAGCAAGCTATTTATCCAACGCTAAAACCGCTCACTTACCTGAAAATTGGTCGCAGCTAATAGGCGTACCCATGTATTACGATCATCGCCGGGTGATAGCTACTGCCATTTCACGCCTGCGAGCCAAGATTGAATATCGACCACTGATTTTTGGTTTGATGCCCGATGTTTTTACCTTATCGCAGCTACAAAAAAGCGTTGAGGCATTATCAGGAGTACGGCTACATAAGCAAAATTTTCGCCGTTTGCTTGATTCTCAAAACTTGGTAATAAAGACAGGAGAGAGCAGTAGCACTCAGCGCGGTAGGCCGGCCAAACTGTATCGTTTTTGTCATGACATTGAGCTACAAAGTTTGCTTATGGACAGTAAGCTTCCAAAGCGCAAATAGGTAGCAAACTACTATAGCGAGTCCTAAATAAAAGTAGTAAAAAAATTATAATACGCTACTGAGATAATTTTTCCTTGCTTGCTGTGCCTACGCAGACAAAGGCTGCGCAAAAATTACCTCAGTAGCGTTGTATTTAATTTGTAGTAGATCGGCTATATCATTTTCACTATTCATAAAATTATTGAAATAATGAAAGTTATTACCTTATCTTGCGAGCTTACTCATTTTAAGTTATATTTATGCTCATTTTGAGTTTAATTAAATAAAATTCATATCAAGCATTGCGCATAAAAAAGGACTAAAGATGACAGTCATACAAGAACCAGCATTAGATAAGGTATTGCTTAAGCCATTGGTTGAAGTGGCACTAACAGAAGATTTGGGTAGACGTGGTGATGTCACATCTCAAGCAACTATCCCAGCTGATATGCAAGCACAATTACAGATTAAAGCGCGGCAAGCAGGCGTGATATGTGGGATGGATTTGGCACGATTGTCCTTTGCTTTGGTTGATGCGCAAATTGAGTTTACTGCTCAAGTTGCTGATGGTGAGTTGGTTGATGCTGATACAGTATTAGCAACTGTCAGCGGCAACGCGCGTCATCTATTGACAGCCGAGCGTACCGCATTGAACTTTATGACGCATCTAAGTGGTATTGCGACAGCGACGCGGCAGATTGTCGATAGTGTGGCAGAGTATCCCGCGCAAATTACCTGTACGCGTAAAACTATTCCAGGTCTGCGTACGGTACAAAAGTACGCGGTACGCTGTGGCGGCGGGCGCAACCATCGCTTGGGTTTGGACGATGCGATTTTAATTAAAGACAATCACATTGCCATTGCAGGTGATATCAAGACTGCCATCAAGCAGGCACAGAATTTCGCCGGTCACCTGATCCCGATTGAAGTTGAAGTCGATACGTTAGAGCAGCTACAGCAAGCGCTAGATGCTGGTGCAACTTTAGTTTTATTAGATAACATGTCACCTGAGATATTGACGCAAGCAGTAGCAATGTGTAAAGGTCGCGCTAAAACTGAGGCATCAGGTGGCATTACCCCTAAAACGGTACAAGGGGTCGCAGAGACGGGCGTTGATTTTATTGCAATGGGCTATTTGACGCACAGTACGACCGCATTAGATATCGGTCTTGATTTCAGTACTGAATTAGTGCTGAATGAGCAATAATTCGCTCATTACTAAGAGGTGTAAATATTAACCAAAGTTAATGATTTAATTAGGTTATCTGCCTATGCTACAATGCCGCTGTTAACCGATTATTGGGTCATCGTTGCACTCGCACGATGGCCTTATCTTTTGCCTGATTTTTATCGTTAAACAAGCGAGCGCTCAGTGAATACTGAAATTATCAAGATTATCTTAGCCTTTGTGGTATTGATTAATCCTTTCGCAGCTTTGACGCTGTTTTTAGATTTAACCCGCGGCTACTCGATGATTGATCGTCGTAGGGTTGCTCGGGTAGCTTGTGTCACGATCTTTATTACTATTAGTTTTTTTACTGTAGCAGGCGAGATCTTGCTGAGAGCTTTGGGTATCTCGATTGGCTCGTTTCAGTTGGCAGGTGGCATACTGATATTTTTAATTGCTCTTAATATGTTGAATGGTGAGGGGAATCCAGTCAAACCTGACCAAGAAAACTTTGATGTCGAATTTGACAAATATGCAGCACCAAGTACCGCCTCAGCAGTAGTACCCTTAGCAATTCCTATGATGATCGGACCTGGCGGCATCTCAACTGTCATTATTTATTCGTCACAAGTCTCAGGTATATTGCAGGTATCTGCAGTCATTATCGCAGGGTTATTGATTAGTCTGTTTTGTTATTTAGCATTAATGGCAGCAGGCCGTATCAGTCGCTTATTAGGTGATACTGGGCTTAATATTATGAGCCGAATCATGGGCATGCTCTTGGCAGCAGTTTCTATTGAAATTATCGTTAGCGGCCTACGTACGCTGTTCCCTAATTTAATATAGAATGTTTGAGCGTTTAGTCACCTAATCATCTAACCTTTCACTTTTAATCAAAAGCCATCGTATTTGTATACTCTTGCACAAAAAATAGTAGAAATTCTGTCTTGTTTAAGAATGTTTTAAGTTCTGGTTTTGCTCATTTATAACTAACTAGCAGTGCTCCTAAATACCATTGATAATTATGTGTTATAGTAATTGTCCACTATTTTTAGCAGGAGTTGATCTTGAGTAAGAACAGAATTGCTATTTTGGGTGCAGGACCGAGCGGTTTAGCATAGCTGCGTGCTTTTGAAGCGGCTCGTTTAGCAGGCGTAAAAGACTTGCCTGAAATAGTTTGTTATGAAAAACAAAACGCTATTGGCGGTATGTGGAATTATAGCTGGCGTACAGGTTTGGATAGAAATGGTGAGCCTGTGCACGGTAGTATGTATCGCTATCTATGGTCAAATGGACCCAAAGAGTGCTTAGAGTTTGCGGATTACTCTTTTGATGAGCACTTTGGTGAGCCTATCCCCTCATATCCTCCGCGTGAAGTCTTAAAAGACTACATCATGGGCCGTATTGACAAGCAAGATATTCAAAAGTACATACGTTTTGAATGCCCGGTACGTTGGGTGTCTTTCGACGATGACACGCAAAAATTTACCGTGACGGTGATGAACCATAAAACCAATGAGCAAGAAGTCGAAGAGTTTGATTATGTCGTGGTTGCAACGGGTCATTTCTCAACGCCAAATATGCCGTATTTTGCAGGTTTAGAGACTTTCCCAGGTCGTATCTTGCATGCTCATGACTTTCGCGATGCATTAGAATTTAAAGACGAAGATATCTTACTGATTGGCAGTAGCTATTCTGCTGAAGATATTGGCACGCAGTGCTATAAGTATGGGACCAAATCAGTCACTATCAGCTATCGCACGCAAGCGCTTGGTTACGACTGGCCAGAGGGTATTAAAGAAGTGCCGTTAGTGACGCATTTTGAAGATGATGTGGCGCATTTTGCAGATGGTACCAGTCAAAAATTTGACGCTATCATTATGTGTACAGGCTACTTGTTTCATTTCCCATTCTTGCCTGATGAGCTGCGTCTACAAACGCACAACTGCTTGTATCCAGCCAACTTGTATAAGGGTATCTTTTGGCAGCCTAATCCAAAGCTTATCTATCTAGGAATGCAGGATCAGTACTTTACCTTTAATATGTTTGATGCCCAAGCATGGTATGCACGTGATGTAATGATGGGTAATATTGAATTGCCTGACTTGACGACACGGGAAGCAGATGAGCAAAAGTGGCTAGCGACTTATGATAAATCAGTAACGGTTGATGATTCTATCGATTTCCAAGCCGCGTATATTCGCGACTTAACCAATGCGACTGACTATCCTGAGTTTGCAGTAGAGAAGCAAGGCGAGATCCTAAAAGAATGGCAAGAGCACAAAAAAGACGGCATTATGACCTTTAGAGAAAAGGCTTATCGTTCTACTTTGACAGGTACACTAGCACCTGAGTTGCCAGAGCCTTGGTTAGATGTTCTTGATGACTCGTTAGAGCATTTTTTGAATTTAAGCTTCGTTAAGCCTAAAAAACGCAAAAAGGCATCATAAACTGTAAATCATAAATCGTTATAATGGTTAACCAAGCATGTTCAATGAATGTGTTTGGTTTTTTCGTTTTTGTAGCCTTTGTTTATAGTTGGATTTACTCACTGTTTTAACTTTGGTATAGATGCCATGCCAAATACAGCATCAGTATGCCGACTAAGGCATCTAGTATGTTCCAAGCTTTGGGTTTGGCAAATAATGGTCTTAGTAAGCGTGCGCCATAGCCTAGTGCAAAAAAGAAAAAGAACGAGGCACTGACTGCCCCAGCCGCAAATACAACTTTACTGCTTGCTCCTGTTGAAACCATCCCAACTAGCACCAATGTATCTAGATAGACGTGCGGATTAAGCCACGTAAAGCCAAAGCAGAGGAGTAGCGCCTTTTTTAGACTGGTGACTACTTGTCCGTCGACATCAAGAGCATGCGATAAACGTACACTAGCATACAAACTTTGTAACCCGTAGCCTAACAAAAATATGACACCAGCGAATTTGGCAATATCGACTACTTGTGGATAGCGTGCCGTGACTGCACCAAAACCGCCAACGCCAGCAGATATTAAGATTGCATCACTGAGCGCACAAAACAGGCAGACGAAAAATATATGCTCGCGTTTGAGGCCTTGCTTTAAGACAAAAGCATTTTGTGAACCGATGGCTATAATGAGTGATAAACCAAGTAAGAAGCCAGAGATATAATCGGGAGCATTCATAATGATATTAAAACACTTAAAGGTAATTACCAACAACTGATAGAAAGTTATAAACAATCAATAATAAGTGTTGGTAAGGCATGCATTGGTGCTGTGTGTTAGAACTTTATATCTGTTGTTAACTGGACACGCATAAATTTAGGTTATGCGCTTGAACATACAGGTTCCACACTTTGATTCGATATGATCGATTTTGTAGCGTATGAAATTTTTGTTCTTGAGCACCCAGATGCTAAACAAAGCTATAGTGAAACGCGTATTGAGCAAGCGTATGCTCACTTTAACACAATGAATGACGCGCAAATTAACTTACTTGAACAAAATATAATTACAGGGCCGCCTGATGGCGAAGGGTCATGTATAAGTGAGTCAATTACAGCTGCAATTGCTCAACTGTTGGCAGCCATGAGCAACTTTGGCGCGTGCGGATAATAATTTGGTCGATATGACCGTTGAGTTTGGGTCTTAAATTCACTTTGTGCATTTAAGAAATGTTGTTCGTGAGGACAATGGTTCGTTTTATGAAGCTGAGCACCTTGATGACGATAATGATATGGCGGGCTTATTGATGGATTGCTTAATGAAGAAAAACGCCGTGAAAAAATGCATGGCATAGCGATGCCAATTTCAATGCGCCTTCATCATGGTCATTTATTAGATGGGGAAGGGAAGCGAAGCGGGACAGCCTAATGCTGAGCCTGGTTATTCCTACCTTGGGCGTTTAAAGGGGTTAGCTGAACTACGCAGTATAATTCATGCTATTTCGCATTTTAAGTACTCATGATTTAAATAAGTTTAGCCGCTCATATCTATTTTATAGTTTCGATGAATAGGTTAGGGCTTGATATAAAAGGCTGCTATGAGCGATAACCGGACATTGAAAAAGTTAAATTTATTCCTGCTTTTTTGAGTAGAAGCCTAATTTTGTCCGATAACATTATTAACCGCCGTTTTGGTGTGCTATAAACCACCAAAATGGTGTTTCATAAGTTGTTAGCTTGCAAAAGTTACTTCATCGCAAATTTTAATAAAGAATGTTTATGTTACTTACATTAAATGAACTAGAAAAATCTCAAGATATTACCTATTTAGCACTTAAAGAAAGTTTCTTTGTTTTTCCAGAAGGAGAAAATTCGAGTGAAAGGTTTGATTTGAGATTAAAAGCCAAGCAGAGAATTGATGATATTGTAATGTTTCATCGGTATGTTATGACGATATATGAAAGCAATAAAGAACAATACGAGCCGATATATGATCAATTTAATGAGCATCATGCACGTATGTTCGATGAAGTTTCTGATGAAAACAAGCATTTAGCTAGAATTTCATTTCCCAACTTTAATTGGAAAGAAGAACAAGAGCAAGTTAAGGCAATTTCTAATGAAAGTCTAATCATAAACTTATGGGCGACTATAGAACAATTTACTAATCGGGCAGCGAAATTGGTTAACCCTGATGATAACTCTTCCCATCGTTGGAATGTAGTGGAACAAAGCCTGTCAAATTTCGGAGTTGATGTTACAGCTATAAGTTCATATGGCAATATTAATGAACTGCGAGTGGTTAATAATAAAATAAAGCACTTATATTATGTTGATGAACAACTATCTCAGTTTGAAAGTTTTAATGGTTACCAAGGTCAAAGTTTAAACTCAATTGATTTTGAATTACAACGATATATATCTTCTTCATACCATTTTTTAATTGCACTCATAAATTCAGTCGGTGAAAGCATTTACTACCCAGAATAGGATAGGTATTCGCCACAAGCTAACAATCTGTTTAAGAGTGATTCGCAGCGCGTGGCATTTTTACTATGCATTGAGTTTAGTGTTCAAGCTGGTATAAGGAAGCTTCGGTATTGCGTTGCTCACGCCTTAACAGGGCTACATAGACTCCCCTTTGTCAAGCAATAGCATTTCTGACAACAAGAAGATCTGACAGCAGCTCTACATTCGGCGTTTATTAGCTTTGTTACGCTATCGCCCAGTAATGCGCGCCAGAGCAGGCTTCCATACCAATAATACACGGTGGTAATTTAGCTATTTCAACTAATAGGTTGTTTCGTTTAACAGTTTTGCGAAATTTGCACTTGTCATGCTCATCAATAGCGTGAATACTAAACACTAACTTGGCTAAATCAATGCCAACAGCTTTAATTACAGACATATGGACTCCTCATATTTGAAGCTTATAATCAACTTCACTATGGCACATTGGTAAAAATGTGCTGAGTGGGGAGTC
Organism: Psychrobacter sp. 1Y4; assembly: GCF_051847555.1. Lineage (NCBI taxonomy): Bacteria > Pseudomonadati > Pseudomonadota > Gammaproteobacteria > Moraxellales > Moraxellaceae > Psychrobacter > Psychrobacter sp. 1Y4. Next base: position 106,945 of record NZ_JBPYDE010000007.1, on the reverse strand, counting down.
CATATCATTCGTTATGTGATAGAGGAGGCTCAGGTGGTTGAGTTCACAAGAAAGGAGCTAATAGAAATAGTTCCTGTAGGTATAGCAACTTTGATTGCTCTTTTAGGTTGGGGCGTTACATATTTCCATAAATGGCACTTTGAGAGAAGAGCTAACCGCCTTGAAAGAATTAACAGGCAGCTAAAAGAATTATATGGACCCCTTTACATAACCTTAAAAACTGCGCATGAAGCATGGGAGTCCTTCGTTGAAAAATATTGGCCTAATCATGGAGGTAAGTTCTATTTTTCAGGAGAGCATGAGCCAACTGAAAATGAAAAGGAGCGTTGGCGCACTTGGATGAAAAATGTATTCGAGCCGCTACACAAAAAAATTGAAAACATAACTATGGAGAATTGTGATTTATTTGAAAATGGTGAAATCCCTGAATCCATACTTGCGGCATTAGCTCATGTTAGTGTTTACAAAGCAGTATTAGCTCAATGGGAAGATAATAATTATAGTGAGCACATTTCAATAAACTCCTGGCCCACTGAAGCGTTAATGAGTGAAATAGAACCGAAGTATAAGAACCTAGTAAAAATGCAACAGGAGTTATTAGGGTAATCACATAACAAGAATTTAAAGCGGGACTGCTAACAGTTTGCTCGGTTTCGCTACGCTACACAATTTTAGCAAACTATTATCAGCTCCTTAATTGGGCTACATGGACTCCCCTTTGTCAAGCAATAGCATTTCTGACAACAAGAAGATCTGACAGCAGCTCTACATTCGGCGCTTATTAGCTTTGTTACGCTATCGCCCTGATGATTTGCGCTTGAGCATTGCCTCATTCGTTAAACAGAGTGTTAATTAATAACCTCTTCCCGATTAAACAGGCTTTTTTGCTCTCGGTCTGACCGTATTATCGTCAATTGCTAATGCACAGACTCGGTGGGGTTTACCTTACTACTTTAAAAAACCATTTCACATAGTCAGCCTGATACTCTTTTTCTGAGTGTAACAGCGCCCATATTAGACGGGCATTTTTAGCGGCCAGCGCAACAGTGGCTCGTTTGAACCCTCGTCGTTCAACAAGGTCTTTTACCCACATACTCGTACGGTCGGTTTTGTTTTTACAGTTAGCAATGACAGCTATTGCGCCATGAATAAGTGAAGTGCGGATATGTTTTTCACCGCGTTTGCTAATTCGCCCTAGGTGCGCTTTTCCGCCTGTTGAATATTGTCGTGGAACTAAACCAATCCATGCAGCAAATGATCTACTGGTATTAAAATGCTTAGCGTCATTAACGGTCGCTACAACAGCTTTTTCCCCCGTAATCGATTGATACGTGCGGTTCTGTCTTTTATAGCGCCTTGCCTAATGCGATGTAAACATAAAACGGCTTGTTGCTCTTCACTTTTGATACTGACAAAGCGTGTTTTAGCTTTAAAAACTCAATTAAGTAATTTGACGAAGTCTCAAGAAACTCCCGATATTCTGAAATTAACATCATTCTGAAATTAACATCTAACATAAAAAATGGGTCGCTTAGCATCTAAAGAGTGAAAGTCGAGAGTAGGAATGGTGACATTTTGCCTACTGGCAGGCTAGCAAAAACCTGCTAAGATACGCTATTGATTTAATCTATGCAATACAAGATAAACACAATCTGACTGCAAGGGATGAGGGGCACAGTACGTCATGGTCGTAAGTCTGACAAGAATGCTACAATCATTTGGTCAAGCTCAAGATGACTTGCCAACAATAGCGGCTCAAAATATCCAACAGACGGCAAGCAGCCCTGAGGTAGAAACGACTAAGGCCAGCGACCAAAGTAGTAGTGAGCACTCTATATTGACCCCTCCTGAGCGTGCAGATCGTATCTGTGCGGCGCTGGCACATGTTAATGACATTCAAACGCCAACGCCATTAACTGACCGTTATTTGTCCAATCGTTCCCAGATGCGTCCGGCGAATAGACCTCCTTTTGACCCAGATACGTTATGGTATCTAAAACATGGAAGCTGTCCGATTATGACTGAGCTTGTTGATGTGGTCGATGAAGCCACCCTAAATGCGATGCCGATTGAGGCTGTTGCAATACTAGACCGAATCAACGGTAAGCTTAAGCGCTATCGTGAGTGGAGTAGTGAGCTTAATGAGCAGCAACAACAGCAACATAACGAACGTCAATTTGTCATCGATAAACTGATATCTGAGAGCATTCCAGAGGCATTGCATCACTATGAGCAACTTCAACGTTTTAGTCCGCACCGTACTAAGAACAATATGGTACAAGGAAAAATGACTGCAGGCGATATGTTGACAGATTTGTTTTTGGAGATTGATTACGAGCTTGATGAATTATTGGATGAGTTGCATCAAACGGTTATGGATCGTCTTGCTTCAACACATCGTTATGTGAAAAGCCGCACCCAAAGCTGACGTTACCAACATAAGGCAATTGAGTAGTATTGAACATAGGGGGTTCAATACATAACAAAATAAGGCTTTAGTACAGCCTTATTTTTTTGTTTAATGTTTATTTAAAATAATAAAAGTTTGCCAAACAATTCTGCCAAATGACGAGGACAATCTAATGACCCAAGTAACTGCAATGTTAGTGATGTTTGTTTTATATGGGTTGCTACCAGCAGCAGGGTTATATTTGGGGTATCGTGGCATCAAAAAAGTAACCGCTCCTAAAATGCTAGAATATGAAGCCATGCCGCAACTGGGTTATATCCCCGAAAAAAGCTTGCCAATTGAGGTCAAGACGACACTCGCCCAAATCAATCAAAAAGGCGAAAAGCTACGTACTATTTATGGAGATACCAATAATGATGGCAAAATTGATGACACAGATACGGTAACCGAGACCTATGTCATGATTCAGAATTTGATGGACATACATATCCCAGAGGCGGTAGCTGATTATCGCCGCTTGCATGACTTGGATGATGGTCGCGCTGATAACACCAAAATCAAGCACTCTAATGTCACGGGTAAAGAGGCGCTGCTTGAAGTGCTGAACACCATTAATACACAGTTTGACGATTTAATTAATGCTTCGTATCATCAAGATGGTCAAAAGCTACTCGCAACCAATCGTTATTTGCAGCAACGTTTTGATGGCGCTGTCTCTAATGCTCAGAGCTTACAAATAGACGATGATAACGACGTTAGTATCAACAAAAACCAAAGCTAGAAGAGTAAGAGTATATGAGTGTGCTGATAGGTGTTGGTATTGTGACCACGATTACTACTATTTATTTGGGTAAAAAAGGCTGGCAAGCGTTTCATAAAGCAGTCGGCATTACGCCAGGCGTGCTCAAATATCATGATCGTCATGCACCACTATCATTATCTACGATAAATTGGCAACAGCTAAACTTAAATAAAAAACACTTACAGGTTTTGCCCGATCATCAGTTACGCCAGTTGCAACGTATCGATGAAAAAGTAAATAGCTACTATGAGTACCAAAAAGCGTTATCAGGTCAAAATAAAACATCAGTGGTGACAGAGCAGCAGTTTATAGTAGACAAAATGCTGCATAATCGCTTGCCTGAAATGCTGGCCAGTCGTTACCATCTAGCGAGTGTTCATACAACTGTCAATCAGATAGAGGATCAAAAAAATATCGAAGCCGATGAATTATCACAACAGGTATTGGACAATATTGAACAGCGCTTAGATGGGTTGTTAGTACAAACGCAGACGCAGCACTTACAAGAGCTACAAGTTATGAAAAATTATATCGATAATCACGACAGCTAACTTATGCGTTAATACTATTATTGCAAAAGCTGTATAAAAAAGCTGCCAATGATCATGTCTCATTGGCAGCTTTTTGCTAAGTTGCGCTAAACTTTTAAAGCTTTATAGAGCAAAGACTTAAATAGCATTTTAATCAACGCTTATCACTACGATCTCGAGTATTACGCGTTCCACGACTTGCAGGGCTAGCACTACTCTTAGGTTTTGTGCTGTTACTGCGACTGTCATTGCGATTATCACTACGACGCGCTTTTAGTGGTTTGTTTTTGATGCGTTCTTGCTTTTCTTTGGCCGCGCCATGCAGACCCGTACCATAACGTGGACGTAAACTTACTAGATCCGTTAACGTATTAATGTCTTTTTTATCCAATTCTAAAAAACGTCCAGTACGTAACTCTTTTGGTAATGAGATCGTACCGTAGCGGGTACGTAGTAGACGACTGACCTTGAGACCTTGCGACTCAAACAGACGACGTACTTCACGGTTACGCCCTTCTTTTAGCTTAACGTGATACCATTTATTGACACCCTCACCGCCACCTTCTTTAATGTCTTCAAATTGTGCCATACCGTCTTCTAACATGACCCCAGCGGTAAGAGTGCGCGCAATCTCAGAGGTCACTTCGCCAAGTACACGTACCGCATATTCGCGAGTAATTTCGTTAGATGGATGCATCAAACGGTGTGCCATTTCACCATCATTGGTAAACAGCAACAACCCAGTAGAATTGATATCGAGACGACCAACCATTACCCAACGGTCATGAGTTAGCTTTGGTAAGCGTTCAAAAACCGTTGGACGACCTTCTGGATCTTTAGCGGAGCAGACTTCCCCTTCAGGCTTGTAATAAGCGATCACACGGCGACGCTTCTCGTTTTCGGCCGTGTATTTTATTTGACGACCATCAACGCGAATCTCATCACCTTGCTCAACGCGATCGCCAATCGTTGCTGGTCCATTGTTGACAGTTACTCGTCCTGATTTAATGACTTCTTCCATCTGACGACGTGAGCCAAGTCCCATACGGGCGAGGGCTTTTTGCAGTTTTTCATCTTTCATAATCGTGTCCTTGAGTCGGTTAAGTTACATTTCGCAATGTATCAACATCATTGAGTGAGTTTTAACGTGTATTCTACGCTATTTTAAAACATTTAGCGCATAAATTGCTTTATTCCTCATTTTTTAGGCATTTTTGTATGTCTCAGGTTATCAAGAGACGCTAGATGTTAATAATCATTCATACCTTAAATGTCGCGTTCATATTTTACTGGTGAGATTTTACAGGTTATTTTCTGTTGTTTGAACCGTTAAAAGTGTTATTAACACCGTTCATGCTATTAATAGATATTTCTATTTCTCTTAAGTTATGTCGGTTGTTATTATATGAGTTGTAAGAAAAGAAACCTTTAATGTCGAGAATCCCACATTAAGTGAGTATTCTTCCATTACAAAAGTTTATAGAATATTGCGTTGTATTTAATTTAAGTGTATATTCATCGTTAATTAATTCGCTATTTCGAATACATGTATTTTTTTAATCCGTTTTTACGAATATATGTAACAAATATACTCGTTTTGAAGGATATAAGGTTGAGTAGACATCATGGTCAATAAGCATTTTATCCCTACGCAAAATTCCTCAAAAAAGTTGTTGAACGCATTATGTTTGTCGACTGTTGTATTTCTTACTGGTTGCGCGACCACCATCAACGCAGGTTTGCAATCTGGAGATTTACCACCTAATGGTACTTTTGTAGCAGAGAACGGTATTCGATTTAATGTTCAGCCGTTAAACCTAGCTACCCTACCACCCAAGCAAGTTGCTGTACGCAATGATGATGTGACTCGTTTGATTCAATCTTCTAATCCAATGAATTATCGTATCGCGGATGGGGATATCTTAAGTATCGAGCTTGTTGGTTATCCAGATATCTCATCTTCATCATCCGCTGGAAGCTCTAATCCTTATGCGTCAGGTTTTCCTGTTGATCAACAAGGCTTTATTCAGTTCCCTATGATAGGTCGAATCAAAGCAAGTGGTTTGAGTGTACCGCAATTTACGAACATCTTAAGCGCAAGATTACAAAAGTATCTTAAGTATGCAGACCCACAAGTAAAGGTTATTAACTATCGTGGTAATAAGTTCTTTATTGATGGTGCAGTCAGACAACCTGGTGAATTTAATATTGAAGATGCGCCGGTAACGCTTTATGGAGCGATATCTATGGCGGGCGGAGCAACTGAAACTGGCGACTCAAACAATATTATATTGAATCGCAATGGGAAGAGCTACGAGCTAGGTCTACAGTCACTACGTGAAATGGGTTCATCAGCCAACCAAATATACTTACAAGATGGTGACTCTATCCATGTCAACAGCCAAAGCCGTAATAGGGTGCTTGTTTTGGGAGAGTTTGGACAAATCGAGCCTATCCCAATTCTTGAACAAGGTTTGAGCTTATCTAGTGTATTGGGAGAGTCAAGAGGACTCAACGCTAGTACTGCCGATGCTGCCAAGATATATATCGTTCGTGATAATAAACAAGCGCAATATACTAATATTTATTATGTCGATATGCAGACCATTACAAGTTTTGCTTTGGCCAATCGTTTTGAGATGCAGCCTAACGACATCGTTTATGTCGATCCAACCGGTCTTACTCGCTGGAACCGTGTGATCAGTGCCTTATTACCATCGACTTCTGCGGCAAGCCTAATTTCAGATTTTTAGATAAAAGCGTTGATTATGGCATTTGATAATATTTTAGTCGTTTGCGTAGGCAATATATGCCGTAGTCCGATGGCAGCTGCGATGTTAGCCAAGCGCTATCCGCAAAAGCGTATTGATTCTGCTGGCGTGTCAGCATTGGTCGGTTATCCTGCTGACGCTAAAGCGATTGAAGTAATGGCCACTGACGATACAAATATTGACTCACATATTGCCAAACAGATTAGTGAAGATTTAGTAAGACAGGCAGATTTGATTTTGACGATGTCAATCAGTCAAACCAAGTGGATTGAAGATAGGTGGCCACATTGCCGAGGCAAAACGTTTCGAATTGGCCATTGGATTGGTAAAGATATTGAAGACCCTTATGGGTTACCTACATCGGTGTTTGAGGTTGCTAAGAGCAATATTATTGATAGTCTCGAGCAATGGAATGAAAAAATCATTTAAGTAGCGGATATGAATATGAAAACAGACTCACAGAAATTATCAACATCTGGCAATGATCGAGATAACAAAGAAATCGATCTCTCAAGCCTACTTGGGTCGTTGTTACGTGGTTGGAAAATTTTGCTTTTTTTCACCTTATTGGGGCTGATAGCAGGAATAATATATACCCGCTACGTCAATCCGACGTTCCAATCAGATGCCTTGGTGCAAATTGATGCCAATCCGCAAGGTGTCTCAGCATTGGGTGAAAACATCTCTAACTTGGTGGGTTCTGGCAGCAGTCAGTCTCAAGAGGAAGCCGAATTAATAAAGTCACGGATGGTATTAAAACCAGTCGTTGATTCATTGCATTTACAGATTCGTCTAAAAAATCCTGAGATTAACGCGATAGACAGAATAGTAGAAGATCGAATTGACACGCCTGTCCACTCTGAAGAAGGAGTATCACTACAGACTGAAACTGGCGAAGTAAGAGTTAGTCAGTTTGATGTATCAGAAGAATACCTAGATCAAAGTTTCACTCTGAGCCGATCAGATACTGGTTTTGTGTTAAGTAGAGGCGCTGATACTTTTAAAGGCCAATTTAATCAACCTCATCAATTCAAAGGAACAAGAGGCTCAATTGACATTACGGTAGAAGATCTACCGACTAATGGTCAGTCTATTGATATTACTAAGCAGTCGCTAAAAATTACAACTGATGCCATAAACGGTAATTTGACAGTCGAAGAAACAGGCAATATGACTGGTCTTATTCAGTTGTCTATGACTGGTCCAGACCAGCAACAAACGACCTTGATTTTAAATGAAATCGTGATGTCTTATGTTAATCAAAACAAGGCTCGTAGCTCTGAAGAAACTACTAAAACGCTTGATTTTATGGAAACACAAATCCCTGTCCTAAAGCAAAAGCTTGAAGAGTCTGAGGCAGCGTTTAACGAGTTTCGTAAAAGATACGGCACTATCGATGTCGCTCAAGAAGCCCAGCTATTGTTAGCTGAGGAATCTCGAATCGATGGTCAGTTGAGTGATCTAAAGCTGCAACAAGCCGAACTATCTACTTATTACACTGATGAGCATCCATTGGTTGTCCAGATTAATGACCAATTAAGAGTATTAAATAATAGAAAGCAAGAGATCAACAATACTGTTGCAGGCTTGCCTGAGATTCAAAGAGAGTTTTTGAAGTTATCAGAAGATGTCGATATTAACAGAGAGATTTATCTCACTATGCTCACAAACTATGAGCAACTAAAAATCGTCAAAGCAGGTCAAATTGGTTATGCACGTATTGTTGACCTACCTGTTAGCACTTATAACCCTATCGCACCAAAAGATAAGTTGGTAATTTTATTAACTACCGTGTTAGGCGCGTTAATAGGTGCCTTGATAGTGCTACTAAGAAGTGCAATGCGTAATGTGGTTCGGGATCCTGAAACGGTTGAGTCTAATACTGGTGTTCCAGTGATAGCAACCGTTCCGCGCTCAAAAGCACTAAAACGTCTGGGTAAGAATAAACGCGTAACCAATAAATTGTTGTCTTACTCTGATCACAATAGTGCAACTTATGAAGCCATAAAAAGTTTAAGAACCTATTTAATGTTTGGTATGCCAAGCGTTGCCAAGACCAATCAGCGCAGCCGTATCATTGTTGTCACAGGCGAGAGTCCAAACGTTGGTAAGTCTTTTATCGTCGCAAATTTGGCAGAAGTCTTTGCTCAATTGGATAAAAAGGTTTTGGTCATAGATGCAGACATGCGTCTTGGTAGTCTTCATAACGTGTTCAATATGGAACAAGATATGGGTCTTACGGACTACTTCAAAGAAGAGCAAAGTACAGCGGTGAGTATCACTCATCCTACCAATATAGACAATCTTGATTTTATTTCACGTGGTCACAATGCCCGTAATCCATCGTCTATGTTAGCCAGTGAAAAGTTTAGTGGTTTGATGAACGAGCTGGCGGCTCATTACGATTACATCATTATTGACACGCCGCCTGTGCTTGCAGCCACGGATGCCGTCCTACTTTCTAAATACGCTGATCAAGTGGTTATGGTCACACGTCATAACGATTCATCAGAAGGTCAGTTGAACTATGCTGTCAAGCAGATGAATAAAGCAAATATTGAGGTGGACGGCATCATCATCAATGACCTGCAGCAAGGTATCTTGAGTAAGAATAGTTATCATTACACTTACACTTACGGCAATGCCCAATAATTGCGCTAACACAACCAGTTGAGTCTTATGTCTATGAAGCCAGAGCTTAATAAAACGTATTCTGCAAACAACAACACTGGTAATCGGTTATACAATACTGCCCAGCGATTGTTAGAGATGCCACGTGTCGCAAAGCGTGGGGTCTTTCTGACCACAGATATTGTGATGTCAATGGTCTGTCTATTTTTTGCCTTAGCTTTACGGTATGGCGACGTTGCTAACCATTTGAGTCCTTTGGCACTGTTTTTATATGCCTTACCTCCTGTTATTGGGCTTTACTTCATAGGCTTTTATAGGGGCGTTGCTCGTATCTTCTCTGATAGAGTCATGCGTAACGTATTACAGCTATTTATAGTACTGATCATTGCGTATGAAGTGATGAATTTTTTCGATATCTTGACTGATATACCGCGCTCAGTACCTATCTTGTATCTATTCTTATTCTTTGTTTGGTTGTGGGGCAGTCGCTTAAGTATACGTGAGTTTTTAGAGCGTAGTAATGGTGGTCAGCATAACCGTCTTAGTGATAAAGAAATTCAAGAGAACGTCATTATATATGGAGCAGGTGCAGCAGGTAGAGAACTGTTCGATGCGTTAGAGCGCTCAAACAAATACCGTACAGTTGCTTTTGTCGATGACAACCAACAGCTGGCTGGTGGTTACTTATTAGGCAAGAGAATACATGACGCTGCTGAAACCGTAGAGTTGGTAGATAAACTAGAGGTCTCACAAGTATTTTTGGCCATGCCATCTATCAGCCGCGCTCGCCGCAGACAGATCATCGAAGAGTTTGCAGAAGTATCGGTCAAGATTAAACAGCTGCCAAGCTTACATGAGATTGCTGCTGGACAAGTGACCGTAAGCACCATGCGTCCTGTTGATATCTTGGATGTACTAGACAGACAAACCGTTGAGCCTGACGCTGTTTTATTAAGCAAAAATATATCAGGTAAAAATATATTGGTTACTGGTGCTGGAGGCTCTATTGGCAGCGAGCTATGCCGGCAAATAATTAAAAACAAGCCTCAGTGTCTCATTCTTTATGAATTGTCTGAATATGCTTTATATAGTATTCATCAAGAGCTTAAAAACCAGCAAATGCTCAACTCTGATTATAGTGATATTCAAATCATTGCCATGATTGGCAATGTGACCAATGAAGACAAACTTATTAGAGTCTTTAAAAAGTACAAGATTCATACGGTATATCACGCTGCTGCATATAAGCACGTACCTATTGTTGAGCACAATCCTTTTGAAGGTGTCATCAATAATTCTAAAGGGACTTATCACTGCGCTTATGCAGCATTGCAAGCCAAAGTTGAGACTTTTGTGCTTATCTCTACTGATAAAGCTGTAAGACCTACTAATATTATGGGAGCGTCTAAACGCCTGGCTGAGCTTGTGTGCCAAGGGTTGAGTCAAGTTAATAGTAAAACCTGCTTTAGTATGGTGCGTTTTGGAAATGTACTTGGTTCTTCAGGGTCGGTAATTCCATTATTTACCAAACAAATTGAGCAGGGCGGTCCGATTACAGTGACTCACCCAGATGTAACTCGTTACTTTATGACCATTCCTGAAGCGGCAAGTTTGGTGATTCAAGCGGGCGCGATGGCGACAGGTGGTGAAGTATTCGTATTAGATATGGGAGAGCCTGTCAAAATCGTAGATCTTGCTAAACGTATGATTTATCTAACAGGTTGTAAGCTTAAAGATAAAAATAACCCAGATGGAGATATGGAAATTGTTGTCAGCGGACTCAGACCTGGAGAAAAACTCTACGAAGAGCTTATCATCGGTGATGACAATGTAGAGCCTACGCAGCATCCCTTGATTAGACAGGCGATGGAGCAAAGCTTCCCGCTAATGGATATCGAAAATATGCTGTCTCAATTAACCCGTAGATCGCAGCCACATGATGTGGAATGGCTAAAAGAAGAGTTCAAATATTTTGTAGAAGGCTATCATGAAGGTTCAGCGCCTTCGTAAACCTTCTCAAATAAAACAACCATTACGCTAAATGATCAAAACTATTTTATAAACTTATCTAGTAAGGAACGTTATGAGAAACATAGAAGATATAAAGATAGCAGTTATTGGCCTAGGTTATGTGGGTCTACCGCTGGCAGTTGAATTTGGCAAAAAAGTCCCTGTTATAGGCTTTGATATCAACGCAAATCGTATTGCTGACTTGCAATCAGGTACAGATCATACCTTAGAGGTGAGTGACGAAGAGTTATCTCAAGCCACGCATCTGAGTTATACCTCAGATATTCAAGCACTCAAAGACTGCAACTTTTTTATCGTCACGGTACCGACACCGATCGATGATTTTAAGCAGCCTGATTTGACACCTTTAATTAAAGCCTCAACAGCAATAGGTGGCATTATCAAAAAAGACGATATCGTTGTCTATGAGTCTACCGTTTATCCAGGGGCAACAGAAGAAGTATGTATCCCTGTACTTGAAGAGGTGTCTGGATTGGTATTTAACCAAGACTTCTATGCAGGTTATAGTCCTGAACGTATTAACCCAGGTGACAAAGAGCATAGAGTAGTCAATATTCTAAAAGTCACTGCAGGCTCTACGCCTGAAATAGCAGACTTCGTCGACGATGTATATAACCTAATTATCATTGCTGGTACGCATAAAGCTGCGAGCATCAAGGTTGCAGAAGCAGCAAAGGTTATCGAAAATACTCAAAGAGACGTGAATATTGCTCTGATTAACGAATTAGCCGTTATCTTTAACAAGATGGATATCGATACCGAAGCAGTACTTACCGCAGCAGGTACTAAATGGAACTTTTTACCGTTCCGTCCAGGTCTAGTTGGTGGGCATTGTATCGGTGTCGATCCTTACTATTTGACGCATAAAGCACAGGCTATCGGTTATAACCCTGAGATCATTTTGGCCGGTCGTCGTCTTAACGATGGTATGGGAGAGTATGTTACGACTCAGCTCATCAAAAATATGATCAAAAAGCGTATTCAAGTAGAAGGGGCAAAGGTGCTCATACTTGGACTAAGTTTTAAAGAAAACTGTCCTGACGTACGTAATACCAAAGTTATCGATATTGTCCATGAGTTAAAAGAATATAACATCGAAGTCGACATTTATGATCCTTGGGTAGATAAGGAAGAAGCTCAGCGTGAATATGGCATCACACCAATCAGCGAGCCTCAAGCAGAAAATTATGACGGCATTATTCTAGCAGTTGCTCACTCAGAGTTTACTGAAATGGGTGTTAGCAGTATCAGAAAGTTAGGTAAAGAAAAACATGTACTTTATGATTTAAAATACGTATTTGCAAAAGATGAAACTGATATTCGCCTGTAAATACAAGATATATAGATAATAAGGAAGTACCATGACGCAATATGAACAAACAACACAAACACTGGCCAATAATCCAAAGCAATGGCTAATTACTGGCGTGGCAGGTTTTATCGGCTCAAACTTACTTGAGACCTTATTAAAGCTGAACCAAACTGTAATAGGTTTGGATAATTTTGCGACAGGCCATCAAAAAAACTTAGATGAAGTACAGTCATTAGTATCTGCAGAGCAATGGCAACGTTTTCGCTTTATTGAAGGCGATATCAGAAAAGTAGATGACTGTCATAAGGCTTGTGAAGGTGTGGACTACGTATTGCATCAAGCTGCGCTAGGCTCTGTTCCTCGCTCTTTGGCAGACCCTATTGCCACTAATGAGACTAACATCTCAGGGTTTTTGAATATGTTAGTAGCGGCACGTGATGCAGAAGTTTCGAGCTTTACTTACGCAGCAAGCAGCTCAACCTATGGCGATCATCCTGCATTACCTAAAGTAGAAGACGCTATCGGTAAGCCATTGTCTCCATACGCTGTGACCAAGTATGTCAATGAGTTGTATGCAGAAGTATTTGCACGCAGTTATGGATTTAACTCTGTCGGTTTGCGCTATTTTAATGTATTTGGCAGACGCCAAGATCCAGACGGTGCTTACGCTGCGGTGATCCCAAAGTGGACAGCTGCTATGATCGCTAATGATGACGTCTATATTAATGGCGATGGCGAGACTAGTCGTGATTTTTGTTATATCGACAATACCGTGCAAGCGAACATATTAGCAGCAACATCTACCAATCCCGAAGCCAAGGATCAAGTCTACAACGTAGCAGTAGGTGATAGAACGACGTTAAATGATTTGTTTAACTCGATTAAGTCAGCATTAGCAGAAAATGATGTGAAGTATGATAAAGAGCCTGTATATCGAGACTTTAGGGAGGGTGATGTAAGACATTCTCAAGCAGATGTGACTAAAGCAAAAAACTTATTAGGGTATAAGCCTCAGTTTGATATTAGTCAAGGTATCGATAAAGCAATGCCTTGGTACGTTAAGTCGTTAGCAAATTAATAGTTGAGTTTTATGATTAGTAAAGTTCGCACCATGCTACGTAATAAAGATACTAGCCAATTGCTAAAAAACTTTTTTTCACTAGCAGTTTTAAAGCTTGTTAATGCTGTATTACCTTTCGTTACTTTGCCTTATTTGATTAAGGTGCTAGGGATACAGCAATATGGGGCGATCGTATTAGCACTGTCATTGATGGCTTATTTTCAAGCAGTAACAGACTATGGTTTTAATCTGTCAGCGACACGAGAAATTGCAAGGCATCGAGCCAATAAGAGACAACTAAGTTTTATTTACAGTAAAACAATCATTACTAAAATGTACTTACTGTTATTCTCTTTAGCTGTATTAGTACCGATAATTTTGCTTGTACCACAGTTTAGAGAGGATTTACTCGTATATCTATTAATGTGTTTGATGCTTATAGGCCAAACCTTATTCCCTGAGTGGTTTTTTCGGGGTGTTGAAAGAATGGGTTATATAACGGTTTTAAATCTTATAGTTAAGCTTTCATTTACTATAGGCGTTTTTATATTGATAAAAGCTCCACAAGACTATTGGATATACCCATTTTTATTAGGGATAAGCTATATTATAGTGTCATTTATTTCACATTATATAATAATAAGTAAATTCAATTTAAAGCTGATTTTTGTGGGTATTAAAAGAGTTAAAAAAACATTAAAGATTGGTTTTCCATTATTTATAAACCAATTCGTTCCAAATCTTTTTAATAATACAACCAATTTTCTTGTTGGAATGATACTGGGTAAGGCATCTGCAGGTTATTTTGGTGCTACAAGACAAGTTGTACAGTTATTGACTGTCTTTAATTCTGTGGTATCAGGTGTGGCTTTTCCATACTTAATTAGGTATAAAGAAAAGTTTGATATTTTTAGCAAGTATTATTTAATTTTGATAGCAGCTATTTCAGTTTTCTTATTAGTAGTACATCAGTATATTTTTGATATTATTGGTATAAAGTATAGTTTTGACTCAGAAGTCTTTTATATTCTTATTGCTGGATTTTTAGCTATTGTTTTCTACAGTGTTTACTCTACTAACTATCTAATCTCAAGAGGTTACGATAAGATAGTAATGAGAATTACAATAATAGCATCAACCATAGGATTTATATTATCCTTCCCGCTTATTTATAAGTTTGGACTATTAGGGGGAGCTACTAATATATTTATAGGTCAATTAATTTTAGGGTCTGGATCCTACTACTATTTCAAAAAAATAAACGAGGGCGTAAAGCATGCAAGCTAAAAAAATTGTAAAAAATAAAGTTGTTGGGAGCTGGAAATTTTTGTCAGCGTATTCTGCATTCCATAAGCTTCATAAGTCAATATATAACTCTCCCGGCTTCCAAAAAGTAAGTCTAACAAAAGATGAAAAGACAGAATACCGTAATTATTGGAAAGCTGTATCCCCAGTTATTAGCTTCAAGACAGTAGAGATATCAAAATCGTTATCGGGCTCTTTTAATAAGCGTATTATTCCTGAGGAGTTTTATAGCTTATATATTGAAAGATTCTTAAACAATGAAAGAAATGTTGAGTTTCTAGCGCACAAAAGCGTATATAACAAATGGTTTGGTAGAGGTATTTTCCCAAAAGACTTCTTTCATAAGTTAGATGGTAGTTATTATACGTATGAATTTGAAGCTATAGACGATATTGAAGCATTTATTGATAAAGAAGTTGACAGTAATGACTTTCCCATTGTGATTAAACCCAATAAAGACAGTTATGGTGGTAAGGATGTTTACTTTGTTAATAGCAAAGAAGATATCAAAGAAATTATAAAACAACATCCGAACTTAGTAGTCCAAGAAAAGATAGAACAGTCTGAACTAATAAATGCTTTTAATAAGGATAGTATAAATACTGTTCGTGTAAGCTTATATAAAGATAAAGATAAAGATAATGTAGTACATATGCTCAATTCCGGTATACGTATAGGAAAAGATGGAAGCTTGGATAACGTATCTGATGGTGGAATAGTCTGTAGTATAAAACTCAATGGAATGCTGAATGAGTATGCAACCGATATAGATGAAAAAAAATATTTAAGTCATCCCAATTCAGGTTTTGTGTTTGAAGGAAAGAGCTTACCACTATATGAAGATTTGGTTGAAGCCAGTAAAAGCATTGCCAGATCTGTTATAGGTGCTCGTATAATCAGTCTGGATATGGCTCTAGACTCTACTGATAGATGGCGATGCATAGAGATAAATCTGTTTGGTCAAACTATAAGAATTCCACAAAACGCAGGGGAATCATTCTTAGGTGAATATACTGATGAAATCATCAATGATCTAATTAAGTCTAGAAGATGATCTATTTTTATCAATGCTTCATCTAATAATGACAATAAATTTACAATCAGTAGCTAAAGAACGTAATTTTATAGTTAAGGTCATATTATTTTTAGATAAAAATAAAAATGTTAATTATAGGGGCTTAGGATTATGAAGGTATATATCGCCACACTACCTAATGGATTTTTTGGTAGTACTGGTCAAAGCTGGCAGAGTCTAGATATCAATAAAGTGTCAAGTCTTTTAAATTTTGATAGTGAAATTATAACTATCAATGATTTGATGCATATTGACTTTGATGAAACGGATATAGTTTTTTACACTTCTAGTGATGAGGAAAATATTAGACTGTATCTAAGAGATGTCATGTATTTCATTAATAAAAAATGTAGAATCATACCAAGTTACGATATACTTATGAGTCACGAAAATAAAGGATTTCAGGAGTTGTATAGAACTGAATTAGGTTTTGGTAATCTAAAAGGGAACTACTTCTTTGATATCGATGACTGTAACTTGCCACTACCAAAGGTATTAAAAACAGTAAGTGGGTCAGGTAGTAGTGGTGTATTTTTAGTAAAGAATGAAAAAGATCTGTTAGATATTAAGAAAAAACATTTCAATGTATCGAATAAGAGAAAAGTAATAAAATTTCAACGAAAAATTAAATTACAAGCTGAAGAGTTTTCAATATACAACTACAGGCATAAAGGGTTTAATAGATTTGTTGAGCAAGACTTTATACCTAACTTAACGAATGATTTTAAGATTTTAGTATTTGGGGACAGATACTATAGTTTAAAAAGAAATATTAAAGAAGGTGACTTTAGAGCGAGTGGTAGTGGACTGTTTGAGCATGTAAAGCCTCCGAAAGAGACTTTAGACTATGCGAAGAGTATATTTGATGAAATGAACAATCCTTATGCTTCGTTAGACATTGCTCAATCACCTGATGGTTGTCATTTAATAGAGTTTCAAGGTACTAATTTTTCGCCGGGTACTTTACTGAAAGCGCCAAGTAGATATGTTTGTACAAATGGAGAGTGGGTTAAAGAGAAGAATAATCAAGATCTTGAGGAAAATTTTGCATATGCCCTAAATTTTTTTATGAAAAGTAATGAATCGATATCCTTACAAAATATTTTAAATATGAAATTTAAAAATGAAAGTTTAAAAGTTTTATAAGAACCTAGGAAGTAGATACAGCTAATATACCTCGAACATTATTTTCATATAAAAATAGTTAAATTTTTTACAGTATTAACCGTTTTTTCAGGAATACTGGAATGTATACGAGGTTTATCTTATTCTTAGACCTATGCTGATAAAGAAAAATTATTAAGCAAAGAGAATTTTCCTTGTAACTTTTTACACTATGTGGAACGTAAAAATGACTAAAAAAATAACACACGTAATTATTGGCTTAAATGTAGGCGGTGCTGAGTTGATGCTTAAGCGATTAATACTGCACAGTCAAAAAACAGGTCAGTTTCAACATAGTGTTATTTCTTTGACAGACATTGGTATTATTGGTTCAGATTTACAGAGTCAAGGAATAAAGGTGTATAGTCTTGGCATGAAGTCTACAGCATCGGTACCTAAGATTTTCTTGCGACTTAAGAGACTACTTAAAGAACTTAAACCTGATGTAGTACAGACCTGGATGTATCATGCTGACTTTTTAGGTGGTCTAGCTGCAAAGAGTGTAGGTATTGATAATATTATTTGGGGTATCCGTACTACAGATGTATCTCAAGGTGCTTCCAAGCAAACAGTTTATCTTAGTAAGTTATGTGCAAAACTGTCTCACTACGTCCCTGATTCTATCGTTTGTGCGGCTCATGTATCAAAAGACTATCATATAGGTATTGGTTACGATAAGTCTAAGATGGTTGTTATTCCTAACGGTTTTGATGTGGAGGCATTTTCTTCTACAGAAGAAGATGGACTTAATGTTCGTAAGCAATTTGACTTGTCCTCTGATGATATCGTCATTGGATCAGTAGGTAGGTTTAATCCAGTCAAAAATCAAAAGCTTTTTGTAGAGGTTGCTTCCACATTAATAAAAGACTTTCCAGATTTGAAGTTTATGTTAGTAGGTAGAGATAATGATGCGAAGAATAAAGAGCTAGTTTCTTGGATTAAACAACATGACCTTTTAAATAGTTTCAGACTGCTGGGTCAGAGGGATGATGTACCTAAATGTCTAAAAGCTATGGATATTTTTTGTTTACATTCCAAAACTGAAGGATTTCCAAATGTAGTAGGAGAAGCTATATTATCAAACACTACATGTGTGGTAACTAGTGTAGGAGATGTCAAAGTACTTCTAGATGAGGAGTCTATTGCCCTAAGTAATGATGCAATTGGAGTTAGTGACACTATAAAAAAATACCTTACCTATCCGAAAGATAAATTACTTAAAAAAGCTCATGAAAACAAATATAATATTATTGATAAATATTCTATGGAAGTAATTATAGACAAGTTCCACAGTTTATATTAGAAAAGTCAATACACAATACTGTAGTGAATAATATGAATATAAAAATTCCTAGTTTTATTAGTTTAAACTCATTTGTATTGACTTCAATACTTATAATTTTTGTTATAAGTTTTTCGAACTTTGCTTATTTGAGAGCGCCTTTAGTAGTTGTACACTTTACTTTGTTTTATATTCTTGTGGTATATAAGCACCAAATAGTAATAATGAATAAAAGTCTAATTGCTATTCTCTTTCTTGTGCTATTTATTGTAATTCAGAGCATTATTTTCCAAGGTAGTGTGTTGATTATTTTTCAATCTATAGCTATGGTGTTATTTTTATTCTTTGCATCTCAAATAGCGTTGACTGAAGGGATGAATTTTTATAATAAAGAGCAGTATAAAACATTATCTAAGACGCTACTTATTTTACTACCGCTTTTTCTTATAAGTTTTACAAATTGGTCTGACTTCCGAAAGCCTGGTTTGTTCATGAATCCAAATATTACCAGTCACCTATCTGTAATGTTACTACCCTTTTTACTTTTGGGTTTAGATAAAAAAAGATATAAGTTTCTAGGTATTGGGACAGTCTTACTAATCCTAGGTATTACTGCTTCTAGAAGTGCAACTTTGGCATTTGTATTAAGCTTATTGTCTTATGCTTTTGTTGCAAAATTTCCTAGAAGTAATTTTTTCTCCTTATTTGTAGTAATAGCAATTGTGCTAGGTTTATCTATTTATTCTGTTGAGATCGCAGATTGGGTATCTGGTAACTTTACTAATGTAGCGAGTTCATCTGATTCAAGGTTATTAGATACAGGTTACAATGGGCGTGATGTACTCATGCAGCTAGCACTCGAAAGATTTAAGAGCCAACCTATTATAGGTTTAGGTTTTGATGGTGTTAAATTTGAAATTGATGGACATGAGCTTGGAACACACAATGGTTTAGTAGAGACGCTAATCAAGTTTGGTATTGTTGGAACATCTATTTTTACAGTATTTTGTTTATCTCTAATTTGGATGACTTCTAAGCATACGGCTCGATTTAAGGCCGCTACAACAATGTCACTTGCAGCGATATTTTCTTTATCTACTAATAGTTCAACTTTTCTTCTACTCAATTATTTGTTCATTTATACCGTTCTCTTAGTTTATCTTGGTTATAGAGTAAGGAATGCAAACGTTCAAAAACTTTCTGTCGAACATTAATTCATTTTAATAGAGTAATTTATGAGATTTCTAATTATAGCAAGCTATGCACCTTCCTTACTTAATTTTCGCGGCGCTCTATTAGCTGCTTTACAAGATGCAGGGTTTGAAGTCCATGTTGCTGCTCCAGGACTTCAGGATCATATGAAGGTTGTTGAGCGTCTTGATGCCCTTGGTTATGCGGTTCATGATATTCCTATGCAACGTACAGGTACTGATCCTATTAACGATGCTAAAACTCTAGGCACTTTATATCGTTTAATGAAAGAGATTAAGCCTGATTATGTGCTCAGTTATACCATCAAACCAGTCATTTACGGCATGTTAGCTGCTTGGCTTGCTAAAGTACCTCATCGTTTTGCCCTGATTACAGGGTTAGGCTACGCTTTTCAGCAAGTTGAGGTAGCAAAAAAACGCACTAAACTACAAAAATTAATTCATGAATTATATCGTCGTGCCTTATCTAAAGCCGATAAGGTTTTCTTTCAAAACCCAGATGATGAAATGTTGTTTCGTGATTTAAAAATCGTATCTAAGAATGCAGATACTTGTATCGTAAACGGTTCAGGTGTAGATGTGTCGCAGTTTAACGTTGTGCCTTTGACTGAGCAGTCTGCGCCAAAATTCTTGATGATTGCTCGATTGTTATGGGATAAAGGGGTCCGTGAATATGCACAGGCAGCCCAACAAGTCAGAAAAACTCATCCTGAGATAAACTTTGATTTGGTAGGTTGGCTTGATACCAATCCCCATGCTATTAAACAAACTGAGCTGGACGAATGGATTGCAGAAGGAACAATTAACTTCTTAGGTAAGCTGGACGATGTACGACCAGCTATTGAAGCAAGTTCTGTCTATGTACTACCGTCTTATCGTGAAGGCACTCCTCGTACAGTATTAGAAGCAATGTCTATGGGCCGAGCAGTGATTACTACAGATGCGCCAGGCTGCCGTGAAACTGTTGTAGATGGTGATAACGGTTTTTTAGTACCGGTAAAAGATGTTGATGCTTTAGCCCAAGCGATGCTTCGTTTTATTGAAGAGCCTGAATTAGCTGTAGAGATGGGGGAGCGCTCACGGACTATAGCTGAAGAAAAATATGATGTGCACAAGGTTAATGCCAAAATGTTTAAAGAGATGGGTCTATAGTCACTCCTCTCATAAGTTTATTGTCGCACGTAGAAATGTCATGAAACTGATTATATTGTTGCGAGACGAAGATTTAAAAATATAGTAATTTTTATAACACACTATAAACGCATATTTAAGCTATAAGGTTTTCTATGAAACGCTGTTTTGACTTTCTTATAAGTATTTTTATATTGGTCATACTATCTCCGCTGCTCATCGTAACGGCGGTATTAATAAAATTAACCAGTAAAGGCCCACTGTTTTTTAAACAGCAACGAGTGGGTAAAAAAGGTAGAGTATTTTCGGTCTATAAGTTTAGAACCATGACGGACAAAGTGAGAGAGATTAAACAGACTTTCAACGATGACCCTGAGGTTACTAAAGTTGGTAAGGTAATACGTAGACTAAAGATTGATGAATTGCCACAGCTTTTTAATGTAGTTAAAGGCGATATGTCTTTGGTTGGGCCAAGACCTTGCTTACCAAATCTAGTAAAAGAGTTTAATGAAAGTGCGAAAAAACGTTTATTGGTTCGTCCAGGTCTAACGGGATTGGCACAAGTAAATGGAAACATTCATTTAACTTGGAAAGAGCGCTGGGAGTTTGATAAAGAGTATGTCGAAGAACAATCACTGCTATTGGACTTAAAAATTCTTTCTAAAACAGCGTTGATAGTTTTGTTTGGTGAGAAATGGGGTAAAAAATAATGAGAGTTGGATTGATTGGTGGCGTGGAATCAAGCGCTCTTACCTTGCGAAAACTACATGAGCATGGATTAGACGTAGTCGGAGTATTTGGCTATAAACCAAATATAACCAAATTTGTCAGTGGGCACTGTGATCTGGAACCATTTTGCTTAGAAAATTCAATTAGTTTTACGCCATTTACTAAAATTAATGACCATATTGAAGAGATACAATCTTTAGATCTTGACTATTTGTTTGTCGTTGGTATTTCTCAATTAGTGTCTAAAGATATCATTCACGCTCCCGAATTAGGCGCTATAGGTTTTCATCCGACTAAATTACCTGAAGGAAGAGGTCGGGCGCCTTTGGCTTGGCTTGTTCATGAAGCGCAAGAAGGAGCAGCTACCTTTTTTATGCTTGAAGAAGCTGCCGATGCTGGCGCTATTGTAGCGCAAGAAGGATTTGACGTTTCTTGTGAAGATACAGCTAAAAGTGTAAAAGAAAAAATCCACGAGGCCATGAGTCTAGCGTTAGATTCTTTATTACCTCAGCTAGCTAATGGTGAATTAATAGCTATTGAACAAGACGATTCATTAGCGACAGAATTTGGCATTAGAAAACCGGAAGATGGATTGATTGATTGGTCCTGCTCAGCGTACGATATAGACCGTCTTATCAAAGCTGCCTCTGAGCCACATCCTGGTGCGTTTACTTTTTCAGGTAATAAAAAACTAGAAGTAAAATCTAGTAGAGTGGAACAAAATCTAAAAATAAAAGGTGTTGAAGGTCGTATCTTGAAGAGTCAAAAAGATGAGTTCTTGGTTCAGACAGGTAAAGGGCTTATTTGGATTACAATTGCTTTTGATGATTCAAGCAGACTGAGAGTAGGAAGTTTGTTGGGCTACAAAGTTGAGCTTGAGATATACGAGCTTAAAAAACAAATTGCAGAGTTAAAAGAGATTATTGGGAAAATGTCATGAAAAATGTTTTAGTAGTAGCGCCTCACGCTGATGATGAGGTTTTAGGGTGCGGTGGCACAATAGCGAAACATGTACGCCAAGGGGATAATGTATACGTCGCGATAATGACAAATGCAGCAGTTGGTGCGCCAGAGCTTTTTAATTCTGAAAGAATAGAGTTTGTGCGCTCTGAAGCGTTGAAATCTCATGAGGTATTGGGAATAAAGGAAACACTATTTTATGACTTTCCTGCGCCGCAATTGGAGCAATATCCACAGTACAAAATCGCTGGTACATTGAACGCGTTGATAAAAGAAAAGAATATAGACACTCTGTATATACCTCATAAAGGTGATTTACATCTCGACCATGGTGCTATATATAATGCTTCTCTTGTGGCTGCTAGACCATTACCAGGTCAGAGTGTTAGGCACATTTATGCCTATGAGACACTATCTGAAACAGAGTGGGGCCACCCAACAGTAGAGGCTGTTTTTATTCCGCGTTACTTCAATGTGTTAAGTGAAAATGATTTTGCAACTAAAATCACTGCTATGAAATGCTTTTCTAGTCAACTTAAAGCGTTCCCGAATACGCGATCCATTAAAGCAATAGAACATCTAGCCGCTCTTAGAGGTGCTTATGTTGGTGTAAATACGGCAGAAAGTTTCGACATTATTAGAAGTATCAATGATTAAACGACTAATTTTATCTTCGCATCTTAAATGATCTTTTGATGCTTGATCAAAGAAGACATAAATGCAAATAATAACGTGACAATGAGCAGATTTACTGGTAATCCGCAATAAGGAAAATAGATGCAGCAATTAATTGGAATATATGGTGCAAGTGGTAATGGGAAGCAAGTTGTTTCTTTATTGAAGTTGCAATATCCTTTGCTGGATAAATTCCGTATTGTGTTTATTGATGATTTTAGTAAGCTTAATACGCTTATGGGTCATCAAGTGTGGAGGTATGAGCAATTTTTGAGCGACCCTTCTAAGAATAAAGCGGTAATCATCGCTATCAGTGATAGTAGAGTTCGTGAGTTATTGGCAGACAAGATTGAACAAGACAGTATACCTACTCTCTCTATTCATGCACCTACAGCTATTATTTTGGATCCTGAATCAATAGAGGTAGGTGAAGGTAGTATTCTTTCACCACATACTTGTTTGACAAATACCCTGAAAATAGGAAAGTTTTTCCATGGTAATTTGTATTGTCATGTATCGCATGACTCAATCATTGGGGATTACGTCACCTTTGCGCCTAGAGTGAGCTGTAGTGGAAATGTGCATATACATGATCATGTATATGTTGGTGTTGGAGCGGTTATTAAACAAGGAACATCAGATAAACCTTTGGTTATCGGCAAGGGCGCGGTCATTGGTATGGGTGCTGTGGTCACCAAAGATGTTCCAGCAGGCGCCATTATGGTTGGGAATCCAGCCAGAGCCTTAGTTAAGTAAGTATTGGTGTCCGCTTTACAGGCTAAAGTTAGGTAACAGGATACATATATGGCATTTACGTTAGCGCATATGGCTGCAGCATTGCCACTTTATCGTAGTAAGAATAAAAATCGTAGTATACGCGGTTTTCATTTTGAAGCATTACTCATCGGTACGATGATGCCAGATTTTCCTTATTACATCGGTGCTAGTAGCGCAACTGGTGATCTTTCCCATCAGTGGGTAGGTATCTTTACTTATTGTCTACCTTGGGGGTTGTCGATATTTGCATTGTGGAAATGGGGTCTAAAACCGGCTGCTTTTGCGCTAGTTGAACCATTTTTGATGAAACGTAGAACAAAGTTTCCTAATATTCAAGATACGGACATCAGTGCTAGCCATAATAAAACTGTAAGGCATTTTACTGGTTACGCTGATAGATATTGGTCGTTTGCAGGTATCAAAAAACGAGTCATACACAAGGTAAAGTCTTTTTGTTTGCCGGTAGTATTTGGATTGATCTTAGGCGCAGCCAGCCATCTAGTTTGGGACGGTATTACTCATGCTGATGGCTCTATTGCTCGTCATATTGACTGGTTACAATACCCTCTATACTTTTATCCTTTTAAAGGAACGAGTATCGCCAGATTATTACAGTATTTAAGTTCAATGGTAGGTTTAGCGGCATTATTTTGGTTTGCCTTGTTACACCTAAAAAACTGGCAAATTAACAACAAAGACGTGGTCAAAGAAAGATTAGGAATAGACAACATAGTCAGGCTGGTCTTTTCTAAAAAGCAGAGTGCAATAATCATTGCGTTAATGGTTACCTTAACTCTGATATGGGGTATGCAGGCAGTTTTAAGTTGGTATCCATCTTTGACTAGCAGTCCCTACAGGTTTGCGGCAGGGGTATCAGTGAGTTTGTTAAAAAGAGTTACTTTATTATGTGTTAGCTATGCTGCTCTATATCATTTGACGTACTTTGTTCAACGTACTTATCGACAGTATAAAAACAATAAAGTAGGTTGATTGTGTCACGTAGTTTTAAAGGTTTTTACTGTATTGAAAATGCATAGGGATTTTCAGACAGAGCTTTGATGTAATAGTATTGGTTATTTATTTTTTGTATAGTTGAAATAAAGTGATTTATAAAGTTGATGATTTACTTTGTAAACCGATGATAATTACCAGAATTTAACTCATACATTTATAAAGAATATAACTAACCTGCTTAATATAATTCGAATACGACTAGAATTTTATATTATATTCGGATAATAGAATATATATGAAAATTTTATTAAATTATTTACATATCAAAACTTGGAAACGTCATGATTCTTATACACAATGCACTTATCAATAATATAAAACGCTGTGAAGCGGCTTATAAAGTTTATCAGAAAGGTTTGACTTATCATCAAGCTTTGCATATTTTTCATGCTAACAAAAAGATATATGACGAACTTATTCTTTTACTAAATGATAATAGTTTAGATGCGTCTATGAGTAAAAAAATATTTAACTATATTTTTTATCTCGAAGATTGGTTTGTCCAATTCTCAAGATTAGAAAAAGAAGTTGATAGTCTTGAAGATCGTTTTTCTTTTGAATCTCTTAAGAATAGTATAGATTATCCAGCAAGTTTTCTTGATGATGTTATAAAATAGAATATAGTTATATCTATCAAACTTTTATGGCTAAGGCGTATCGTTATAACTGAACTTCTAAAAAATAGATTTGGTTAGTATTATTTTATAACTTATATAAAATAACGCACGATGAAATAAAACCGTAAGAATAAATAGTTTAAAACAAAATGAGGTATTACTACTCATTAATTCGATAATAAATAAGGAAGCTATATGCTAAATTCCCCTTTTTCACCGTGGCCAAGTTTTACCCAAGAAGAGGCTAATGCAGTCAGTAAAGTACTATTGTCTAACAAGGTAAACTATTGGACAGGACAAGAATGTCGTCAATTTGAGCAAGAGTTCGCTGAGTGGGCAGATAGTAAGTATGCCATCGCATTGGGCAATGGTACTCTAGCTTTGGATGTGGCTTTGCAGGCGTTAGATATCGGTGCAGGTGATGAAGTTATCGTTACGCCACGTACCTTTATTGCCAGTATTTCTAGTGTGGTTAATGCAGGCGCTACGCCTGTGTTTGCAGATGTTGATGAGTCTACTGGTAATATTACTCCAGAGACGATTGCTGCCGTTCTAACGGACAAAACCAAAGGCATCGTGTGCGTGCATCTAGCAGGTTGGCCATGCGATATGGATGGCATAATGGCGCTTGCAGATGAGCATGATCTATATGTCATTGAAGACTGTGCACAGGCGCATGGCGCACATTATAAAGGTCGTAGTGTCGGTAGTATCGGGCATGTTGGCGCATGGAGCTTTTGTCAAGATAAGATTATGACGACTGGCGGCGAAGGCGGAATGGTCACTACTAATGACGAAGATCTGTGGCGTAAAATGTGGTCATATAAAGACCATGGCAAAAGCTACGCTGCTGTGTATGAAAAGGAGCACCCACCTGGTTATCGTTGGTTACATGAAAGCTTTGGTACTAACTGGCGCATGACTGAGATGCAGGCAGTGATAGGACGTATTCAGCTTGAGAGAATGTCAGATTGGACGGCCAAGCGTACGGTTAATGCACAAGCAATTTTGCAAGCATGCACTCAGTGGGAAAATAAAGGCTATGTACACGCACCAAAGCTAGAAGAAACACCAGAATTTGCCGATTCTAAGCATGCTTATTATAAGTTATATGTTTATATAAATACCGACAGCCTGCCTGATGGCTGGTCACGTGATCGTATTATTGAAGAAGTCAGTCAGCTAGATGTCCCCTGTTTTTCTGGAACTGCCTCTGAAGTCTATCTAGAAAAAGCGTTCGATGGCACAGGACTGCGTCCTGAAACTAGAATGCCAGTTGCAAAAGAGCTTGGGGAGACAAGTTTGATGTTTTTAGTACACCCGACGCTTACTGAGGCCGAAATTGATAAAACGGTCGAAGCAATCAATACGGTATTCAATAAGATAGATATCTCATCTCAACCATAACAGCTACCACACTAATCAAATTATAAATCAAGACATTCCACCAATAGCTGCTATATCTGGCATTGGTGGTAACTCATCTAAATTGGTCAGCCCAAACGCATCTAAGAATTGCGACGTAGTATGTAGCAAGGCTGGACGACCCAATGTTTCTTTATAACCATCCTCAATGATCCAGCCTTTATCAAACAGCTGCCGTAGTATGTTGCTCGATAGCGTCACACCACGTACATACTCTATGTCGCTGCGAGTCACTGGTTGTTTATAAGCAATGACACTTAGTGTTTCGAGTAATGCCTGACTTAAGCGTTCTTGACGCTGCGGAAAAACACGCTGTATTAATGCACTATAGTTATCTGCTATTTGTAGGCGATAACCGCTAGCAGTCTCGTGTAAGCTTAGGACGCCAGTGTCTAAGCGCAGCTTTAATAGCTCTAAAGTCTGCGTTAATTCTTTACCAGATAAAGATAAATGTTTCTTGATAGCGTTTGCAGTGAGCGGCGCTTCTGACGCATGTAATAGCACTTCTATCTGTCTACTTATCTCATCAAGATGCTGATGTTTAGTATCTGTCATTACACATTCTCTATTAAGACTGTCAAGCCAGCCATTGTAGCGTTAATGGTTCGATTAGATGGTGCTTTGCAACCTCATTATTAATCGTGGCCTTATCTATCAAATCAGTACTCACCACACCAACCAACTGCCGTTTTATCAGTTCTAGTACTGCGACAAAGCTGACCACGACACCTATCTTACCTTGTGCTTTATCTAGTAGCTCATAAAAAGAGTGTGTGCCATCAGTACTTAGCTGACGGCTGATACTGGCAATACGATCGGACAGGGGAACGGCATCGACCTTGATGGTATGCATTTGATAATCGGGTTGTAATTGCATTTTAAACAAGCTATCAATTAATAAGTTTGGAGAGTAGCTAGGTAATTCGGCAGCCATAACATCTTGATTAGGCATACTCACCATCGCCAAAAACACATCGCGCTCAAGACGAATCAGGCTATCTAAACGCTGACTAACGGTTTTGATTTGTGCATATTCTTCTAAACGTACAATCAGCTCAGCCTTTGGGTCGCGTTCATCATTAAGTGTCTCAGGTATCGGTAGCAATAACTCGGTCTTTATCGCAATCAATGTCGATGCCATGAGTAAATAGTCACCTGCCAGCTCAAAATGTTCAGTATCCAACTCACTAATATAAGCCAAATACTGCTCCGTAATAGGCAATATCGGCATTTTGGTCAAATCTACATTGTTTTTTTTAACCAAATATAATAGAAAATCTAACGGCCCTGCAAACTGCTCTAGCCAAATGGCAAACGCTTGCGGGGGTACGTACAGATCTTCAGGTAGCTGCTGTATTGGGGTTTGATAAATGCGCAAAGACATATCATTGATAACTGAGCCATCGTGATTGTTGTTATCAGATAGTGAAATAGAAGCTTGAGAGGCTTGACTTGGGCTTGCAGACAAAGCAGGTTTTGACAAAGCTACACGTTTGTTTTTTGGCTCAGTCTGCACGTTTAATATCCGTCTTCATTATGACAAGTTATGATAATCAAAAGGTGGTTTAAGCCATATGGTTATTTAAACCAAATAATTACTTAAGCTTAGCAAGTGGGCGAATACCGATAGCACGGCGGGCTTTATCTAACTGTTTACGGCTATGACGACGGGCTTTGTCTGCGCCCATTTGTAAGATTGCTTCCAGCTCTTTTGGATTAGCCATCAACTCTTCATAACGTGCGCGAAACGGCGCAATTTCATCATTGATTTTGTCAAACAGTACTTGTTTGGCATCACCCCAGCCGATACCGGACGCATAGCGTGCGCGCATATCAGTAATTTCTTCAGGCGTTGCAAAAGCTTTATAAATCTCAAAAAGAGCTGAGTCGTCGGGATCTTTTGGCTCATCAGGCAATTGTGAATTGGTCACAATTTTCATGATGGCTTTATGCATCTGCTTTTCAGGACTAACTTGCGGATTAGGATCGCCAAATAGTGGTATGGTATTACTATAGCTCTTACTCATTTTACGACCATCAAGCCCTGTCAGTAGCGGAATATCTTCATCAACGACTGCTGAGGGCAAGGTAAAGAGAGACTTATAACGATGATTGAAAGTGCCAGCGATATCACGTGCCATCTCAATATGCTGCACTTGGTCACGGCCGACGGGCACATGAGTGGCGTTAAACATCAAAATGTCAGCTGCCATGAGTACTGGATAGCCAAACAGACCCATAGTAATGCCTTGATCTGGATCAACATCCGCTTTTTCTACATTAATATCGACGGCTGCTTTATACGCATGAGCGCGGTTCATAAGACCTTTGGCACACGAGCAGTTTAAAATCCAAGCAAGCTCGGGAATCTCAGGCACGTCCGACTGACGATAGAAGGTCACACGCTCAGGGTCAAGACCACAAGCAATCCAAGTCGCTGCTATGATTTTAGTCGATTCATGAATAACCGCTGGGTCATAACAACCGATAATCCCATGATAATCTGCCAAAAAGAAAAACGCTTCATCATCACTGTTTTGGATAGACTCAATCGCTGGACGAATAGCGCCAACGTAATTACCTAAGTGCGGAATACCGGTAGGCTTAATGCCTGTGAGGATACGTTTGGTTTCTTTTTTAGGTGCATCAGTTTGATTACTCATGGAAAATCCGTAGTTGGGTTGTTAGTTTATTGCAAATTTAATATCGTACACTTAAGTCAACGACTCAATTTAGTGGCGCAAATTATAACAAATTTATCTACTGCTTTGTTTGTGTATAAACGCCTACTTATAGATTTCAGTGCGACCATCTGGGCTGTTTTTAAAGCGCCGATGAAACCACATCCATTGGGTTGGATCAATACGAATGAGTCCTTCTAAGACTTCATTAATACGAGTGGCATCAGCGACTTCATCATTACTAGGGTAGTCATCCAGTTCTGGTGTAATGGTTAGATGGTAATGGGGGCGCTTGCCGCTTGGTAGGTTATCCGGTGTTTGCCGATAGGTGTGCAGAGCCATTAGCGCTGGAGGATATTGCTTGTCGCCTAATTTTGCCATGCGCCGTGAAGCTGTGATAGTGGCTGCTGGCACGCCAAAAAACGGTGCCATTACGCCTTGCTTGAGACCATAATCTTGATCAGGCGAGTACCAAATCACATGCCCAGCTTTAATTGAGCTGACCAAACTGCGCATATCACGGCTGGATATTTGCTTTCCAAAGATACGCGTACGACCGTTATAAATAAACCAATCAAGAAGTACATTATTTTGTGGTCGATACATTGCATCTAACGCAAAAAACTGAGCGCAAAATACCCCCCCCAAATCGAGCATGGTGTAATGAGCGCCTAACAAAATAACAGGACGATTGTCTTTTTGGGCATTGATAAGATGTTGTAGCCCTGAAATAGAAACCGTACGGGTAAAAACATTAGGGCGAAACCAAGCACAAAGCGTCTCAAATACTCCAATACCTTGATTGACAAAAACTTGCTTTGCCATCAGTTCTCGCTCAGCTTCTGGCTTTTCAGGAAAAGCCAGCTTAAGGTTAATCAGCGTATCCTGTCTGCGTGAGCCTGCAACTTTATAAATCAAGATGCCAAGCTTACGACCCAACCAAAACTGCCAACGTAACGGCAGATAAATCATGGGCAAAAATATCACAAATAACAGCCAAATACCCCAGTATTTAGGCAGTAAAAATTGCCACTGAAAAGGCTTTTTATCAGCTTGTGCTGTGCGTTTATGAGTCTGCGTAATAGTTGGTGTACCAGTAGGAATAGCCGGCGATTTAGCAGACTGCTGTACGCTCTGCGATAGTGTACTGTTCTTTGAGGGTGTTTTACTTGGATCGTATTGTTCGGGCGCTTTCATAATGTCCTTTTACAGCACTGTTTGTGGCATCTATAGCATTGGGCTATATCGTCGAGGCTAATGATGAAAAGTTACTATCATGATGGGGTAGCGGTAGCTGGTTTGCAAGTTGGTTTTGACTATAAAAGCGAAGTGTTTAACAGTTTATAAAGCCAGTTTATAAAGTCAGGCTATTGAGTACATTAGCGTTTAATATGACTACTATTAAGCTTTAAGCATAAAAAAACCTTATAAGCTGTGACCAGCTTATAAGGTTTTGCAAATCTAGCGTTTTACTTGATGCTATTAGTATAACTCTGAGAAAAAGACAACTATAACAGTAAAACGATAAACAGCTTTTATTAACGCTTCGAGAATTGTGGACGTTTACGTGCTTTACGTAGGCCCAATTTCTTACGTTCAACTTGACGTGAGTCACGAGTAACAAAACCAGCGGCTTTTAGCGTAGATTTGTTGGTGTCGTCAAGTTCGATTAATGCACGAGTAATACCGTGACGAATAGCACCTGCTTGACCACTAATACCACCACCTTTTACGGTGATATAAAGATCGTAGTCATTAGGAGTATCTAATAGCTCTAATGGCTGACGAACGACCATACGTGAAGTTTCACGGCTAAAGTACTCATCAAGTGGCTTACCGTTAACGACGATACTACCAGTACCTTTTGCTAAAAAGACACGAGCAGTAGACGTCTTGCGGCGACCAGTTCCGTAATTGCGTTCCATAAGTGTTTCCTTAGATGTCTAGTTCTTTAGGTTGCTGTGCAGTATGTGGATGTTCTTCCCCTGCATATAGCTTTAGCTTCTTAATCATTGCATAGCCAAGAGGACCTTTTGGAAGCATACCCTTAACTGCTTTATGTAGAACATCTTCAGGCTTATGTGCAATCAGCTTTGTGAAGTTGGTTTCTTTAATACCGCCTGGGTAGCCACTGTGACGATAGTACTTTTTATCTTGCGCTTTTTTACCCGTTACCGCGATTTTTTCTGCGTTGATGACAACGATAAAGTCACCAGTATCTACGTGCGGAGTATAAGAAGTTTTATGCTTGCCACGTAAGCGAGTAGCGATTTGGGTGGCTAAGCGACCAAGGGTTTTGCCGTCAGCATCTACGACGTACCAGTCATGGGTCACTTCAGCTGGTTTTGCACTAAGTGTTTTCATGATAAAACCTTAAAATTAGAATTCATTGAGAGTTTAGCTGGGAACGGGGCTCTCAAAAAACAGACTGCATATTATAAGCAGTAGCGCCTACGCTTGCAAGCTGCATTGGGGTTTATTTTCGCCTTATATACATTAAACTGCAGCGTTAGACCAGTTTTTCAGCGGTTTTTAGCATTCATTAATGCAAGTTGCATGATTATGACGATTCTAGTCTATAAAGTCCAGCGACAACTTGTCCCACTTTGGTCTGTTTGATTGTCTCAAACCCGCTTAACCCTTGCATTGTAAAGACTGCGCTTAGGGACTGAGCCAATTCATTTAATTGCTCATTTAAATCTTTATCCGCTTCTAGATAAATAAGCGTCTCTGTCGTAAATAACGACTGTTCGATTAAAGTGGTCAAAATTGGTTGCCATAACTCTTTGGAATAGGGCGGATCAATAAAAACAATGTCGAACGGTTGTTTGAAATTCTTGTTTTGCGATAAGACGTGCTCAGCATGGCCATGAAGGATTAGATAACCGTCAGTGTCGATGTTTAACTGCTGAGAGCTTTCTAGTAGCATTTGGTACTGAGATTGATTGGTTTCGATAAAGGTGCAGTGAGCTGCACCGCGAGATAAGGCCTCAAATCCTAATACACCGCTGCCTGCACAGCTATCAAGGACACGTGCGCCATGCATATCGGCGAGTAACCAGTTAAACAGTGTTTCTCGCAAGCGATCTGGAGTCGGCCGTAAGCCATCAGCATCGATAAAATTTATGCTACGACGTTTAAACTGTCCACCGATAATGCGTACCTTGCCCGCAGTGGCTTGTTTTTTATGATTTGTGTCACGCTTTAGGCTGCGCGATGTCGATGTTTTTGTATTTTTTTTCATAATGACTATTCTTTATTCGGACGCTGTAATGGTTGCTGCCTGTGCTTCTGCCTGTTCCTTTAATGCTTGTTCTTGATCGCGAATAGCATCATGTTTGGCTTTATCCAATGCTCTTTGGTATTTAATAGCTTTTAGCTCATCAGGTGTTGGTGGCGTAATAGGGTCGCTTTTACGCTGCAGGACCCAATAATCAAATAACGCACGTCCAATAGGTGCTGCTACTGCGCTACCGCCGCCGCCGTTTTCAACCAGTACCGCAAGGGCAATTTGCGGGTCTTCTACGGGTGCAAAACCATTAAACCATGCATGATCCCAATGACGCTTATCTATTGCCGATTTATTATAACTTTTGCCTTGAGCGATAGATTTGACCTGAGCCGTACCTGTTTTGCCAGCGATACGGTAGCGTGAGGTATAGATACCACGAGCAGTACCAGCTTTGACAGTGTCTTCCATCGCATCATGCATACGTGTCCAGTCAGAAGGTTTGCCATCATAGTCAATCTTACCGTCAGATTTGGTGATGACATTCACTTCTGCAGCGCCATCACTACGTTTTAGCAGATGCGGGGTAATATGATTACCTTTATTTGCCATCATGGCAGTCGCATTGGCAATCTGTAGTGGCGTTGCTAAAAAATACCCTTGACCGATACTGACTGAGATGGTCTCTCCTGATAACCAGCCTTTGTCATAAGTGTCTTTTTTCCATTTTGGAGAAGGCATAATACCTGACTTTTCATTCGGCAAATCAATACCAGTATCTTCACCAAAACCAAAGCGCACCATCCAGTCATGTAAGCGCTGAATCCCCATCTCGTATGCCAGTTTATAATAATACGTATCCACTGACATCATAATAGACTTTTTGAGATTCACTGAGCCGTGACCACCGCGTTTCCAGTCACGAAAACGATGCGAGTCACCAGGTAAGCTAAAGTAACCTGGGTCATAAATAGTCGTCTCCCAATCTCGCAAACCGTAATGTAGTCCACCCAACCCTTCAAATGGTTTGATAGTAGAGGCTGGTGGATACATCCCTTGAAGCGCACGGTTATACAGGGGCTGATCGATATCTTCTCTTAATGCATCGTAGTCTTTAAAAGAGATGCCTGAGATAAAAGGATTGGGATCGTAACTTGGATTACTCACAAACGCTAACACATCGCCATTTTTTGGGTCTATCGCCACAATGGCACCGCGGCGACCGTCGAGCTGCTGCTGAGCAATCGTTTGTAAGCCGTAATCTAAACTTAAAGTAATATCGTTGCCAGCAACGGGCGGTTCGGTGTCTAACTGCCGTAGAATATTGCCATGAACATCTGTCTCCACCGACTGATAACCTGGTTCTCCAAGCAAAATATCTTCGTAAAAATCTTCAATACCAATTTTACCGATGAGGTCAGTACCAGCATAACGATCTTTATCAATACGCTTGGTCTCTTTGTCATTGATACGGCCAACATAACCGATAACATGGGCAAACAGCTCATCGTAGGGGTAGGAGCGAGTTAATTTACTCTGGATAGTAACGCCAGTAAAAAAAGGCTTTCGCTCGCTAAATTGTGCGACCTGCTTTTCTGTCAAATCAATTTTAATGGTCACCGGATCGTTCTTACTCTTACTTAATCTCGCCAAGATGTCAGTAATATCAGTGTCTGTTAAATCAAAAATAGGCGCAAGCAAGCTTAGAGTGCGTTCTGGATCTTGTACCTCATCTGGGCTGAGCATGGCAGTAAATACAGGCTGATTATCAGCAAGCAATATGCCATTACGATCGTAAATATAACCACGGCTAGGCGGTGCAGATATGAGCTTGATACGGTTATTGTCAGCCTGAGTTTTATATTTATCATGAGCGTATACTTGCAAGTACCCGTAACGCAGTAATAAAACACTCATACCCAAGAATATGAATAAACCAAGAATAAAAATACGGCGCATAAAAATGCGGTTGATCTGCTCAGTGTCTGGGATAAGCGATTTATTCATGTAAAGTTAGTACCAATGAGCGCAGTAGATAAAACAAAAATTACTTTGATAAAGGAATGTTGTGACAAGGTATTTAAGCAAATGCAGACGATAAAAACAATCATTTCAAACACATAGAGTAAGTGACCCTATAATATTGAAGTATGAACTTAAAAGCGTATTGCTATTATTGCTGTGCGACAAATTATAACAGAATGTAATAAGCTGCGCTGATCCTGTCCGCTTATTTGTTGATGAATTCACACATGTCATTGATAGTACTATTTATAAGCTATTTTATCGCTCCAGTTTGTAGTAACAAATATAAGTCAGACATATGATGTTGTCATGTATAGTCACAACTTGGTTTAGCTGTATATGTGCTAATGAGTAGCAAGTATGCTAAAATCGGGCGATTTATTTTGTAGTGTTTACTTGGCATTAAAGTGCTGTTTTTATTAAGCGTTTTTTAACAATATTAACAAACGACTATAGATTAACGAGTATCGTTACGTCAGAGGCAGGAAGAGTCATGGTCGCAACCTCAATATGGCAAATGCTCGCTGAGCATCCAGAGTTTCTTGCCATGCTGACCATCCCACCAGTGACTGCATTTGTCACTTGGTTGCATGTATGGATGGCATTGAAAATGCTGTTTTACCCCATTAAATTTTGGGGACTACGTATACCTAATTTTCCATTTTTTGGTTTGCCTGGACTTGGTTGGCAAGGTATCGTCCCGCGTAAAGCGGGGAAAATCTCTGGAGTTATTGTCGATCAGACACTCTCAAAGCTTGGCTCACTTGAAGAGTTTTTTCAGGCGATGGAGCCTGAGCAGATGGCAGCTTTTATCACTGATACGGTTGATAAAAACCTTGAACCACTGATTGATGAGATTATGCTTGAGCATTCGGGTGCATTGTGGGGCAGTCTGCCATACGCACTAAAACGTCGTATCTATACGCAAGCCCATCAAGAGCTGCCAGACATCATGCAATCTTTGGTGACTGATATGACCTACCATGTCGAGGACTTGGTCGATATGCGTCAAATGATCGTCAATAAGATGGAAAGTGATCGTCGCTTAATGGTGAATATGTTTTTAAGGGTTGGTCAACACGAGATCAACTTTATTTGGCATATCAGTGCTTTAATTGGATTGATTTTTGGTATTATCCAAATGTTTATCTTTTTGGTGGTGCCGCAACATTGGACAGTGCCATTTTTCGCTGCCATTTGGGGCTTGTTGACCAATTGGATCGCAATCTGGATGGTGTTTAATCCAGTAGAGCCACGCTTTATCTCTTATATAAAAGTTTTTGAGCGTTGTGACGGTTTTCCTTTTACAAAATTGAGGCTACCGCACATCGCGCAGTTTCGTTTTCAAGGCGGCTTTATGAAGCGCCAAGAAGAAGTATCTGAAGTTTTTGCTGAAATCGTAGTCAACGATTTAGTGACTTTAGAGAATATTATGAATGAGATGATGTATGGTGATCGATCGGCGCAAACGCGTGAGCTGATGAAGTCGCACCTTTACCAGATATTAGAGTCGCCAGTGGTTAGAACGACTTTGCGTATGGGACTTGGTCGCCGTGAGTACGGGCAATTGAAAAATACCATTATCAATAAATCAATCACCGCTACGATGGTACCGCTACGAGATCCTGAACTAAACGAGAGTCGAGCCAGCAAAATATTCGGTCTATTTCGTGATCGTATTCGCGCTTTATCGCCTTATGAGTTTCAAAACTTATTGCGTCCAGCATTTCGTGAAGATGAGATGACGTTGATCGTACTTGGTGGTTTGACTGGATTTTTGGCAGGTTGGTTGCATCTTGTTTTAGTGTTCTTTCCGGCGGTGCAGTAAACCAATGATTTTGTTATAAAAATATTTTATAATTATCCATGGTCAATGAATGTATATGGAAAGTTAGTACTAAGTTAGATAGTTCATTCAAAATTTGTCTTGACAAGGAAGCTTCATGTTAATCATACAGTTGTATGGTTGGCAAAGCTTGTGTTGTTTTGATTTTGTCATGAGTAGACTATAGGTGCTTTTCAATAAATAAGAGCCCAATCCGCCACAGTAAACTATGACCGTATTAGGGTAAACAGGGTTAGATTGTATGTTAATCACAGAATTGGGTTATTTTGCCTTACTGGCTGCCTTTGTGTTGGCAATTTTGCAAGTTGTATTGCCAACCATTGGTGTTATGCGTCATCAGATTGCTTGGCAGCGTCTTGCACCAAGTTTGGCGTGGGCACAGTTTGCAGCGCTGATCGTGTCGTTCGCAGCGCTGATGGCAGGCTTTTATTATAATGATTTTAGTCTAGTCTATGTCGCACAGCACTCTAACACTTTATTGCCTTGGTATTATAAGTTATCGGCAACTTGGGGTGGTCATGAAGGGTCTTTGCTACTATGGATGACTATCATGGCGACATGGTGTGCGCTAGTGTCTTACTTTAGTCGCGGCTTGCCATTATCGATGCGAGCACGAGTATTGGTCATTTTGGCAGCAGTACAAATGATGATGCTAGCGATGCTGATTTTTACCTCATCGCCATTTAACCGCACTTTGCCAAACATACCTGTTGATGGTGCGGATCTAAACCCAGTATTACAAGATTTTGGTCTGATTATTCACCCACCCATGCTATATATGGGTTATGTAGGTATGGTTGTACCCTTTGCTTTTTGTATGGCGGCGCTGTGGGAAGGACGCTTAGATGCAGTATGGACACGCTGGTCACGCCCTTGGGCGCTAGCTGCGTGGGGGTTTTTGACCATCGGTATCGCTTTAGGGTCTTGGTGGGCTTACTACGAGCTTGGCTGGGGCGGTTGGTGGTTTTGGGATCCAGTAGAAAACGCGTCGCTCATGCCATGGCTTGCTGGTACAGCGTTATTACATTCGTTAGCAGTGACTGAGAAGCGCGGTGTATTTAAAGCATGGACAATTATGCTAGCGATTTTTGCGTTTGCATTGAGTCTACTAGGGACATTTTTGGTACGCTCTGGGGTCATTACCTCAGTCCATTCGTTTGCAGCCGATCCCACGCGTGGTTTAGTTATTCTAGTCATCCTTGGCATCATCGTGGGCGGTGGACTGTTGATGTTTGCAGTACGTGGCTGGCGCTTGACGGTTGAGAGTCAGTATCAGCTGATCTCACGTGAGTCGTTTTTGGTTATTAATAACGCCATTATTTTGATTGCCACTTTAGTGGTCCTGCTAGGTACGCTTTATCCAATTATTGCGGATGCTTTTAATCTAGGTCAAGTATCCGTTGGCCCTCCTTACTTTAACGCTTTGTTTGTACCTTTGACTTGGTTGTTACTGCTTGCTATGGGCATGGGTTCTAATATTCGCTGGAAAAAAGACAAGCGTCCACTGCTTGGCGTTGGTATGGTCATCGCAGCCAGTAGTCTGATATTGGCGGCGATCATCGCTTACTTTGTTCATCCATCATCTATGCTAAATATCGGTGTGACCTTGGCAGTAAGCTTTTGGGTACTATTATGGATGGTTATCGATTTTAAAGATAAAACCAAGAATGCACCGAATATGATCAGCGGACTGCGTCAATTACGTCTTAGTTATTGGGGACAACAAACTGCTCATATTGGGGTTTTAATCGCAGCGATTGGCGTTGCTTTTACTAGTAGCTTAAGTATTGAGCGTGATGTAGCACTTGGACCGAATGATACTGTTCATGTTCAAGGTTATGATTTTACTGTCAAAGACTTTCGTGAAGTAAAAGGCAGCAATTTTGATGGTATTCAAGCTGAGGTTTCAGTCACAAAGGATGGGCGCGACGTTACAGTTTTATACCCTGAAAAACGTACCTATATTATTAGTATGATGCCGATGACAGAAGCTGCGATTGACGCCAGTCTTATGCGCGACTTGTATGTTGCGCTTGGTGAGCCAATCGCTGAAGGCAGCAATCAATGGGCAGTGCGTATCTATGTAAAACCTCTGATTCGCTGGATATGGCTGGGGTCGATTATCATGGCTTTAGGAGCACTAATAAGTATGTTTGATAGTCGCTACCGTATCAAAAAAGTCAAAGCGTCACATAAGGTCGCGGCTGATACTACTGCTAGTACAACCATACCGACAACAGCGTTTGGGGAGAAATAAGATGAGCCAATCGGACAATACTCCCAACAGCCAGCAGAGCAATGCACAGCATCGTAAAATGACGAACAAAAAACAGCTGAAAGTATGGTTTCTAGTGCCACTTATTGTGTTCTTAGGGCTAATAGTGATGCTTTATATGCGCTTGGGTAAGCCTACTGATATCGTGGCTAATATGGCGCTTGAGCGTCCAGTTCCTGCATTTGAGCTGCCGTTGTTGTCAGACACCAGCCGTATTATGACCAATGACAATTTACCCGACAAACCGTTTTTGATGAATATCTGGGGTTCTTGGTGTCCAACTTGTATTATTGAGCATCCGTTCTTAATGGAGCTAGAAGAACGCGGGGTCAATTTGGTTGGCGTCAATTACAAAGATGATATTGGTGATGCATTAAGCTATTTGAACCGAGGTGGCGATCCGTTTTCGATGTCCATTCAAGATTTGTCAGGTCAGTTTGCACTAGACCTTGGTTTAACTGGGGCTCCTGAAACTTTCATCGTCGATGGTGACGGTATTATCCGCCAGCATATCATTGGAGAAGTCAATGAGGCCAACTGGCAAGAGCGTATCATGCCTTGCTTAATGGTACTAAACGAAGCAAATAAAAATGGCAACAGTCCTGATCCAAGTCAAGTTGGGGAGGCATGCAAATGAGAGGCGCTCAAATAACAACGGCTATTGTTATAAGGCTAGGAAGCCTTATACTGGCGTGCCTACTGAGTATGACAGCTTATGCAGCAATCGATGTTTACGACTTTGATTCAGTGCAGCAAGAAGCTCAGTATCGCGGTCTTATTGAAGAGCTGCGTTGCCCTAAATGCCAAAATCAAAACCTTGCAGGATCTGATGCGCCGATTGCACAAGATCTAAAACAAAAAACTTATGATATGGTCAAAGACGGACGTAGTGATGCAGAGATACGTAGCTATATGCAAGAACGTTACGGCGATTTTATTACCTATAAGCCACCTGTCCGTCCATCAACATGGATACTGTGGTTTTTTCCGCCATTATTATTGATCTTTTTGATTACCGGCTGGTTTTGGCAGAGTAAACGCCGACAGCTGGCCGCTCGGGGCGATACGGATAAGATGATTGATACCCCTGCTACAGCTTTGACACCTGCAGAAAAAGCTGAGCTGGATCGTCTTTTATCACGTTCGCATAGTACCGATCATGATGTCACAAGCACAGAGGACAAAAAATGACCCTATTTTCTACTGCTGGCTTATTTATTGCCCTAAGTTTACTCGTTGCCTTAATCCTTGCTGTCATCGTCATCACGCCATGGCTACGTGCAACTCGCTTAAAAAACAATCCTGTAGACAACCAACTGTTAGACATCAACGTAACCGTGTTTCGTGAACGTTTGGCAGAGCTTAAAGCTGATAAAGACAGCGGCACTATTGATGATAACCATTACCAAAATCAAAAGCTTGAGCTTGAACGCCAGCTATTAGATGCGCAACGTCAAGTAGCACCGATGATAAACCCTGGTGTCAAAAGCCGTTTAATAATTATTGTCTGGGTGCCAGTGATGGCCACGATGGCATATTTACTGATAAGCGATCGCACCCCAGTATTTGAGCTATGGCAAGCAGAAGATAAAGTTGGACAAGTAGCTGATGACCTTTTGACAGGTAAGATTGATCAGCCGCCAGAATGGGCTATTGAAGATGGCCGTCAACTGATTACTGCCATGCAGACCAATGTCCATCGTCATGCTGACGATCCTGATCGCTGGATGCGCCTATCAGAGCTGTTTTTGTCACTTGAAGTAACTGACTCTGCATTAGAAGCTTTATCTAGAGCGTATCGTTTATCTCCTGACAACGAAGAGATTGCAACCACTTATGCGCAAATTAGCTTTTTTGCTAATGAAGGTCAACTGGATGCTAATAGCCGTCGCGTCTTGCAAGATGTGCTGAGTAATAACCCCCAACATGAAGGCGCGCAAATGTTAATGGCAATGGGTGAAGCACGGGCTAGCAACTTTGAACAAGCACAAGGCTGGATCAAAAGATTACGAGCGAGTATCGCAGCCAAACCAGGAGATCATACCCGAGCGCTGGCAAGCCTAGACGAGTTGAGCGCCAACGTAACAGGGCAGCAGCAACAAGCCGCTGAAGGTGTTGATGTCACTATAAGTGTTAATCCTAGCTTATTACCATTGGTCAAAGGCGATGACGTATTGTTCGTTGCCATTCGCGATGTTAATGGCGGCCCACCATATGCAGCCAAGCGTTTGCCGATTAGTGTGATTCAGCAAGGTGAGGCTAATATAAGTTTAAGTGACATTGATGCTATGATACCTGAGCGGACGCTACAATCAGCACGCGCAGCAAAAACTCAACTGGCTGTCATTGCCCGTATTAGTCATAGTGGCAATGCTAGTGCAGAGTCAGGCGACTTGTCAGCCAATCCTGTCGTAATTACTGCTGACCAAAAACAAGTCAATATCGAAATTAACCAGCAAATACCATAACTTTGAAAAATTCAACAATCTGGGCGCTGTAGTGATTGCTACGGTGTGCAATTGTGTTATATGAACAGCTAAGTCATACCTACATACGGTACTAATACCAAAAAAACTTGAGCTTTATAATGTCACAAGGTAAGGTATATCTGGCATTCGCGCAATTAACAAATCCCTAACATCCCATCCACCAAGGAGAGACGTATTATGATGCGTATTATTTTGCTAGGTCCACCTGGCGCTGGTAAAGGCACCCAAGCACAGTTTATTTCGAAAGAGTTTGATATCCCGCAAATCTCTACTGGCGATATGCTACGTGCAGCGATTAAAGAAGGTAGCGAGCTTGGTAAGCAAGCTGAAGGCATTATGAATGCAGGTGGTCTGGTTTCTGATGAACTTATCATCAACCTAGTAAAAGAGCGTATCTCTAAACCTGATTGTGCTAATGGCTGTATCCTTGATGGTTTTCCGCGTACCATTCCGCAAGCTCAAGCCCTTGCAGACGCTGACGTTGCTATCGATCATGTGGTCGAGATTAGCGTACCTGACGATGAGATTGTAAAGCGTCTATCTGGTCGCCGCCAACATCCAGGCTCAGGCCGTGTATATCATGTCGATCATAATCCACCAAAGCAAGATGGTGTCGACGACGTCACTGGCGAAGCACTTATCCAGCGCGAAGATGACAAAGAGTCTACTATTAGAGAACGCCTCGCCACTTATCATCAGCAGACATCAGCCTTGGTAGGTTTCTATCAAGACAAAGCCAAAGAAGGTGAAAACGCACCCAAATATGACAAGTTTGATGGTACACAAGCTATCGATGACGTCAAACAGCAAGTTTTGTCAGCGTTGAGAAGCTAGTCTTTTTCTATTATTCTTTGTGCTAATAAAAACCTTGCTCATTAGCAGGGTTTTTTGTTGATACTTTATAACAATACAATACTAAAAAGACCCGCCCATAAAAAAGCCATCTACCTAAGTGAGGAGATGGTTTTTTAAAAATATAAAATCTTTTTTGAAATTTATGCATTACCTTCAGCATCAACTTGCGCTTGTTGTTGGCTTTGCGCGTACGCTTGATCAAAATTGACTGGTGCAAGCAACAGCTGCGGGAAGCTACCACGAGTAACAATGTCACTAATGACTTCACGCGCATATGGGAACAACACATTAGGGCAATAAGCGCCTAAAATCTGTCCAATTTGATCATCAGGGATATTTTTTAATAAAAAGATACCTGCTTGATGAACTTCAGCAATAAACGCTGGTTCTTCAGCGTTCTTAGCGGTAACGCTTACTGTCAAGATAACTTGATAGTGGTCGTCATCTAGCTTTTCAGCGTTACTTGATAGATTGATATCAAGCTCAGGATTCCACTCTTTAGTAAATACTCCAGCGCCTGGTACTTCAAGAGACATATCTTTTACATAAATGCGTTCTAATGCCAGTTGCGGTTGTGCTTGTTCTTCAGCCATGTTGATTCCTCGAATAAATAATGCAATGTGTCGTTATTGTCTTGATAGAAATGTTTTTATAACAACGTGTGATATCAAGCTACATTATTACAAGCTAGGACAATAATAACAATAGTTTGTCATCAATCACCTAATACTATAACTAGATTTGCTAAAAGTGATCACTGTCGTCGTTATATAAACTGTTTAAAATCGCAAATTAACCTGCTAGTAACTCATCCAGCTTACCTTGCTGATTCATCTGATTTAGTTCATCAAAGCCACCAACAAAAGTATCACCAACAAAAATTTGAGGCACAGTACGATAGTTATTGGTTTTTTGCATCAGTGCACGGCGATCGTCGCTACTCATATCGTGCATACCGATTTCTTCATAATCAACGCCTTTATTCTTTAATAGTTGTTTGGCGTTTGTGCAATAAGGGCAGATAGGTGTTGTATAAACTTTAACTGAAGCAGTCATAAGATATCCTTAATTATTAAATATTATATAAAATCTTTATTGTCTTAAACTGAATAGACTGATAATGAATGTATGTTTGATTGCGCTCATTATAAAGTGGGGGTAGGGTTAGTAAATTCAAGTCAGCTTGTTATAAAAGCTCATAAAACGCTGTTAGAAGCTTATTAGCTAAGTTCCCATAAAAAAAGACACAACTAAAAGTCATGTCTTTTTATTCATACCAAGAGCAAGCTTACTTGTGCAAGCTAGGTTTAGTTTTGCCTTTATTCTTAGGTTTGGCATCTTTTAATCCTACTAATGGCATGCCAGCTCCTTGCCAGCCACCCACACCACCTTCTAGGCGATAGACGCTGTCTTTACCAATCATCTGGATAGCCGCGCCTGCTTGTACGCCCATATCACAGACGATGATCACTGGCTGTTCAATTGCGCGGATCTCATCTAAATGATCTTTGAGCTCAGTAAAAGGAATATTACGACTGCCTTGGATATAGCCGGTGGCAAACTTCTTTTTGGCGCGAATATCAATAAGCTGCGCATTTTGAGAGTTAACCATCATGCCGAGGGTATTGGGCGACACTTTTTTGCCGCTACGTTTGTTTTCAATGGTAAAAAACAGTACGGCAAGTACGGCCAATATACCAAATAAAAACGGGTGGTTGCCCACAAATTCAAGCGCACGATCCAAACCAAACCTCCAAAAAATAAGCGTTCTATTAAGCTGAGAAGACAGCTCAATGATTTTGAACAAGGCGCTATTATACCGATTAGGTCATCTATAGTAAATGTATAAGGAGCAACCTATGTTTTGATAGTATTGATTCAATAAATAGGGCTACTAGTATGGCTTAGTATCCGCTTCTGCTTGTAACGTCACAAGGTTTTCAACACGGCGCTGTAGCACATTACCATCAGCCACCGCTTGCCATAGCGCGCAGCCTTTGCTGTTATAAGTGTGACGACAGTCACGAAATTGGCAATCGCCTGCAAGTGGCGCAAGTTCAATAAAACCTGAAATAATATCGTCAGGATCTAAATGCCAGATACCATATTCACGAATGCCAGGCGTGTCGACGATACCGCCTTGAGTAAGATCGTCTGGATTAAATGGCAATAAACGACTGGTGGTGGTGGTATGTTGACCAAGTTTTGAGTTTTCAGAAATGATATTAACGCTCTGCGCGGAGTCAGGCAACAATGCATTAATTAAGCTGCTTTTACCGACGCCAGACTGACCGGCGAAAATGACCAGTTTTTTGTCTATGTGGCGCTTTAGCTCACCAAGACCCTGCTGCTCATCGTTATCGGCAATGTTTTCGGGACAATCAACTGAGGTCAGTACGCTTTCATAACCAAGGGCTGCATACTGTGCCAATAACTCATTGGTATCGACGCCATTTTCTTGGGCAAGAAGGTCCGCTTTATTAAGCACCAATAGCGGTTTGACACCAGCGTGATGACAGACAACCAAGTAGCGATCAATGAGTGTCGGCGCAGCAGCTGGCAATGGGGCAAATACAATGGC
This sequence comes from Psychrobacter sp. 1Y4, assembly GCF_051847555.1. Lineage (NCBI taxonomy): Bacteria > Pseudomonadati > Pseudomonadota > Gammaproteobacteria > Moraxellales > Moraxellaceae > Psychrobacter > Psychrobacter sp. 1Y4. The sequence continues at coordinate 62,052 of NZ_JBPYDE010000007.1, read as the reverse complement.
TAAGATATCGATGTTGGCAGCGACAGGTTTAAGCTTATGATAGCGGTCTGGACGTGAGACAAGAGAAGCCCGTGGCTGCACGGACTCGATACGGCCAAAACCAGTATTGGGATCTGCAGTCCAGCGCACATGATCGCCTGCAGCTAGCATCGGTAAATTGGTACGCACATGGCAGCGCCAGATGTCGCCCATCTCAAGTGCTTGCCAAAACGGCTCAGGGTCATCAGGCGCAATTTCTGGCTGCACGGGTATCATCGCAGGCAAGCTTGTGACTTGTACTTCTAGTTGCTTACCATAATGCGCCATGACCACACCATCCATTAAGCTTTCATCGATGATTTCTTGACTCTCAAGCTGCTGCTTGTCGATGCGACGAATCTGTTGTTTAGTCAGTTTGCGTTGCCGGATTAGTGCCATGGGTTTGTGACCTATTATAAAAATATTGCTAAGTGTAGCGTGAAAATTTGCTAACATACAGCCTAAAGCGTTTATAGCAGACAGGGGTTTTGTAATATTTTGAACCTTTTAAATATCTTAAATCAGCAGACGCGTACTGTTACTAATCAAATACTATTATCGCTGTATGATTTATACACGAAACTTACTTAAATATTGTTTAAAAATTTATTGACCATAGGACAAAATATGAGTACCGATGACCATCCCAATAAAATCAAAATTAAAAACCAAGGTAAAAAAGGGCTGGTATGGATTGATTTAGAAATGACTGGTCTAAATACCTTAACTGATGAGATTATTGAGATTGCGACCGTTGTCACTGACGAAGACTTAAATGTCTTGGCAGAAGGACCAGTATTTGCGATTAAGGTATCTGACCGTATATTAAATGGGATGGATGAGTGGAATACCAAACAACATGGACAATCAGGCTTGGTTGATCGTGTACGTCGTAGCAGCGTGACATTAGCAGAAGCTGAAGCTGAGACCATCAAGTTTTTGAATAAATGGGTCGATAGTGGTAAGTCGCCGATGTGCGGTAACTCCATCTGTCAAGATCGACGTTTTTTAGCGCGGCAAATGCCAGAGCTAGAAAAGTTCTTCCACTATCGCAATCTTGATGTGTCATCTATTAAAGAGCTATGCTTTCGCTGGCGTCCTGATGTCTTAAAGAATTTTGAAAAAGGTGGTAGTCATTTAGCGTTAGACGATATTCGCGACTCTATTCGTGAGCTTAAGCACTATCGTCAGCACTTTTTTAAACTGATGCCATAAAGTTAAGTGGTTTTAGCATAGTCAAAAAAGGGTCTGTTATTTTAATGGACCCTTTTTATCGTAAATAAGAGACGTCCACATATAGTCGAATCTAGATAACTCAGATACATGGCTATCCAGTCGCTCAATAAAACGTTGATTTTCTTACGTGCTGTGCCTACGCCGACAGAGGCTGCGAAAACAACGTTTCATCTCGCTGTATCGTTTTTATATCGAATTAACTATAGATATCATGCCATGAGTCGTTTAAATTCAACCAATTTAAATTCAGCTTTATTGCTATCTGAGTGTTCGTTAGCGATCACCACACCAATCACTGCGCTGACCATTGGTTTACTAGTGTTTTGATTTAGCAGTCGCCAATCTCCCAGTACATAGCGTTTTTTAGTGTCGGTCGCTTGATGGATATCTGGACGATGCGTATGGCCATGGAGTAGAGCATCGCTGTTAGTCACGGCTTGTATCACCGCATCATCGTTGACATCCATAATATGAGTGGCTTTATTGGCATTATTTTGCTGGCTTTTTTGGCGCATTTTATCGGCGATTGCCAAACGTTTTTCTAGGGGTTTATTAAGCAGATACCACTGGGTTAGACGGTTACGCATGATTTTACGAAAAAACTGATATTTCTTATCATCAATACAAAGCGCGTCGCCATGCTCAAGACGATAGTTTTGCTGTCCGACAGTTAAGGTATATGGCTCATAAATCAGCTCACCACCGAATAGGTTACAAAAAGGCTGATCCAATAAAAAATCTCGGTTGCCATGCATGACTAAAATCTCACAGCCTGCTACCCGCAATTGTTTTAATTTAACGATAAGCGGGGTGAGCCAATGGCTTTGGCGCGCGTCATTTGACAGCGTTAAATAAGCGTCATCACCAATCCAGACCTCAAACCAGTCGCCTAAGATAAACAAGCGCTTGAGGACAGGTAGAGCAAGGCAGTCATTGAGCAGTGCTAAAAAAGCCTGCACTAAGGCAGGCTCCTCTGGCGATAAATGCAAATCGCTGATCAATACTTGTCGCACCTCGTGAGGGCGGGTCGTTATCAGGTGATTAAACGTTTGCATTTATCATAATCCTTGTCGTCTATTATCAGACTATAAGTAAAGCTTACTTATATGACTTATTTAGAAACGATGGTCGCAGAGTTAATAACCACTGGCTCTTTTGGCACATCAGCATGCATACCAAAACGACCGGTTGGTACGCCGCGCATTTTTTCGATGACGTCCATGCCACTAGTGACTTTACCAAATACCGTGTAGCCCCAGCCTTGCATGTTTTTGCCAGAGTGGTTTAAGAAATCGTTGTCTTTGACGTTAACGAAAAACTGACTGGTCGCTGAATGCGGGTCTTGCGTACGCGCCATGGCGATGGTGCCTTTGTCGTTCTTTAGACCATTGTCCGCTTCGTTTTCGATTGGCGCATTGGTTGCTTTTTCGTTCATCTCAGCGTCCATACCGCCGCCTTGAATCATAAAGCCATCAATAATACGATGAAAAATCGTACCATCGTAATGACCAGATTTTACGTAGTTTAAAAAGTTTTCTACGGTTTTTGGCGCTTTTTCTTCGTTGAGTTCGATGACGATCGCACCCATACTGGTGTCAAGTTCTACTACTGGTGGCATGTCTACCATGAGATATTCCTTTTTGATTGCAGCGCCTTAAATGACACTGTCAAGTGGTGGTTGAAAGTTGGTGACTAAAAGTTATGGCTAGTCTAACGGCTTTTTTGTCGTCTGTCATGTATCAGGCTGTTAATGCGTTTGTGAAACCTGATAGAATAACGCAACGTTATCTTTTATCAGTCTTTTTTAATTTATCATTTTTAAGCGCGATGATACGCGCTATATCCTGAACACTTGCGCTAGGAGCAATGAGTAATGAGTGAGCACTCAAGCAATAATGCACAAAAAAACGACTTTATTCGCAATATCATTCGTGATGACGTCAACGCGCAAAAATATCCTCAAATCGTGACGCGCTTTCCGCCTGAGCCAAACGGCTATTTGCACTTGGGTCATGTGAAATCTATTTGTCTAAACTTTGGGGTAGCTGAGGAGTTTGGCGGTGTCTGTAACTTGCGCTTTGATGACACCAACCCAACCGCAGAAAAACAAGACTTTATCGACAATATCGAAAACGATGTTAGATGGTTAGGGTTTGAATGGGCAGGCGAGGCGCATCACGCCTCAGGCTATTTTGATCAGCTCTATGCATGGGCAGTGCAGCTCATTGAGCAGGGCGATGCTTATGTGGATTTGCAGTCGCCTGAACAAATCCGCGACAACCGCGGCTCATTTAATGAGGCAGGCACGCCATCGCCGCAGCGTGATGCCAGTGTCGCAGAAAACTTGGCGCTTTTTGATGAGATGAAAGACGGTAAGTTTGCCGAAGGTGAAGCGGTGCTACGTGCCAAGATTGATATGGCCAGCCCCAATATGAACATGCGTGACCCTGTCATCTATCGCGTCATGCATCAATCCCATCACCAAACCGGCGATAAATGGTGCATTTATCCGATGTATGATTTTGCTCATCCGCTCTCTGATGCGCTCGAAGGTATCACCCATTCATTGTGTACGCTGGAATTTGAAGACCATCGTCCATTCTATGATTGGGCCGTAGAAAAAATTGGCTTTGAGGTACCGCCGCATCAGTATGAGTTTAGCCGCTTAAATGTCGATCACACTATGACCAGTAAGCGTAAACTCAAGCAGTTGGTCGACGAAGGGGTGGTGAGCGGCTGGGATGACCCACGTATGCCGACCATTGCAGGTATGCGTCGCCGTGGTTATACGCCAGAAGGTTTGCGCGACTTTTGTGAGCGCGTTGGCGTGACCAAAGTCGACAGCGTTGTTGATTTTCGTTTATTAGAATTCAGTATCCGTCAGTCATTAGAGACGACGACCGCACGCGGCATGGCTGTGCTCAAGCCCTTAAAAGTGACGATTACGAACTTTGCGGAAGCGGTCAGCAGCTGGGAATCACAAAAGGCCGACAGCGTCAATGCACGCTGGGATGAAGGTGCTCAGACTCTATGGCTAAAGCAGCCAAAACATCCTAATATCGATATGGGCGAGCGTGAGATTCCGTTTACCGAAACCCTTTATATCGACCGAGGCGACTATGAGATTGAGCCGCCAGCCGGCTATAAGCGCTTGTCACCAGAAAAGCCAGAAATCCGCCTACGCAACACCTACGTGCTGGCAGTGACTGAGCATATTACTGACGATGCTGGCAATGTGACCGAGCTAAAAGCGACGATTGATCCGGCGACGTTGGGTAATAACCCTGAAGGCCGCAAGGTCAAAGGCGTGATTCATTGGGTGTCAGCCAGCCTTGGCGTCCCTGCGACCGTACGCATGTATGAGCAGTTATTTAGTGTCGAGGACCCAGGTAGCGCCAGTGATGTGCATCAAGTGCTCAATCCCAATTCATTGACTGAGCTTGCGGCTGTAGTTGAGCCGTCGCTCGCCAACGCTGATGCTGGCACGCGCTTTCAGTTTGAGCGTGAAGGCTACTTTATCGCCGATAGCGAGGAGCACACCAGTGACAAGCCTGTATTTAACCAAATCGTCAGCTTACGCGACAGTTATAAGCCAGCTTAATTATTGTCTATCAAGCTCAAAAGTACGATGTTTGGATTAGGGATACAAGCCAGTAGTAAGATGTGTTTGATTGTTTGATTCAATAGACATGCTCAGCGACATATCTAAGGGAGAATAAAGAGATTATGACTAAAAAGTCGATCAATCTAGCATTGCAGGGCGGCGGTTCTCACGGCGCCTTTACTTGGGGCGTACTAGACTATTTTATGGAAGATGGCCGAATCAGTGTAGAAGGTATTACAGGGACAAGTGCTGGAGCCATGAATGCAGCGGTATTAGCTCAAGGCTATATGGATAATGGTGCAGATGGCGCACGTGAGGCGCTTGAGCAGTTTTGGCGTCAAGTGGCTTATATGGGCATGATGAACCCCGTTAAACGTAGTCCCTTAAGTATTTTGACTGGCAAGTGGGATGTGGACGACTCACCAGCGTATCTAATGCTTGATTTATTTAGCCGGGTTGCTTCGCCTTATGATACCAACCCGTTGGATATCAACCCGCTACGTGATCTGGTTGAGTCTACCATCGATTTTGAAAAGGTCAGAGCATGTAGCAAGTTAAAGCTGTTTGTGGCGGCAACCAACGTGCATACGGGCAAAATAAAAGTATTCAATCGTGAAGAGCTGACCGCAGACATGATTTTAGCTTCGGCGTGTCTGCCTTCTTATTTTCAAGCGGTTGAAATCGATGGTATACCGTATTGGGACGGTGGTTATGTTGGTAATCCACCTTTGTATCCTTTGTTTCGTACCACCAAGTCTCAAGATATTATGATTGTGCAAATTAACCCTATTGAGCGCAACGAAACCCCAACAAGTGCCATAGAGATACAGAACCGTATTAATGAGATTTCGTTCAATTCATCTTTGTTAAGAGAGTTACGAGCGATTGATTTTGTGACCCGTCAGCTACAAGAAAACAATTTGGATAAGGAGCGCTATTCTAAAGTATTCTTACACCGTGTTGAAGCCACCGAACAAATCAATCCACTGTCAGCGTCTAGTAAAATAAATTCTGAATGGGCGTTTTTAACGCACCTGCGTGATATTGGCCGCGAATCTGCAAAAGCCTTTCTTGATCAACACTACGAGGGTCTAGGTCAACAGTCTACCTTAGATTTACGCCGTGAATTTTTATAAATGAATTATATAAGTTAAAGTATTGACGTTATATATTAAACTCGACAATAGTAGTTTGCAATTGTGCCTATTTCTAGTACGCTAGAGATGGGCTTTTTTGTGCATAAGTATAAATTTTAATAATAGATATTGGTGGTAAAAAATGGCAAAATTTTTGAACAGTAGTGGCACAACTTATCATTTGGAAGAATTGATCAAAAATGCATCGGATAGATTGGTTATTATTAGCCCATATCTAAAGCTGAATGAACGTATCAAAGAGCTATTAGAAGATCGTAATCGACTAAAAATTGATATCCGAATTGTTTACGGTAAAAACGACTTGCACCCTGAAGAAATAAATTGGCTTAAAAACTTGACCTTTATTCGTACCAGCTTTTGTAAAAACTTACATGCCAAATGCTACCTTAACGAAAACGAGTGCATTATCACAAGCTTAAACCTGTATGAGTTTAGCCAAGTCAACAACAACGAGATGGGCGTGCTTATCTATCGAAATGAAGATGCTAAGCTCTATGCTGATACTTATGAGGAAGCACAGCGTATTATTCGTATTAGCGATGAAGTGCGTATGTCGCTTGAAAAAGTCAGTGAGTCTGAAGATAAAGCGATACCTGCTAAAGAATCAGTAAATCCTAATATCGATACGTTCGATAAGTCTAGCGCAGAAGCGGTAACGCCAAATTATTCGAAACTCACGACCGCAAAGCTTGCAAAAGAGCTGGGTTTAAAGACGCAAGCGTTAAATGATAAGCTAATCGCAGCAGGCTATTTACAAGAGCAAGAAGGGGATCTGGTATTGACGGATGCTGGCCGTGTCGCTGGCGGCACAAGCAAACGTGGTAAGTTTGGTGAGTTTTGCTTATGGGATGCTGGAATGGTGATTTAATCTATATTGATTCCCTTAAACAAAAATGGAATAACCGCATTACAATCCGTCACAAGACATTCATAACCAGTTTGTTAATATAAAATAGAATGCTTACTGACGTGAGCCACGTTATGGTTTCATAACTACGCCCGTCGATGATAATAACAGAGCGCCTTGAGACACTTTAGCGCTCATTACTAATACAAGGAATTAAGTATGGCACATTTACGTCTAGGTGACGCTGCACCAAATTTTGACGCTGTAACCACAGATGGTGATATTAATTTTTATGATTGGGCAGGGGATAGCTGGGTTGTGTTGTTTTCGCATCCTGCCGACTATACGCCAGTTTGTACGACTGAACTTGGACGTACCGCAGCACTGGGCGGAGAGTTCCAAAAACGTAACGTCAAACCCATTGCGCTGTCAGTTGATGGTTTAGAAGATCATAAAGGCTGGGTGGGTGATATTGAAGAGACTCAGGGTACGGCGGTCAATTTCCCTATCATCGCGGACTCAGATCGCACGGTCGCCAATCTTTATGACATGATTCATCCAAACGCTGATAATACTGCCACAGTTAGAAGCGTCTTTATTATCGATCCAAACAAAAAAGTACGCTTGACGCTAACTTATCCTGCCAGCTGTGGTCGTAACTTTGATGAAATCGTTCGAATCATCGATGCGCTACAGTTATCTGATGAATACAATATTGCGACGCCTGTGGACTGGCAAGATGGTGACGACGTTATTATTCCACCAAGCGTCAAAAACGAAGATATCGCTGCCAACTACCCTAAAGGACATACTGAAATTAAGCCATATCTACGTACCACACCTGCACCAAACAAATAAGCTAAGTGCTATAGTCCGGTTAAATCACAGATTAAAACCCAAAACCTCATAACGTAAAGTTATGAGGTTTTTTACTAATATGCTGATAAGTATTAATAAGGCTTTGCTATGATAACTATAGTAGGCTATAACTAGTATTGATCACCCTTCCACGGAGTTTGCCATGAAGACATTGTATGTAACTCGTACTGCCCCTAATCCACGTAAAGCACTTATTTTACTAGCCTCAAAAGGTATCGACGTTGATGATATGGATGACATAAATGTCGTAGATATCGACTTTGCAGCCAATGAGCAGATGTCAGACGCTTTTACCCAAATGAATCCTATGCAAACAGTACCAGTATTAACCCTAGATGATGGTACTGTGCTTAATGATTCTCAAGCGGTTTGCGAATACCTTGATCGCGTCTATGGTGAGCGCTCAGTGATGGGCAATGACGTGGTACAACGTGCACAAGTCTGCTCTATGCGCCGTATTGCTGAGTTTGAAGTTTTATACAACCTTATGCTGGCATTTCAACACAGTCATCCCTCTAAAGCCCAGCGCGTTGAGCAAGTACCAGAGTTTGTAACACCGTCTATAAACCGTGCAATCAAAGCACTGTCTTATTTTGAAAAAGCGTTAGATGGTCATGAGTACTTAGTGGGGGAGCAAATAAGCTTTGCTGATATTGTGCTATATTTAGGATTAGATTTTGGCAAGATTCTTAAGGTTAATCCCAATGAGCAAGGAGAAAATTTAGCGCGCTTTTATCAAATGATGAATGAGCGTTTTAATATCAAAAAAACGGCCAAACCTACAAAGAATTGCAGATAAAAAAGCTCGGTATAACGCTATATTTTATACAACATTCAATAATGGATAGTTAAGAGATTGACTATCCATTGTTATTTGGAAGAATAGTACGGACAGTTATATGTGAATATAATAAAATTAAACATTTAGTTACATAAGGTAACGTAGTTATTCTTACAGTAGTTATACTATTTGATATCGTTCATATCACCTGATAAAAGAAACCGAATACTTGTAAGCAAGTTTAAATAACTGTCGTAAGAGAGATGTAACATGGTAAGTAAAATTTTAAAATTCTCTTTGCTGCCAAGTTTGCTAGCATCTGGCTTAGCGTTAACTGCCTGTAATAATACTTCAACCAATAATAATTCAAGCGATACTACTGTAGAAAATGCGGCTATCAATACTGATGCTCAATCAACACCTACTACTCAAAAACTTAGTGCTGAAGAAAAAATGAGTGCCAAGCTTGCTCGTTACCGCTGGACATTGGATACTGCAACTGATGCCGATACCCAGCCGATAACATCGTTAATGGATATTAACGACCAAGTTGTTTTAAACTTTAACAAATATCAAGGACAAAATACCATCAGCTATAGTGTAGGCTGCAATACTGTTAATGCTGTTTATCAGCTGCAAGATAATATACTGATGACTGAAGATGGTATGGGTACAAAAATGCTGTGTAATGATTTGAATACAGCTGAGAATAAACTAAATGAGTTAATGCAAAGTGAAAGCCAGCTAAGTTTGACAAATGAGGTGCCTCCAACCCTTACTCAAATCACAAGCGACAGCACTACTCTCGTTTGGAGAGGCAGAATGACAGCGCAAGCAAAGTATAATAGTAGAGGTGAAACAATATTTTGGGCAGTGGACGCAAACACAAAACTTTGTCCTAATGATAAGGCGCAAAGTTGTTTACAAGTAAAACCTATTACCTATGATGATCAAGGTATTAAGATAGACGAAGGTGAGTGGACAGCGTTCAAAGGTAATATTGAGGGTTATGAGCATAACCCTGGTCATGATGAAATATTGCGCTTACAGCGTTATAAGCTTGTAGCGGATGGCGACACAGATACAAAGTATGCTTACGTGCTTGATATGGTGATAGAAAGTTCGGTATCCAATTAAATACAATAGCTTAAAAAGCAAAACATGGCCATAAAAAGCACGTGCCTATATAATAGCGCGTGCTTTTTGTTTAATGGTTACCGATATTACAATGTGTTGCTTGATCGCTCATATATAGGACAAACAAGTGCTTAACGCAAATTCCCCAAGTCCTCTTCGGTTAGACGCCAGCGGCCCTTTTTCTTAGAAGCACCGCGTCCACGCATAGAGCTATTGAGCAATAATTTATTCATCGAATGACTAGAGTGCGCATGGCAGATGGCACAGGCTAGGCCGTCAGCAGCATCTGCTTGTGGCACCACATCTAAAGATAATATTCGACAAACCATTTCTTGTACTTGCTCTTTAGCTGCTGCACCGTAACCGCAAACTGCTTGTTTGATTTGACGGGCGGTATATTCTGATACTTCTAAATCCAGTGCGACCATTGCTGCAATAGCAGCGCCGCGAGCTTGCCCAAGCTTGAGCGCAGAGTCGGGGTTTTCTGCCATAAATACTTGCTCAATAGCAGCATAAATAGGTTCATTGGCATATTTTAGATGATACTGGGTAATACGAGTTAGACCATTAAAGATACGCTTAAGACGTTCAGGCATCTCTTTTGTGTCAGTACGGATAGTACCTGCATCAATATAAGTTAGCTTGTCGCCCGTTTGCTGAATAACCCCGTAGCCCGTCATACGTGAGCCAGGATCAATGCCTATAATAATTGTCATAGTATTCCGTCTTGCTTTCATTTTTTTATGGCTTAAAAATCAACCTCAAGTTTGATAGTATAGCAATCAATCCCCATATACATGACATGTTAACCATTTTAATTTTATGGTGCTTAATTTTTTATTTGATAGGATGACACTTTATGGGTCAGATAGTTGGTATTGCCATCGTTTGGTTTATTATTGAGATGCTAATATGGTATTTGCTTGCTCAATTTATGAGTGGCTGGCTTGTGTTTATGTGGTTTATTGTCGCTGCTGTCATTGGTATTTCTCTTATTCGTAAAGGCATGTCGGCTCTTAATCCGATGGCTCAGCAGATGAAAGCAGGAGGTATGATGAACCCTGCCATGCGTCCGCAAGAATCGACGATGCTCAAAAGTGTGGCAATGGCGGCGGCTGGAATTTTACTATTAATTCCAGGTATTATTAGCGATGTGTTAGCGTTGCTCGTGGTGCTACCTCCTGTCCAGAAGAAGCTCAAAGATGTAGCCAATAACTATGTCATGAATAATCAACAAAAAATGATGGAGATGATGGCCAAACAGATGGGTGGGCAAATGGGCGGTCAAAACCCGTTCGGTGGGATGGGTGGTCAAAACCCATTCGGCGGTGCAGGTGGGATGGGTAGTCAAAACCCATTTGGACAACAGCAACAGAATCCATTTGGCGATGTGTTCAAACAACATACCACGGTTGATGGTACGGCTAAAAACATTCCAAAAGATGTCAAGAAAATTAGTAAGTCTGCCAATGATGAATAGTTTTTTAATCGGTAAATAAGAGATTAGTTAACGATCAGACATAAGAAAAGCCCCCTTGTTCAATAAACAAAGGGGCTTTTAATGGCGTAACCTAGAAGGTGCGACCGAATATAACAACCAGAGTGCCGCCGTAAAATGGTGACCCATGAACCGTGAAGTTCAGGGCGGATGTGTCACTGCCTCGGCAGGTTTCCTGATACACCGCAAGCGGTGCAGGCATACACAATGAAGCAATAGATAGCACATCCAGGTAAAGCATTATCGGCTCAGGGAATAAACATTCACTAGCTAACACTCTAGAATATTTTTATCTTAACCAATGATATAACTGATTGCAAGCTGATTTACAGATTGATACTTTGTCTTAATCTTCGTTTTACTTATCAACGGCTTTAATTTAGTAACGGTTTAAAAAGCTTCATAAAATATATTGACTGAAAAATGTTGAGTTTTCAGCTATTTTGAGTTTTGTGGTAGTATAGACACTTTAATCTAATACAGTACTATAGGCGTTCATTCATTTGAGGAGCGGTAATCTATGTCCAATATGCAACAACAAGCAGAACATACCACAGACAGTAAAGCTAAGTCTAATAACAATCCTAACAAAAAAGTGCCACATGTCCTAATGATACTAGATGGTTTTGGACATCGTGAGGAAGCTGAAGACAATGCCATTGCCGCCGCAAACATGCCAAATTTGGATAATATTTATCAGCAGTATCCGCATGGGCTTATATCAGCTTCAGGAGAAGATGTTGGTTTACCAGATGGTCAATTCGGTAATTCAGAAGTAGGGCATATGAATCTTGGTGCTGGCCGTGTTCTTTACCAAGACTCAACCCGTATCTCAAATGAGCTTAATAATCGCGAATTTTACAAAAATGACGCGTTGGTTGAAGCAGTAAAAGCGGCTAACGAGTTGGGTGGTAATGTTCATATTATGGGACTACTATCTGATGGTGGCGTGCACTCACATCAAGATCATATTGAAGGTATGTGTCATTCTGCATTGGTTCATGGGGCAAAAAACGTTTTTGTCCATTGCTTTTTGGATGGTCGCGATACGCCGCCAAAATCTGCGGATAAGTATATCAATCGTCTGCGTGACTATATTAATAAACTCAATGCCCATTATGAAGGCGGCCGCGTACAGATTGCCAGTATCATTGGGCGCTATTATGCGATGGATCGTGACAACCGCTGGGATCGTGTACAAAAAGCCTATGAGCTTATTACTGAAGGAAAGGCTGATCGTCTAGCAACGCGAGCAGATGGGGCTGTCCAAGCGGCTTATAAAGCACGTGAGACCGATGAGTTTATCAGTCCAACGACCGTGATTGGACGTGATGAGATGCCATATACTGTTGAAGATAATGATGCATTAATATTTATGAACTTTCGTGCTGACCGTGCTCGTGAGCTTGCGCAAGCGTTTGTGCTACCAGATCATAAGTTTTCAGGTTTTGCTCGTCAAAAGCAGCCAAACCTTGCAGCTTTTGTGATGTTGACCAAGTACTCTGACGTTTTAGCAGATAACACTAAAACTAGCATAGCGTATTATCCAACCTCACTTACCAATACACTGGGTGAGTATCTGCAGAATCAGGGCAAAACCCAGCTGCGTATCGCTGAAACTGAAAAGTATGCGCATGTGACTTTCTTTTTTAGTGGTGGCCGTGAAGCAGAGTATGAGGGTGAAGAGCGTATCTTAGTGCCATCTCCAGATGTAGCCACTTATGACTTAAAACCAGAGATGAGTGCCCCTGAAGTGACTGATAAGCTAGTGGCTGCTATAGAATCAGGAAAGTATGATGTGTTGGTTGTAAATTACGCCAATGGTGACATGGTCGGACATACAGGTATTTTTGATGCAGCGGTACAAGCTGTGGAAGCGCTTGATGTATGTATCGGACGTATTGAATCAGCAGTACGGGCAGCTGGCGGTGATATGTTAATCACGGCAGACCATGGCAACTGCGAGCAGATGCAAGATTATGAAAGCGGGCAAGTGCATACTCAACATACGACAGAACATGTCCCTCTTATCTACGTTGGTGAGCAAAATATACGAGTACGTAGGGGAGGCAAGTTAAGCGATGTCGCTCCCACTATCTTGTCATTAATGAATATCGAACCACCAGCTGAGATGACGGGTAAGAGTTTGTTAATTCCTACCTTGTAGTAAACACGATTTTTTAGAAAAAAAGGGGAAAGACAGTATTTATCTTTCCCCTTTTTGTTTGCAGTATTACGCTATTTTCTAGTGGTGTCTTAATGCTATAGTCGATCCTACATAGAAAAAGTACAAAAATATAATAAGCTACTGAGCTAAATCTTGCATAGCATCGAGCTGTATAGGTACAGTAAATAAGTAAAAGTTATCTTAGTAGCATGGTACTTACCTTATACTGAAGCGCCTATATATTATCACTTGTTATCGTATCGCTGCTGTAGACCCATTAGCTTTTTTTAGGGCGTCGGCATTCATGTGGCAATGATAGATCTGTACATATTCTTTATCCTATACGAGTTTCTTTATGCCTTTATTACCTTTAAAACTACCAGCCATACCGCTCAAGTTTGATTTGGTACCGTTTGCTATCTGTGAGTCTGCGCTAAAGATAGGTTTAGTGGGAGTCCTTGGTATAACTGGTGTCAATATATCTGCACAGGCAGCCATTACAGAACCTGTAGGGATGGGTGTAAACACTGATAATCCTACTGCAGACTTGCAACTGATCAGCTTGAACATTGATGACAATACAGTAGGTAGTGACGCGGTAGGCGCAGATGACTTGAGTAGCGAGAATCAATCAACTGGTCAAACAGAGGATGATATAGATGCTGTAGCCGATGAGACAGCAGTTGATACAGTAGAAGATGATTTGTCTGATATACCAGCTGACGTTGCGCAGGTGTCCTTAAATGCAATCTCCCCTGAGACACTAAAAACCTTTGTCGCAGTAGTGGACTTAGTACGTCGTCAGTACGTCGATCCTGTCAATGATGAAGCATTATTTGATAATGCGATGAGTGGTATGCTGACCAAGCTTGATAGCCATGCTGAATTTTTGGATGCTGAAGCGTATGAAAACTTACGCGCATTTACTGAGGGAGATGTTGGTGACGTTGGTTTAAAAGCAGTATATAAACCAGATGAGGGGTATTGGGTAGTGACTGATATTGTAGATGAGTCACCTGCTGATAAAAAAGGTATTACCGTTGGCGATTATATTCATCAGATTGGTGAGTTTAAGGTTGATGGTGAACGGCAGTCTGATGATGTAGAGCAGCTACTTAACGGGATTGCCGGTACGCAAGTTGATGTAACTGTGTCTAAAGCCGGTCGCCGCAAGCGTGTCATTACCTTGCAGCGCAACAATACTCATCAACAAGATATTGAGACGCGGCTTGTTAATGGTATTGCTGTTATCAAACTCCCCGCTTTTCAAAATAATACCCGTGAAAAGATTTTGCAAAGTCTAACCAGTCTTGATGCACCCATTACCGGAATATTGCTTGATGTGCGTGACAATCCAGGTGGCGTACTGACATCGGCTGTGAAAGTAGCCAGTCTATTTATGAACGACACTGACGTGGTGCAGGTAAAGAGTAGACAAAGTGAGCTACGTACTTTATCTACCCAAGATACAGCCTTACTTAAATCTTTACCTGTAGTGATTTTACAAAATCGTTATTCTGCTTCGGCAGCAGAAGTGCTGGCAAGTAGTCTACAAACACAGAAACGTGCAACTATCGTCGGTGAAGTCAGCTATGGTAAAGGGTCTGTACAGTCAGTCATACCGCTTAATAACGAACAAGCCGTCAAGTTGACTGTGGCTCATTATTTAACAGCAGCAGGCAAAAAGATAGATAAAATAGGTGTACAACCTGATATAGCACTATCTGGTAATGAGCGCACATGGGAGCAACAAGCTATCGATGTGTTGCGACCGCAAGTACACTCTTCAGGACTTCATTTTGTAAAAAAAGACAACACCTATAGCATGACTGATACTGAAAAAGGGGATTTATAAAAAGTGCTAAAAACATTATCAGTGAGTTTTATTTGTTAATAAGGCTAGGGCGTTTATACTCATTCCATAACACTAATATAATCTAAGGTATTGCGCTACTCTTCATCAATCTCAAGCTTTTTCATCCGGTAGCGTAGCGAGCGAAAAGTCGTACCTAACAACTCTGCTGCTTGCGTCTTATTTCCATCAGTCTGATTAAGCGCTTTAATGATCAAACGTTTTTCTTGCTCCTGCAAATAGGCTTCTAGACCTTTTTGAGGCAATTCAGCTTCAGAAATACTGACGAGTGATGGTTGCGTATGTATGTCGTCAACAAACTGGTCAGGCTTGCGGCGGTCTTGGTTGTAGACAGATGAAGTATTAACACTGTCAGACTTAGTAGTAGACATCTGAAATGCTGAAGAATAACGTTGGCTATGAGTACGATATGGATGCAAATTGTTCGAAAGATGTCCGCTATTATCATTTTTGATGCTTTGTTTGGGGCCATCCACTTGTAATATCATAGGCTCATCATTTATTGTAGAGACAGTATTGATATCCTCGCGTTCTGCCATCTCTTTTGAGCCTACAGTATCGCTATCATTAAGTTTGGGCAACCCTAGATGGGTATCATTTATCATGGTAGTTTCTGCTAGAGTAATTGCACGCTCTAATATATTGCGCAGTTCACGAACGTTTCCAGCAAATTCATGCTGCTGCAGACGCTCGCAAGCACTTTCAGTCAGCTCTGCTGGTGTACCTAGCTGCCACTCTTCAGATATCAGCGCTAAAAAGTGCTTGGCGAGTAAAGGAATATCGTCACGGCGTGTATTGAGTGTGGGAAGCTTAAGCTCTATCACATTAATTCTATAGTACAAATCTTGCCGGAACTCTCCGTCTTTTACCAACTGGCTTAAGTCTTTATGGGTAGCTGATAAAATCCGAATATCTACAGGTACCTCTTTGGTGTCACCAATAGCGCGCACTGTCTTTTCTTGGATAGCACGTAATAGCTTTACTTGCATAGCAAGTGGTAAATCTGCCACTTCATCTAAAAATAATGTACCACCACTGGCTTGTTGAAACAAACCTTGCTTATCTGCAACCGCACCAGTAAAGCTACCTTTTTTGTGGCCAAAAAACTCTGACTCCATAAGCTCAGATGGAATCGCACCACAGTTGACTGGGACAAAACTACCATCACGGCGTGGACTTAAATCATGGATGAGTCTGGCGACCACTTCTTTACCAGTACCAGAAGCACCTGATAAAAATACGGGCGCCTGTGAGCGGGCAAGCTTAATGATGGTGGTTTTTAGGGTTTGCATGACAGTAGAGTTGCCAATCAGGCGACTGTCTAATAACTGCTGTTCAGGCGTAATTTCATCAGTTGCTTGAACACTTTCATCTTGATGAATAACTTTGAGGGCATTTTCGACCAGTTGGCGTAGTCGCGGTAATTCAAGCGGCTTGTTCACAAAATCAAAAGCGCCAATCTTAAGTGCTTCAATAGCCAGATCCATACTACCGTGTGCCGTGATCACAGCAACTGGTGTATTAGAGCTACTACTAATCTGCTTAACCAACTCCAATCCTGAACCATCTGGCAGTTGTAAATCTGTCAAACAAAAGTCATAGTGGTTATTTTCTAGATAAGATTTTGCTTGCGATAAACTGTAAGCCACGTCACTTTTGATGCCCATCTTTGTCAGCGTAATTTGCATAAGTCGGCATAAATCTACTTCATCATCGACGACCAGCGCGATTGCTGTCATATACAACCTCATTATTGCTTAATTGATACAAGGGATTGAACGAATATTCATTATAAATAAAAAACCTTTATCTGTAAGACTTTTTATCTTTTATTAATTGCACACATGTGTTGTACTGACTATGGGTCAAAATCAATGTATTAGCAGTAGATGCATCATTGACACCTTGAACCTTAATCTTCGTCATCCCATACTACTTCTGAACAAGAGCCCATGGGTGTGATTAAGCGAAAACAGGTCTTTTCGTGTTCAGCGACATACAGTAGCCTGGCATGATTGGCTTCGCTGAAGGCCTGAGACAAGTAAAGCCCCAGTCCCGTACCTGCTTTATCAGTAGTAAAAAACGGATCAAATAAGCGCTCTACATCAGCTGGAGCGATTTTTTCACCTTCATTTAAAACATCGATTATAACATCGTTCTGCACGCAATATATTTCCACCTCAGCATAAGCATGCGGATGTACAAGACCGCAATAACGCAAACCATTGTTGATTAAATTAATCAGTATTTGCTCTAATTGATGATTATCAAACTGTATCACGGGATGAGAGATATCATGCAAAAAAATATCATTGCCACGAAAATAGTTCTCTAAAAATTGTGGCATCCAAGTACCAAGCTCTATGGTCTGTTTGTTAGAGCGCTGCTGACGTGATAGTTTTAACACATCTTCAATAATACGATTAACACGTTTGGTTTGTGCAAATATCATCTTATACAGCTCATTATTACCACTAGTATTCATAGCAGTTTGACTGTGGCTCTCGTCTGCGTCAGCCACATCGTTCATATCTTCCAATAACAACTGACTGGCTTGTGAGATAGCAGCAAGTGGATTGCGAATTTCATGAGCAATGCTGGCTGTGAGCTGCCCTAAAGAGGCCAGCTTTAATTGTTGGGCATTGGCTTGTTCGCGGCGCAAATCTTCAAGCAATATCAATTGACTGCCATCTTCTAGCGGGATTACTTGTACACGCAGTTTGTTGGTAATAGACGCAGTGGCCGCTTCAGGCAATTCGTAAACAAAGTTCCTTGACTGATTAGTAGGGACAGATAAGCAACTGTTGAGTAGCGCTCTATGCTGATGGGCCAAGGCCTGTTGAAAAGCATATAATGGATTATGATGATTTTTAAAATTACGCTGCTGTTGCCTAAGAGTTGGTTTTGGATCCCTATAATTAGTAGGTACCTCTTTAAACGGTGATGCTTCGGTCTCAGGAATACCTAGCAGCTGATAAGTTGCATGATTGGCCAACACAATGTGCTGCTTATCAATCACCATAATGCCGTTTAGCATCTGACTAATGACTTCTTGGTTAATCGTATTTAGACGCTCTACTTCCTCTGCTTGACGCGTTATAAACCTTTCGACATGCACCAAGCGCTGAGAGATTGACCAACTTAAAAAGCCAACTGCTAAAAAGCTGGCTGACATGAGTAGGGCATCACCTAAATTGGTCAGGCTCATACTATTGGAAATCGCGTGGAAAAATTGCTGATAAATGACGAATAAAATTGCAAGTAAGGTAATGACCAGCGCTTGTGAGCTACGCAGCAACATAAAACTGGCTGCTACCACAACCATATATAGCATTGCCAATTGTAAGTCTGGGGCGCCGTTAGTATATAGCAGTAAACTTAATACAATAACATCAATGCCTAGACCAAACACTAACTGGCGTTGTAACTGCTTGGTAGCAACTAAGAATAAACTGAGTAAAATCAAACTAAGAATGACGTAAAACCCAAGTGCAGTTTGTTGCAATAAGCTCAGTAATAACAAATCGGTGTCAGCTTTAATATTGGCATATGCCATTAATAGCAAAAACGCACTAACTACTAATCGATAACCATTATAAATTATCCCAAGCTTACGCAATTGTGATACAGGTAAAGTATTATCCTGCTTTAAAGTCTGCAAAATGACGTTGATGGTTCTAAAAGCAGATTTCATAAAATAACCGAAGGGGAGTAGTAATGAGCAATAGACCAATTAAAAGTACAGATAAGTCTAGTATTAAGGCTGAATCAGCCCATGGCGGATGGCTAGATGCGTCAATTTAACGTCACTATCTACCCCAACTTTTTCATAAATACGGTAGCGATAGGTGTTAATGGTTTTTACACTTACAAATAACTGGTCAGCAATTTGTTGAGGACTTTGACAGTTGACCACCATCATAGCGACCTGTTTTTCGCGATCACTTAGCAAGTCAAAAGGCGAAGAGGCATTATCTGATAGTAATACTTCTGCTAGCTGCTCGGCAACGTCATGACTAAAATAACGGCCACCTTGATATATTTTTTTGATACCGCGTATCATCTCATCAAGTGGTGTGCCCTTAGTAATATAACCATTGACCCCAGCTTTAAGAAGCATTGATGGGTATGGCTGCGCTGACATGCTACTTACCGCTAGTATTTTTATTCCCATGTCCAACTGTACCAAACGCTTTGTCGCCTCAAGACCACCGATATTAGGCATGTTGACATCCAATAAGACCACGTCTGGACTAAGCTGCTTAGCAAGTTTTAATGCCATATCACCACTATCAGCTTCACCGACTACTTCAATATCTGCACTGTCAGACAACATCCGACTGATACCCATACGCACCAAGTCGTGATCATCTACTACTAATACTCGAATCATAGTTATACTCTTTACTATTTGATAGATTAATATGCATTAGAATAGCCAAACGCTAATGAAAGCTGGCTACCATACAAACATGTTATTTAATAGTGACTTGTCTTATATAGTTTAGTACAAGTATTTAATTCTATATCGATGTTGCTATTTATAATAATCTTGTTCTATAGTCACTTATATAAGATTGCTTTATTTACGGAAATAATACTTAACGATAACGGTAGAGAAAACTCAATACTTGACTAAGATATGGAACTATAACAAATATTTTTCGAGTATTATTTATTATTACCCAAATCCAAAGCAATTGTAGTAATCTTCGTATATATACAAAAAAATCTTGCGAAGTCAGCCTGATACGTTAAACTTATGTAAAAACCATGATACACTAAAAGTACAAAAACTCTATACGAGTGTCTACAAACACCATCAAAAACGCTACGTTACCCAATTGTGCATAATAATATGCAATTGATGTGAGACCAATAGCAGGGGGAAGAATGAAACATTTACCATTAACCAAACAGCAACTGGTTGCTGCCATGATTTCGTTAAGCTTAGGCAGTGCTGCACAAGCTGCGCTAAGTATTAATGGTAGCCCTGCTGAGTCTAGTGCACGCGTCAGTTGGGGCGGCGCTGATAGCTTATCAGAAGCACGCAACATTATGTACAGCTCTAAAAGTGCTACTACGCCTCTCAAAAAAGTCGACAATGGCTATGGCACTACCAGCATTACCAATTCTAACAGCTACGGTAGCAGTAGTAACAGATATAACACCACTTACCGTGGTAGTTTTGGTAGCAGTAGCATGATTCCGATCAGCACTGACTCACGCAGTGTAGCAGTAATCGATGCTGAAACTGGTGAGTCCATTTATGAAAAAGATGCAAATATTGCTCGTCCTATGGCCAGTATTACTAAGGTAATGACAGCAATGGTTGTGTTAGATGCGGGTCTTGATATGCGTGAAGAGATTACGCTTGATCCAGAGGATTTTGTAGGTCCTAAACGTGCAAGCTCACGTTTAAAGTCAGGCGATCGTATGAATCGTGCCGAACTGTTACTGATGTCTTTAATGAAGTCAGAAAATCCTGCTGCAAAAAGCTTAGCGCGTAATTATCCAGGTGGTTACAATGCCTTTATACGGGCCATGAACCGTAAAGCTCAAGAATTAGGAATGACAACGGCATTCTTTGGTGATCCAACTGGTCTTGATAAGCGTAATGTTGCTTCGTCAAATGATTTGGTAAAAATGGTACGTGCGGCTGGTAATTATGACGTTATTCGTCGTTTCTCTACTACCAAAAGCTACGACTTTTTTGTGGCCAATTATTCAAGTGGCAATCGTACTTATAAAGCCAATAATACCAGTAGCCTTGTGCGCTCAGGGAACTATCCAATTGGTATCTCCAAAACAGGCTTTATCAATGAGGCAGGTCGTTGCGTCGTCATGGAAACCCGTGTCAACAACCGCCCTGCTATTATTGTGATTTTGGGTGCTAATAGCTCAGCGACTCGCTGGGGTGATGCCAAAAACATTTTGACCAGTTTAGCCACGCGTCAGACAGTATAAGGTGCTGATATAAACGGTTGTAAAGCTAAAGTTTGTAGACAAAAAAGGCTGTTATCTAAGATAACGGTCTTTTTTTTATTAATTAAACTTAAGGATAAATAATGACTAAAACATCAGTTTCGGATATACCAAAAAAAGGGCCTACATTGTATTTGCTGACTAACGATGATGAGTTTGATTTGCTTTATGCCAAGTTAGCGGCAGCTTTAGCGACAGGTACGATAGGGTTGTTACAAATCAGAAGAAAGCGGGTATTGGCACAGCCAAATGGTAAAGAGCAGTTGTATGGTGAAGCCGTAAAAATAGTCGCACTGGCTAAACGATACAGGGTGCCAGTCATCATAAACGACGATGTTACTTTGGCTGCCAAGCTTGGCGTGGGGGTACATCTTGGACAACAAGATGGTGCTATCGACGAAGCTAAACAACAATTAAAAACCAACCAAATTATTGGTCGCACTTGTCATGGGAATATGGCCCTTATTGAAGAAGCGATTTCTTCAAACGCAACTTATATTGCTATGGGCGCTATATTTGCCTCATCTACTAAACCCAATGCCAATATTAT
This sequence comes from Psychrobacter sp. 1Y4, assembly GCF_051847555.1. Taxonomy (NCBI): domain Bacteria; kingdom Pseudomonadati; phylum Pseudomonadota; class Gammaproteobacteria; order Moraxellales; family Moraxellaceae; genus Psychrobacter; species Psychrobacter sp. 1Y4. Next base: position 40,320 of record NZ_JBPYDE010000007.1, on the reverse strand, counting down.
TACTCGACAGCAACTTATCGATGGCTGCCAATATGCCATTCACAATAATACTGATGTTTGTCTTATCGGGGGACTAACGGCTGAAAATATTCGTCAATTAAAAGGACTGCCTATCGCTTATATTGCCGTGGTTGGGGATATCATGGATTTGCCTGTACAGTCGATAGAGAAGCGCTGTCAAGAGTGGCAACAGGCACTTACCAACTGGTAAATACCTGTCTAAAAATTCAATAGGGTGTTGTGCAAAAAGCCTATTCAGCGTGATCCATACATAAGGTAGCATAAGGCAATGCTTCTAAACGCTTTTCTTCTATTGGTTCACCGCACACTTCACATTCACCGTAAGTGCCGTTTTCGATACGGCTTAAAGCGTTTTCGACATAAATAAGACTTTGTCTTGCTTCACCCAGTAAATTTTTTCGCATATCGTTTTGACGGTATGAGATGGCTTGATCATCCCAATGCTCGTTCAAGCTGTCTTGTGGATGTTGAATATGATCTTCAATTTTGTTGATGCGAGTTTCATATTCTTCTTTTAACTTTAATAAATCTTGTTTGGCAACGTCAAAATCAATGCTCATTATACTCTCCAAATGGGTTGTTGTTATTTTCTATAAAGTTATTATCTATACATCGAGGGTCATAAAGTTTTTTGCGAATAGATAGCCTCTTATACTAAGACGATTGATCAATCAGTGCCACCACGAAATGTTACTAACTCTTCAACATATCTTGTCATTCTGACCACTGATTACGAATATATTCTTAATAATGAATATTAAATGTTTGTAGCGGCAGATTTTTGTTAAAAATTTATGGTCATGCTCGTTTTTTGCCTAGAATGAATGCGCTCTATTGTATAAACTACGGCTCATAAAGTAATAACAGTTAATGTGACTTGTTAAAACGATAGACAAAATAATCAATGTAGCCTAGGAGCGATCATGAATTTTTTACGTATGAGTGAGCTGACCTTAACGGATAAAGTAGTATTGATCCGAGAAGACCTTAATGTGCCTATTAAAGACGGAAAAGTTGCGAGTGATGCACGCTTGCAGGCCAGCTTGCCAACCATCAAGATGGCGTTAGATAAGGGAGCAGCTGTCATTGTATGCTCGCATCTAGGTCGTCCAACAGAAGGCGCTCCTGAACCAAAATACTCTCTTGCGCCTGTCGCTGAGTATCTGACAGATAAGCTAGCTGAACAAATAAAACAGCCAGTAATGCTTAGCAATGATTATCTTGAGCAAGGCGTAGATATTAAAGCTGGTGAAATGGTCTTATTAGAGAATGTTCGTTTTAATAAAGGCGAAAAGAACAATGACACTGCGCTAGCGGAAGCTTATGCCAGTTTGTGTGATGTATTTGTAATGGATGCATTTGGTACGGCTCATCGGGCGCAGGCTTCTACAGAAGGGGTGACTCAAGCAATGCGTCAAGCTGATAAGACGGTATGTGCCGGTCCATTACTCGCCGCTGAGCTAGATGCACTAAGCTTAGCGCTCAAGACTCCAGCTCAGCCGATGCTAGCCATTGTTGGTGGCTCCAAAGTCTCTACCAAGCTTGAAGTTCTTCATAGCTTAGCGGATATCTGCAGTCAAATTATTGTTGGCGGCGGTATAGCGAATACCTTTTTGGCAGCGCAAGGATATAGCGTCGGTGCATCATTGTATGAAGCAGAGTTAGTCGATACAGCTCGTCAAATCATGACTAAGACTGATATCTTGTTGCCTGAGTTTGTGGTTGTTGCTGATAAAAATGACATTAATTTTGATGATTTTATAGGCTCATTACAGCAAGCAAAAGCCACTGTTAAAGCAGTGAGCGATATTGGCGACGATGATATGATATTAGACATTGCGCCGCAAAGTGCTGAGCAACTGGCTGATGCCATTATCAACGCCAAAACTATACTGTGGAATGGTCCAGTTGGTGTATTCGAAGTAGATGCCTTTGGCGCTGGTACTGAGATTTTAGCGCAAGCAGTAGAAGACAGCGATGGGTTTTCGATAGCGGGTGGAGGTGACACTTTGGCTGCCATTGATAAATATAAAGTGGCTGATAATGTAAGCTATATGTCTACAGGTGGTGGGGCGTTCTTAGAGTTTGTTGAAGGCAAGACTTTACCTGCTGTAGCTGCCTTACAAATTGTAGAAAAATAACTGTTTAAAGATAAACGGTTCTAAATACAGTATAAAAGGTAACAGAATTATTACTGTAAAATTACCAAATATTAATATAAGTCACGCTAATAGTAACATTACGCGTACAAATAAAATTTAATATTTAAGGTAGGCTATATAGATGTTATCGACTGTGCTTATTATCCAATAAGAACAATGAGTATATAAAGTTGATAATTGAGGATTATTATTAAGCAGTTATTATTTGTTAATATACTGAAAATTATTATTGCATGTATTATTTGCTACCTATAAAATAGCGCCACCATGTATTTTGACATGCATTATTTATGAGGGGTTTATTATGTTAAAACGTCATTTGTTACTTGCTAGTGTCCTTGCTGGTACGTTTGCAGTCACTGCGTGTAGTCAACAAACCGAAGAGCAAACAGAAGCTGCGGTTGAATCTGCTGGCGATGATGTTGCTGCCAATACAGAAGAAGCTGCTAATGAAACTGAAGCTGCTGCACAAGAAGCTGAAGTAGCGGCTCAAGAAGCTGGTACAGAAGTCGCTGAAGGCGCTGAAACAGCTGGTGCTGCTGCTACTAATGCTTTAGAAAATACTGGTGATGCTATTGCTGAAGGCGCAAACGAAGTTGTCGAAGGTACTGCTGCAGCGGTATCTGAAGGTGCTGACGCTGTTGCTGAAGGTGCAAACGAAGTTGAAGTTGAAGCTGAGCAACAATACTAAGTAATTTAGCTTAGTAATCTAATAGTCAATATATAGATTACTGTTAGATGAGACGTTAAGCTATAATCATTAGACGAATACTTACTCTATAAGCCCTGAAAAATTTAAAAAGCCTTGACAGTAGTCAGGGCTTTTTTGTGTTCGTTATTTGACATAGACCATGAAAGTTAGATTACTGTAAATATCAACGACTTGGAAAACTGACCAGATAAATAAATACTGGTGTAACTGCTACGAGGCGTAGATAATTTTTGCTATAATCACCCCGCTATAATTTGGGTAAGTAAACACTGTGATTATTGTTTGTGGTTGCAGTTTGCGCTTAACGCTGAGTAATTGTTAGGTTTAATCTGATTTTTAAGCTTACTCTATTTTTTAGTATACCTATCATGCTAAGTGCATGATATTTTGCAGTTTTCAATAACGTTATTATTTTAAAACCAATCAGAGAGCGTTTTATGGCCTTAATCTCCTTACGTCAACTTTTAGATCACGCCGCTGAGCACAACTACGGTGTGCCTGCTTTTAACGTAAATAATTTGGAGCAAATGCGAGCGATTATGATGGCCGCCGATGCTTGTGATTCTCCTGTCATTGTACAAGCCAGTGCTGGCGCGCGTAAATACGCTGGTTCGGCATTTCTACGACACTTGATTATTGCCGCTATCGAAGAATGGCCTCATATCCCAGTTGTTATGCATCAAGATCATGGCATGTCACCAGCCATTTGCCAGCGCTCAATTCAGCTTGGATTTTCTTCAGTTATGATGGATGGCTCACTGGGTGAAGATGGTAAAACGCCGATGGATTATGACTATAATGCGAGTGTGACGCGTGAAGTCGTCAAGCTTGCTCACGCTTGCGGCGTCTCTGTAGAGGGTGAGATTGGTTGTCTAGGTAGTCTTGAGACTGGTATGGCTGGCGAAGAAGACGGTTCAGGGGCAGAAGGCGTTCTTGATCATGAGCAGCTGTTGACCAGTGCGGACGAAGCTGAGCAATTTGTCAAAGACACCAATGTTGATGCACTAGCGATTGCGATTGGTACCAGTCATGGTGCTTATAAGTTTACGCGTCCACCCACAGGTGATATCTTATCAATTGAGCGTGTAAAAGAGATTCATGCACGTATACCCAATACTCATCTTGTCATGCATGGCTCATCATCAGTACCGCAAGAATGGTTGAAAGTCATCAACGAGAATGGTGGAGATATTGGCGAAACCTACGGCGTGCCAGTTGAGCAGATCGTAGAAGCCATTAAGCACGGTGTACGTAAGGTGAATATCGATACTGATTTACGTTTAGCGTCGACAGGTGCTATTCGTGAATACTTGGCAAACAATCCTAGTGAGTTTGATCCGCGTAAATATTTTAAAGCTTCTATGGTAGCAATGTCAGATATCTGTAGCAACCGCTTTGAGGCCTTTGGTTCTGCTGGTCAGGCGCATAAAATTCGTCCAATTAGCCTTGAAGGCATGGTTGATTTTTATCAATAAGCTCATTTATTGAAAAGTTCGATTTAGGACTTGCCTAAGGGGTGTTAGATGTATGTATACTAATGCTCCTTATATAAAAGTTTCTTATAAATTGTTTGTGACAGGTGAGGTACTATGATTGGTCTGATTACTGGGCAAGTACAATATTTAATGGCACCGACAGCCTGTATCATAACAGCCTCAGGCGTAGGTTATGATATCGAGCTACCATTACCCTCATTTTGTCAGCTACAGTTGGAACAGCAAGCAAGCATCTGGACGCATTTTCATGTCCGAGAGGACGCGCAGTTGCTGTATGGCTTTATCGATCGAAAAGAGCGTGATGTCTTTCGCCAGCTTATCAAGATTAATGGGGTTGGGGCCAAGATGGCGCTTGCCATGCTGTCTGCTATGTCGGCAGCTGAACTAAAAATGCATGTGGCGCAGGACTCAGAAACTGCGCTTACTCGTATACCAGGTATCGGTAAAAAAACAGCACAGCGTTTATTGATTGAGCTTAAAGATAAGCTCAAAAATATCGAAGTCGATGATAGTCATTTAGAGTTTGACATTCAGCCAGTGCCGGTCACGCAGGAAGGAAGTATCATTGCTGAAGTAGAAGGCGCACTGATTAGCTTGGGCTATAAAGAAAAAGAAGCACAGCAGGCAATTAAAGCTGCCAAAAGTAACGGTGATGTCTTTGCTGATACGCAAAGCTTGTTAAAAGCCACCTTACAGCAGTTATCTGGTTTTTAGCCTGTTTGTCTTACATACACAGTTATCTATGGATAAGCGACACTAGTTGTCGCTTATTTTCGTTTTAATGCATACTTTAAAACGTTTTACATGACTTATCCGCTAGGTTTGGTTATGCTATTTATTACCTTTACCTTGTTTACCCTCTTAATATAATGATAGAACCTATGATGCAAGACCGCTTAATTAATCCGCTAGAAGGGGGAGATGATGCCCCTGATAGCAACATTCGTCCTTCGCTTCTGTCTGAATATATCGGTCAGCCAGTCGTGCGTGAACAGATGGAAGTCTTTATTGGTGCCGCGCGAGGTCGTGATGAGGCATTAGATCACACTTTGATTTTTGGTCCGCCTGGTCTGGGTAAGACGACGCTTGCTAATATTATTGCTCGTGAAATGGGTGGTAATCTGCGTTCGACATCAGGCCCTGTACTTGAGCGTCCAGGTGACCTAGCCGCTATGCTAACCAATTTAGAAGCTGGTGATGTGTTGTTTATTGATGAAATTCATCGTTTAAGCTCAGTCATTGAAGAGATACTATATCCAGCAATGGAAGACTTTCAGCTTGATATTATGATTGGGGAAGGCCCTGCTGCACGCTCTATCAAACTTGATTTACCGCCTTTTACTTTGGTCGCAGCGACGACGCGAGCAGGGCTTTTGACTTCACCACTACGTGATCGTTTTGGTATCGTTCAGCGCCTTGAGTTTTATAATATTGCTGATCTGACGACTATTGTAAGCCGAGCGGCGCGCCTAATGCGTGTGTCAATGAGCGAAGATGGTGCTATCGAGATTGCACGCCGTGCGCGAGGTACGCCAAGGATTGCTAATCGCTTATTACGGCGAGTACGTGATTATGCTGAAGTAAGAGGGGATGGCAGTATCAACGGTGTTATCGCTGCTAGTGCGCTAGATATGCTAGCAGTCGATCGGCGTGGTCTAGATCATCTTGATAGACGTTATATTGAAATTTTGCATGAACGCTTTGACGGTGGTCCGGCAGGCGTGGAAGCAGTGGCGGCAGCCATGGCAGAAGATCGCGGCACACTTGAAGATGTGATCGAGCCCTATTTGATTCAGCAAGGCTATGTATTACGTACCGCTCGTGGTCGAATACTAACTCAAGTGGCGATTGATCAGATACAGTAAAAACCATCTGACCGCTTGAATGAAAAATGCGCCGACTTTATGGATATAAAGTCGGCGCATTTTTCATGTAGGCTTATTTTATACTTCTACTGCTTGAGGTGTTTCTATTACTAAAGGTTGAGGCCAGATTTTACCAGGGTTTAAGATATTATTAGGATCAAGAGCGGACTTGATGGCTTGCATTAGCGGTATGGCGTTGCCATGTTCTTGATCCATGTATTTTTGCTTACCTTGACCGATGCCATGTTCACCAGTACAAGTGCCATCCATCTCGATAGCACGTATAGCCAACCGTCCGATGATCTCGTCAGCTTTGGCAGTCTCTACTGGATCATCAGTATCAACCAATAATAAAACATGAAAATTGCCATCGCCAACATGACCGACCATAGGGCCTATCATTCCAGCATCGGCAATGTCTTTTGCGGTAGCGCTGACGCATTCAGCTAAGCGCGAAATAGGCACACAGGCATCAGTCGATAAGGCTTTTGCTTCTGGACGCAGGGCTGAGCTGGCATGATAAGCATTGTGGCGCGCTTGCCACAGACGTTTGCGCTCAGCTTCATTAGTATCCCAAACAAAGTCAGTACCGCCAAACTCTTCGATAATATCATTAAAAGTCTGTGCTTGTTCGCGTACGCTCGCTTCAGTCCCATGAAACTCTACAAACAGGGTAGGTGTCTCAAGTAGATCAAGATTTGCGTATTGGTTGCAGGCTTTTACTTGTAAAGCATCAAGCAATTCGATTCGAGCGATAGGTAAGCACATCTGAATGGTAAGCATGACGGCCTGACAGGCATCTTCAATCGTTGGAAAATGACAAAGACCACTACCAACACATTCACTAAGCCCAAACAGTTTGAGTGTGACTTCGGTGACGATACCAAGCGTACCTTCAGAACCTATCATTAAGCGCGTCAGATCATAACCTGCAGCCGACTTCTTGGCACGCGTACCAGTTCGTACGATCTCTCCGTTTGCTGTCACCACTTCAAGCGCCAGTACCACATCTTTCATCGTGCCATAGCGTACTGCGTTAGTACCTGAGGCGCGGGTCGCAACCATACCGCCGATACTAGCATTGGCGCCTGGGTCTATCGGGAAAAACAAACCTGTATCACGCAGATAATGATTCAGCTGTTCACGCGTGACGCCTGGCTGTACAGTCACTGTCAAATCTTCGTTATTGACTTGCAAGATAGCATCTAGCGCATGCATATCGATTGATAGTCCGCCATGAGGAGCATTTAATTGACCCTCAAGCGATGAGCCAATGCCAAAAGCAATGACTGGCATTTTATGCTGGTTACAAATCGCGACTGCTTTAGCGACGTCGTGTTTATCTTGCGCAGTCAGTACGGCATCTGGTGGCTGGTTAGCAAGCCATGTCATGGTATGGCCGTGTTGTTCACGGACTGTCAGATTGGCACTGAGTTGCTCACCAAACTGAGCTTGTAGCTCAGCGATAGCGGCACTATAGTCTGGTTTAGAGGGTATAGCATTAACCTGAGAGCTGATCATAACTTATCCTTGTTAGTAAAGCGGCAGCTTTAAGCTAAGATGCGCCAAATAACCGCTAGTATAGCCAAAATATAAAACACAGGTGATAGCCAGCCGACCACTTGCGTTGCTATAGCGACACATAAGCCAAATCCTGCTAATGCTAGCCAGTCGCGGCGGCGATCATTGAGCATGTCTGCACGTATCTGCTGAATCTCACGTAACTGACTGTCTTGACGCGACCCTTGTGAAGCAAGACTTTGCAGACCTTGATCTAGCAGTTTTGGAATGTCAGTACTGGACAATAAAATCTCTGGAAGTTGTGCGCGTATTTGTTGGAAGTTACGCATAGGATCAAGCTGCTCTTTAATCCAGCTGCTTAAGATCGGTTTGGCCAATGACCAGATGTCCAAATCTGGATACAAGTCACGACCAAGGCCTTCAACATGTACCAAAGTTTTTAATAACAACATCAATTGAGGTGGGATGCTCATATGATGGCGACGGGCAATGTCTAAAATTTGCATTAAGACACCAGCAAAGTCAATCTCATCGATAGACTTTTGTAGCATCGGACCAACGGTGCGTTTCATATCGCGCATCAAAGCATGTTTGTCAGTATTCGGTGGGATCCAGCCAGCACGGCTAACGATATCGACCATAGCAGTGAAGTTATTGTTCATGACGGCCAATAGCATACGCGCTACAATCAACTGATCGTCTTTCGATAGCGTGCCCATGATGGCACAATCAAGACCAATATAACGCGGTTCATGACCAAGGTCGACTGCTTGTATGTTATCACCCAATGTCTTAACTGGTGGGGTCTCTACAAATACATTCCCCGGATGCATATCAGCATGAAAGAAGTTATCTCGAAAAACTTGGGTAAAAAATATCGTTAATCCTTTTTCTGCGAGTGTTGCCCGATCATAGCCTAACTGATCAAAGATATGCGTTTGTGAGATCGGTACGCCTTGAATGCGTTCCATGACCATGACGTTTTTTGCAGCGTCGTAAACCTCAGGTACATACATCAATGCCGAACCCAAAAAGTTGTTACGCATCTGAGTGGTGTTGTCTGCCTCTAAAGTCAAATCCAGCTCGTTGAGCATGACTTGACGATAGTCTTCAACGATATCAACTATATGTATCGCACGTGCCGCTTCAATCCGTGCCGATGCCCAATTAGCCAGTTCACGCAGCAGCTCAAAATCTGCAATAATGGTTGTGCGGATATTGGGCCGCACGACTTTTACTACGACTTCACGACCGTCTCTCAATGCTGCGGTATGTACTTGAGCAATGGAGGCTGCGGCTAATGGTTTGACGTCAAAGCGAGCAAATAGCGTCTCAATAGACTGACCCAGACCATGTTTTGAATTTTGAATTTGAGAGATGGCGATATCAGCGTCAAAAGGTTTTACCTTATCTTGTAACTGAATCAGTTGTTCAATAATTTCAGGTGGCACTAAGTCACGACGGGTGGATAGTAGCTGACCAAGCTTTAAAAACAGCGTACCCATATCTTCTAGTGCATACTTAATCGCGTTTGGCTGATGTTTTTTACCCCAAGCCGCTGGGTGCATCCGAATCAGACGTAAGATTGGCTGCAGCTGAGGAGATTCCTCAGCCGTAAAGTGAGTATCAATACGGTAGCTTGCAGCGATGCGCCAAAGTTCGAGAAGACGGGCGCGGTAGGATAATAGCATGGGCGGTGGTTACTCTAAGTAGTTACTTGAAATAAACAGTCTAGATAAGAATGCGGATAAGATGAATAAGGTAAGTTATATTTATCTATCGGTTAAGCGCGCTTGCTCAGCTTTAATCGCTGCTAACCGTGCCTCTTCACGCTCAATATCAGCACGTAGCTTAAGAATTTGCTGCTTAAGACTGTCTGCTTCTGCTTTTTCGATAGGGTCAGGTGGGCTGTTGCCGGCTACGTCATTGGCCCAATCACTCACATCGTCAAAAGTACGTTTGGCAGTATGGCGAAAGCTGCCTTTGAGCTGAGATATCAGTAATTGCAACTGGCTAGCCATCGGCTTGCCAATAAAAGGTTCGAGCTGTCCTGCAATATCAGGGTCAAATCCGGCGACCAGCTGTTTGAGCTGCATCAATACTTTATAGTCACCGTCAATCGGCAGATTGCCTTCAGCGCCGCGTATCAAGTTTAAGAGCTGAGCGGGGTTTTCGACATTAATAGTGCAGTCTGGACGACTATGGCCAATACGTCCCATATCCTTGTTTGCTTGTTGACGCTCATCAGCATCTCGACCAAAGCTTTGCCCGCGTGGCTCAAACACACTATTGGCAGTAATGGGCTCAAAACGCAGATGCTCATGGTTAAATAAAATATCTACTTGTACCTTGGGCGTGACCATATTTAATCGCAGTACTTTACCAGCAAGCGGTGTCAGGCCAGCTTTAGTAATATCATCACTAGCAATAGCCATATTGATGAGTTTTTCGGCACTTGCCAAAAGTAATACCGTTAGCATAATACTCTCGCATATCAAAAATAGTTATGGTCATGCTGTAGCGTTATCAGAATTGTCAGCACTGTTTTGAGGGTTAAATATTATTGAGCAGTCAGCGTTATGCCTTAAAGCCTCTATGCACGGCAACGATACCAGCTGTCAAATTATGGTAATCACAGTTTTCAAACCCTGCTTGTTCCATCATCTGCTTTAAAGTGTGCTGATTCGGATGCATACGAATCGACTCTGCTAAGTACTGATAGCTTTCTGAATCGTTCGCCACAAGCTTACCCATAAGAGGCAACGCAGTAAAAGAGTATAAGTCATAAGCTTTAGATAATGGCTCAAAAATAGGTTTTGAGAACTCTAAGATTAATAAACGCCCGCCTGGCTTTAATACACGGTACATTGAACGTAGAGCCGCATCCTTGTCAGTGACGTTACGTAGACCAAAGCTAATCGTCAATAAGTCAAAACTCTCATCTTCGAAAGGGGCGAGAGTTTCAGCATTGGCAAGGACAAAGTCAACGTTGTTACAGCCGGCATTAATCAAGCGCTCACGGCCAACTTCTAGCATCGCTGCATTAATGTCTGACAAGACAACATGACCATTGCGACCTACTTCACGGCTAAACACTTTAGCCAAATCACCTGTACCACCTGCGATATCTAATACGTGTTGACCTGCACGTACGCCAGATAAACTAATAGCAAAACGCTTCCAAAGACGATGAATACCAAAAGACATCAGATCGTTCATGATATCGTATTTTTTGGCAACTGAGGTAAATACATCAGCCACGCGCGCTTGCTTTTCAGCTTTGTTGACAGTCTTGTAACCAAAATGAGTCTGTTCTGAACCATCAGTATCCAGTGTATGCGGGTTGTTGATATCATCACGTTGATTAAAGGCTGTTTGTGGCTTTTGATCGTTTGAGATCGGTGCTGAGTGGTTGCTCATTTTATTGTCATTATATGGCATAGTGGTTTGTTGACCTTGCGGTGTTCCTGTTGGTAAGTCTTGTAGTTGAGTAAAGTCGCTATTGTTGATATTTGCAGTACTGGCATTGTTTGCCATTGAGTTAGGACTCGGCGTATTAAAAGTAGGGTTTACACGAGCTTGAGCCTTGGCACTAATGCTTTCATTATGAGCGATACTATCTTTAACTAGTTTATCTTGAATATGGCTGTTCGTAGTGAACTTGTGATTGGTTTTTTTTAAGTCATTGGTCATAGAGTCGTCCTGTGGCCTATTATAGTGTCTATTTGGCTCTTGCAATTATTCAATCATAATTACTCTTTGTCCAAATGTAAAAGCATTTTGCTAGCATTAAATGACCAACAGTGATTGATCATTACAATGCGCGCAAAATGCTCAACTTAGCGACTGTTCAAGACTATGATACAGCAAATACTTCGACGTTGTTGTTACTATCAGCCTGATGAACTTGATCAATGATTTGCAGTTCACGTTTACAGAATGGTTCAATAAAATCACTCACACTTTTAAGAGGCTTCATCGCGGTAAAGCCTGCATCGATAAAGTCGTATAAAGGTTGATAGCCACGGCTATATGCCGTACTTTTGGCAAAAGAAAAAGCCTTACGTAGCATAAAGGAGTTGAGATACTTATCTGTACGATAACAGACCTCTTTGAGGTTGTTAATCTGTAGACGGCGTTCGTCTGCTTCATCGACCGCACGATAGGCGGCAAGCATGTTCTCTTCATTAACTGCTAAATCTTGCTCTATTAACCACTGTGCCAAATGCATATCCAGCTCAATTGCCAAAATAGCGGCCTGAACAGCCATAGTGCCAGTCTGTAATACGGACTCTTTGGCAAGTTTCTCAAGCTTTTTTGCTTTTGGAAGTATACGTTCTAATTGCTTGGCCAACAGTTTAAATTCATCGCCACCATATAGTTGGGTGAGAAAATAATTTGCCATAGGCTTATTCTTTGGCTGCCCAAATAGCTCTGAATGAGTACGCTGAATACGTGCCCGTTGCCATGCTTGTACGTCCTTGAGCTTAGCATCTAATGCTTCATCATCGTGATAAGGAAGTGCCCAATAGCGCGTTAAATGCTGTTGTAAATCAGATAAAGCAGACATAGAAGTTTGTCCTGTATGGTTAGGTATATATTTTTAAATGAAAATGACTTTTATTTAAAAGTTATAAATGTTGGTAAATAGCATCGCTAGCGTAATATATTACCTTAAAAGAATTTAAGTTAGAATACAAATGTCAAACTGTTACATAGCACTGTAATTTACTGCTTAAGCAAGTGCTATTATTATGAAAGGTCGATAACTAATAACCTCTCGCATAAAAATAAAATGGAACTGACATATGTCTTATAATAAATCAGATGAGGCACAAAAAGCCACAGGCATTCAAATTGAAAAACCGATGATAGATCAGCGTTTGACTCCCAACCCTTTAAGTCAGTTTTCATTAGACAAGGATGCATTGAGATTGGCGTTGGTGACGGCGCAATATGCACTACGAGAGACGCGGCAGCAAACGACATCTCCTACCCACAAGCCAACCGGACTATTGGTACTCGTCAATGGTATGGAGCAAGCAGGCAAGGGGACGGCGGTCAAACAGCTACGTCAATGGGTCGATCCAAGATTATTAAAAGTGGAAGCAACCATTGGCCATCCGCCACTGGCGTATCAGCCTATTTGGCAAGCCCATACTCAAGCCATGCCGCGACATGGCGACGTCATGGTCTATTTTGGCAACTGGTATGCAGATCTTTTGTATCATGTGATGCACATGGCGACCACCGCTATGCAGGACGATGAACATCAGGTGCTCCCCATTACCAAATGGCAAGATTATTTACGGCAAGCCCTGCGCCAGTTGCAAGTATTTGAGCGTGATCTAGCTACAAACCAAACCAAACTACTCAAGTGCTGGTTTCATGTTGAGGTTGAAACCTTACAAGCACGTCTAAAGGATAAAGAAGCTGATCCCCAGTTTTTGTATCAAATTGATTGGGGTGATAGCGACGTAGTCGCGCAGTTTAATCGTGTGGCAGCTGAATTATTGAGGCAGCAAGATGACTGGATCGTTATCGATGGCAGCGACAAATCACAAGCAGCAACTGAGTTTTGCCATCAGGTATTACAAGCGATGCAAGGAGCGCTGGCAAGTAGTATCAACATACATGCATCTGCCGACCTTAAAAGGAATAGTAAAACTATCAATACGATTACTAGTACGCCTAAAAGTGACGCCAGCCTAAGTGACGACAACAGGCAGCCAAAACTTGTCTCTGTAGATATACCCGATCAATTAATAGATATTAAGAATCCTGATATCGATAAGTCCGACTATCATAAACAACTTGCAAACAAGCAGTCTGAGCTTGCAGAGTTACTACGCACGCGTAAAGGTCGTCATGTGGTATTTGCCTTTGAGGGAATGGACGCAGCAGGTAAGGGCGGCGCTATTAAGAGACTGGTTGCGCCACTCGACCCACGTGAATATCAAATTTATAATATTGGCGCACCGATGTTGTATGAGTTGCAGCATCCTTATTTATGGCGGTTTTGGACACGTTTGCCAAATGAACAAACGGATCGTATGAGCCGTATCGCTATTTTTGATCGTACTTGGTATGGACGGGTATTGGTCGAGCGTGTCGAAGCATTGATAGATGAGTCAGAATGGCAACGCGCTTATGATGAAATCAATCGTTTTGAGGCAGAGCTCATGGCATCAGGAACGATTGTCATAAAGTACTGGCTTGCCATTGATAAAAAAGAGCAGTTGAAACGCTTTGAGGATCGCCGCGAGACGCCGCATAAGCAATTTAAACTCACTGATGATGACTGGCGTAATCGTGATAAATGGTCAGACTATGTTCAAGCAGCAGCTGATATGCTGGCACGTACCAATACTACTAGCGCGCCCTGGTGTGTCATCGCAACCAACCAAAAGCGTTATGCTCGTTTACAGGTATTAGACCATGCTATTGCACAGCTAAAATCTCACTTATGAATGTCAGGTATTGTGTTGTTTTTTATAGCAAAGCAATTAATGAGTAGGCATCAAGTTTTTTGGTCAGAATAATTCGTATGTTTTCTTTGACAATTCATTGTGAATATCGATAATAGGACAAACGAAAATTAAAGGTTTTATCAATTCTATATTTAGCCTAAGTATTAGGCTAATAAAAGACAGATTTTAGCGTTTTAGTTACAAATCTTGTAGTATCGTCATGCAATATGTCTGATTATTTAATATAATAGGCGCGTGATAAAAACGACCAAATAGCATTATTTCAATTACAACTATTATGAATGAACTGTTAAGCCGCAAGATGCTTTAATCGAATGATTTAGCGTGATACTTGCGGCTTAATGGTATGATAAACGCGCTACTTTCTATCATACATTCACATCGCAAATATTTTCAATCAGCTTACGCAAGGCGCATTAATTTATGGGTATTAGCAGCAGTTCTACAGGGTCGACCAAACAAGTTGGCACTATGAGAATCAATTTATTTTTTGCTATTTTACTGATTGCGATGACCGGCTATTTTTTATGGTGGGGACTCGATTATACAATGCGTCAACAGACGACGCTATTTATTGTGGCAACCGCTTTTGGTGTCTTTATGGCATTCAATATCGGTGGTAATGATGTCGCCAACTCATTTGGCACTTCAGTCGGTGCTGGTACATTAACTATTCCACAAGCACTGGGTGTGGCGGCGATCTTTGAAGTATCAGGAGCGGTGCTGGCAGGCGGCGAGGTTACCGATACTATTCGTAAGGGTATCGTTGATTTAGACGGCTTACCTGTTAGCCCCAACCAGTTTATTTATGTCATGTTATCTGCGTTAATTGCCGCCGCATTTTGGCTGTTGTTTGCTACGCGTAAAGGTCTGCCAGTATCCACTACCCACTCTATTATTGGTGGTGTGGTTGGTGGCTCTATTGTGTTGGGTTTTGATTTGGGTGGTAGTGCAAGTGCATTTTCTACTGTTGATTGGGGTACGATAGGGACGATTGCCATTTCTTGGGTACTGTCACCATTGTTAGGCGGTGTATTGGCTTATCTACTTTATGGACAAATTAAGAAAAACATCATTGATTATAACGATAAAGCTGAAGCTCATATCGGTGAGCTAAAAGCCAGTAAAAAAGTCTTGAAACAAGACCATAAAGAGTTTTTGGACAGTCTATCAGAGTCAGAACAGCTGGCTTATACCTCCGCGATGCTACGCGATCAAGAGATTTACAAAGATGATGACTGCGTGGTTGAAGACTTAGAAACAGATTATTATAAAGAGCTTTATAAGATTGAGCATGAGCGCAGTAATCTTGATACGCTAAAAGCCATTAAGCAGTGGGTACCCATCATTGCTGCCATGGGTGGTATGGTGATGACCTCTCTTGTGGTCTTTAAAGGCCTCAAAAACGTCAATAGCAATATGACGACCCTGCAAGGTTTTTTAATCATGGGCATGATAGGGGCGCTGGTTTGGTTAGCTACCTTTATCTATACCAAAAGTATCCGTGGTAAGCACAAAGAAGATCTTACCAAAGCGACCTTTATCATGTTTAGCTGGATGCAAGTATTTACAGCATCGGCATTTGCCTTTAGTCATGGCTCAAATGACATTGCCAACGCTGTTGGACCTTTTGCCGCGATTATGGATGTTATTCGTACTAATGAAATTGCATCACAAGCGGCTGTTCCGCCTGCTGTGATGTTGACTTTTGGTGTGGCACTTATCGTCGGTCTTTGGTTCATTGGTAAAGAGGTCATTCAGACAGTCGGTACGAATTTGGCAAAAATGCACCCAGCCTCAGGGTTCTCCGCTGAACTTGCTGCCGCAGCCGTTGTTATGGGTGCATCTACAATGGGATTACCGGTATCGAGTACCCATACATTGGTTGGCGCTGTATTAGGGATTGGTATTGTTAACCGTGATACCAACTGGTCGCTTATGAAGCCTATTGGTTTGGCTTGGGTAATTACTTTACCGGTGGCGGCAGCATTATCGGCCATCAGCTATCTGATCCTCAAGCAAGTTTTCTAGTTAAGCTGTCGTAAAAACCTAAAAAAACGCTTATCAACATCATGCTGATAAGCGTTTTTTTGTAGAGGGTTTAAGATTTAATATCAATAAAATAATATTAAAAAACTAAGCAGTACCAAACTGCTGGCGTTTTTTGGCAAAGAAGCGATCTAGCCGATCCATAGCATCTTCTAAATCGTGAAGATTAGGTAAGAACACCACGCGGAAATGATCAGGTGCATCCCAGTTAAAGCCACTCCCTTGTACCATCAATACTTTTTCTTCAAGTAATAGCTCCATCATAAACTGCATATCGTCCTCGATAGGATAAACGGCAGGATCCATCTTTGGAAAACAATAAAATGCGCCTTGTGGCATAGTACACGAGATACCTTTTATGGCGTTAAGACGAGAAACAGCCATTTCACGCTGCTTGTATAGACGTCCTTTTTCTGAGGTCAGCTCTTTGATACTCTGATGACCACCCATCGCGGTCTGAATAGCATATTGCCCAGGTACGTTTGAGCATAGGCGCATGGAGGCCAGCATGTCTAAGCCCTCGATAAAGTCACTGGCATGTTGTTTTTTGCCCGAGACCATCAACCAGCCAGCGCGAAAACCTGCAACGCGATGCGACTTAGATAGTCCATTGTATGACAAGATAAGCACCTCATCAGACAAAGTGCTCATAGGCGTATGGGCCATATCATCATAGAGTACGCGATCATAAATTTCATCTGCCATGATGACCAAATCATGCTCGATGGCAACTTCGATAATTTGCTTGAGAATTTCGTCTGAATAAAGCGCACCCGTTGGGTTGTTAGGATTGATAACGACAATGCCCTTGGTTTTACTAGTAATCTTTGATTTGATGTCTTCAATATCAGGGTGCCAATTGTCGTCTTCATTACAGCGGTAATGTACGGCGGTGCCGCCAGAGAGATTGGTCGCTGCTGTCCATAGTGGATAATCTGGCATCGGAATCAATACCTCATCCCCATCATTCATTAGCGCTTGCATGGTCATAACAATCAGCTCAGAGACGCCATTACCCAAATAGACATCACGCACATCTACAGCAGAGAGCAGGCCTTTTGATTGGTAATATTGTAATACGGCTTTACGTGCTGAAAAGATACCCTGCGAGTCTGAATATCCAGTGGCTTCAGGCAAGTTCATTGCCACGTCACGCAATATTTCATGGGGGGCACTAAGTCCAAAAGGCGCAGGGTTACCAATGTTCAACTTTATAATACGCTGACCTTCCGCTTCCATCTTATTCGCTGTTTGCAGCAATGGTCCTCGAATGTCATAGCAAACGTTTTGTAATTTAGTAGATTTTTTGAGTGATGTCATAGTATTACTACCTGTATTTATTTTATGTTTTGAGTCTGCTTGGTGATCTGTTAACTGTAGTGCGCTATTAGTTTCTTTACTGACAGGTCTTTCTTGTAGATGAAGAGGCTGTTGTTTGGCTTGGTCGTTTGATAGGTTAGCTGTTTTATCGTTATTGGCAGCGTTTTGTTTCATAGCCTCTTTTTGTATATCGCCACGAAGTAAATAGCCTTCGCTGCATCCTAAAATACGTGCGAGGGTTGGCAATTTAGAGGAAACAATACCGTTAGTGCCACGCTCCCAATTAGAGATAGCACCGCGACTAACTTTTGCACCAGCTGCAGTCATCGCTTGGGCCAATTGTTCGGCAGTAAATCCTTTTTCACGGCGTAGCGCTACTAAGCGTTCAGCTTGTGCCATATTGCTTTTATTATCATTCATAGTTGTCTTAGCCTATTATTTTGATAAGTTTTATCATTATCTATTGCAAGATATTATTGCATTATCCATATAGATGCAAGTTTTTTAATTATTGTCTTTGCAAGTTATTCTTGCATTCGACTATGTTAAAGTAAGAAGGCTGCAGCCAACACGTTGTAGTTAGATTTTTTGCATCTGATATATTGGTTGTCATAAGTATTAATAAGTAATGGCTATCGTAGATGACATATATATGTAACGGAAATTGTATAGTTACCTTGAATAATCGTTATATAGTCAATAGATAGAAGGTGTTAGATTAGTCTGCCAATGTATTTATAGCAGGGTAGTGTTTGTAACAAAACGCTATATACAGACTAGATAACCCATACTCTAATAAGGATAAACCATGCAATATAACCAATTAAGCAAAGAAGAAATCAGCCAATTGACTGAAGCTGACTGGAAAGAGCGTTTAAGTGCTGATGAATACCATGTGATGCGTGAGAAAGGTACAGAGCGCCCATTCACAGGTGTGTACAATGATGCGACCGATGATGGCGTTTATCGCTGTAAAGGCTGCGGTGCTAGCTTGTTTGATTCGAGTAGTAAGTTTGATGCTAGCTGCGGTTGGCCAAGTTTTGACCAAGGTATTGACAACAGCGCGATTGACGAGCACGTTGACAACTCGCTAGGCATGACTCGCACAGAAGTCACCTGTAGCAATTGCGGTGCTCATTTGGGTCACGTATTTCCAGATGGTCCTACCGAGACGACTGGTATGCGCTATTGCATCAACTCAGTATCTATTGATTTAGATAAGTCCGAAAAGTAAGTCATGTAGATGATTTTAGAAGTGTGAGAGGGAAGTACTTGGTGCTTCCTTTTCAATAGTATTTGCTTGAATGCTCAAAAAAATAAAAACCTCCATTTAAGGATGAATAATGAGTACGATTTATGATTTTACCGCTGAGCGCATGGACAGTAGCTTGCAAGCATTTTCTGATTACAAAGATAACGTATTACTAATCGTTAATACGGCAAGTAAATGCGGTTTTACGCCGCAGTTTGAAGGGTTAGAATCATTATACCAACAGTACAAAGATCAAGGACTGGTCGTCATTGGTTTTCCTTGTAACCAATTTGGCAGTCAAGATCCAGGCAGTAACGATGAGATTGGTGCGTTTTGTCA
The DNA here is from genome assembly GCF_051847555.1 of Psychrobacter sp. 1Y4. Taxonomy (NCBI): domain Bacteria; kingdom Pseudomonadati; phylum Pseudomonadota; class Gammaproteobacteria; order Moraxellales; family Moraxellaceae; genus Psychrobacter; species Psychrobacter sp. 1Y4. The sequence continues at coordinate 21,092 of NZ_JBPYDE010000007.1, read as the reverse complement.
AAAGAACTATGGTGTCAGCTTTCCTATGATGGCAAGAACCGATGTCAATGGCGCAGATGCCCATCCTATTTACGAATGGCTCAAGAATCAGAAAGGCGGGGTATTAACCGACGGTATCAAATGGAACTTCACCAAGTTTTTGGTCGATAGTAAAGGGCAAGTTATCGAACGCTATGCCCCAACGACTAAGCCAGAAGCCATCAAAAGTGATATTGAGCAAGCACTGGCGAATAAATAAATAGCATATTCAAAAAACTTTGATTTTTTAGAAAATATAAAAGTAATAAAAACAATTGCTTGCTAAAAATTTGAAGAAAAACGTCAAAAATATCTTAAAAAGTGGAAAATAGCGTTTGACAGTCATGTGTAAATCTATATAATACACACCCACAGCAAGGGGACTTATTAAACAACCCTAGCTGATTAAGTTAACCTGAGTGTGACAGCTTATGTTAACAAAGCAATACAGAAATTCTATTTAAAGAATTTCTCTTGCGAACCTGAAATTGCAGTGCAATTTTTTAACGGTTCTCAGGGTGATTAGCTCAGTTGGTAGAGCGTCTGCCTTACACGCAGAATGTCGGCGGTTCGAATCCGTCATCACCCACCACTTATTAGCTTGTGGTAAAAAAGCTAAACGACCTAAGCAGCGGTAGTTCAGTTGGTTAGAATACCGGCCTGTCACGCCGGGGGTCGCGGGTTCGAGTCCCGTCCGCTGCGCCATATTTAAAACTTAGTTTTAATACAAAAGTTTCAACCTCAAATATTAGTTTACTTGAGGTTTTTTTGTGTCTGAATTTTCTCTTAAAGCCTTTATCTATAAAGGTCGGTTATTCTGTGTGTATCAACCTATAAGAAGTAGTCTACTCTTTAATAAAATATTCGCGATAAGTTTATATTTTTATTATACTTTCAAAATTAATGATCACCTACTAACGGTAAGAACAAAGCATCGGCTCTAGCGGCGCTAACACTGGTAGCATAGGGTGGCCTGATCGCTTATGTGATTTTGACTCTATCTTCTCTTATATTGGAAGCTGACGCATGGCAGGTGGTGACATTTATGCAGGCATCACTTAAGTCTTGGCTGTCGCTTAAATCTATTGTCTATATCTCAACGCTGATTGGCTTTGAACTGTAGGCGCACCTGCTGGCGCAAAATATGGCTTCAAAGGTTGCATCATTTGCCTTGTTGGTGTCTGTATCCGGTATGGCAAACTCAGTGCTGCTTATGAGAGAAGTTGTAACGTGGTGAAAGATCCGGCTATAGTGCTGATTTTATCTTGGCTTGTGCTGGCAAATGTGAAGATAGGGGTAGATACAAAGTCTGCTACTAACTAAATCGTGTTAACACTCTGTCTTTTAGATAAGGTATAGTTTTAAACAATACATCAAGACAAGCATATTCCTCAAACATTAGCTTGTTTGAGGTTTTTTGTATTTGATGACTTGCTATTAAATAGGGGAGTATTACTGTGGCATACTTCACTAGAAACGATATTAATATTCTTTATCTATCATAGGCTTACAATGAAAAATTATATTCTAGAAATAGAATACTGTATAAAGTAGAGTATTGTATAGTCTACAAGTTAGAATTCATTAAACTGTAATTTACGTATTCTTTAATAGATTCAGCTTGCGTTGTCTTTACGAGAGAGTTATGGTTGTTATATAGCTGATACTAAATAAAATAAATACGCTGTATCTTTATACGATAATGGGATAAGTTTTTTAAGCGCTGTCTTTGTTAGGCAGTGCTATAAAAAGTTATTCTAATATCATTATATTTTTATTTTAAACGAATGATATATAGTTTATACACCGTTCTCAGGCTGTATAGTCAGTCCACTATAAAATGAATACAGTGTAAGTGACTGGGGTAGATTTTACATAGCTTCTGGCTGTAACGACACCGCAAGCAAGTAACATGCGCACCAGTAACAGGTTATGATGTTTGTACTTTTTTTATTTAAGGATAGCTACACTCAAATATATTCATATGAGAGAATAAATTTGAGTATATGGTAATCGTTATTGCTTCATTTGATAGAAGTCTTCTAATCAAATGAGCTTAAGATAATTATCAAAATTTTAAATTCAATGTCGAACCTATTCGGCAATGAACCAATGATCCATGCTTTTGTAACATCAAAATAAACAGCTGTAATAAATATTTAGCTAATGGAGAAATTGAGATGACTAAAAAAGACAAACTTACCTCAGATAAAAAGTATCCTAAATCTACAGAATACAAAGGACGTAAAATTAAGTTTTCTGATCTTTCAAGCTCTGAATTACAAAGCTCTGAATTACATGATAAAAAAGCACTTGAAGTTGAGAAACGTGCTGGTCTACATGATAAAAGAGCACTTGAAGTCGAAAAACGCGTTGACCACAGCCAAAAGCACTTACGAAAATTAAAAGTTGAAGTTGATGAAAAAGAATTTGAAGTTGTAGAGCTGCAAGAAGGAGTATTTGAGTCTGGCCTATTACCATATTCTTCATATGAATCACCAGTTGAATTGGCACAAGACGTGATTGATTACGTATCAGAGTTTAAAAAATAACGCCTCTTAAATATACAGTTTGTTCAAATTCACACTGCCTGGACGTTTGCTTCTAGTCACTAATGCCAAGCATTTGTTTCCAAGCATATTAAAAAGGAATTTTCACTCATGACTTGTAGAAAAAATGTGAATGCTCTGACGACAGAAGAAAAGGCCGCTTTCATTACCGCTATTAAACTCATGAAGGCGGAAGAGTACGTATATGTCGACAATCCAAACGATCCCGCACATGTACGTGATAGATATCCTAATATAACCAATACTTATGATAAGTATGTACTCGATCATCATATCGGTATGTATACAGGAACCCCAGGGGGCTGGGGAAGCAATTTTCTAACTCGCAATGCAGTGTATCGTGGTCCAGCGTTTTTACCATGGCAACGTGAGTTTATACGCCGTTTTGAGCTGGACTTGGATAGATTGGTGCCGGGGGTGACTTTGCCCTATTGGGACTGGGCGTCAGATGCCGCGGATCCTATGAATGCCGCTATCTGGGCTGATGATTTTATGGGCGGCAATGGATCTGGTGCGAGTAGAGTGGTGCAAAGTGGGCCATTTGCTTACGATGATGCAGATCAAGAGAACAGTTGGGTTATTATCAATTATTTGGGACTGCCTGACGGTGGCTTGGTTCGGAATTTTGGTTCTCGGCGCAATACTCCAGATTTGCCCACGCAAGCTGACATTGATGAAATTCAGCAGATATCTACCTATGATAGCGGTAACTTCAATACGAATAGCATGGGTTATCGAGGGGCGAATGAAGGACGCATACCTGTCAACGGCAAAACCCCTCCGCCTGGTAATACCCATGCCCTCGTACATGAGTGGATAGCTGGCTCTATGATGCTTGGTACATCGCCTAATGACCCGATATTCTTTTTGCATCATTGTTTTGTAGATAAACTATGGGCTGATTGGCAAGCGCTGCATCCAACAGTGCCTTATGTACCCGACGATACAGCAAGCAATGATCTCAATGGTCATCGTTTAAACGACGAGCTTTTTGGTTTGGGTACGCTGATATCTGCGACACTAGATCATCACGCTATGGGATACTCGTATGATACGGATACACCACCCATAGTAACACCGGTCAATACGGAATTAGTGTTTAACGACACGCCTATAGGTACGACAGCGGTACAAGCTGTAACTTTTAACATTAGTGCCCCCATTCCTGATAACAGCTTTTGTAGAGATCTGGTATTCACTATTACGGCTGGCCCGACAGGTACAGGGTTTGGCATTCCTAACGGCGATAGAGTCGTCATTAATAGAGACAATACCAATGTAGCAGAAGTTTGGTTTTCTTACACGGCTACTAGCGACACTGATCCAGTCACAGGAACCGCACAAATTTCCTGTGTGCAAACGGGGCAGACTTGGTCCATTAATTTATCTACCAACACTATGCCTGCCGATAATACTACTAGAAAAAATTTAAATACCCTGACGACAGAGGAAAAAGCTGCTTTCATTAATGCTATTAAGCTTATGAAAGCGGAAGAGTACGTATATGTCGATAATCCAAACGATCCAATATACGTACGCACCAGATATATTAACATTACCAACACCTATGATAAGTATGTACTTGACCATCATATCGCTATGTACACGGCAACACCCGGAGGTTGGGGTGGAAATTTCATGAATCGAAATGGAGCGCATCGCGGTCCCTCATTTTTGCCATGGCATCGCGAGTTCATACGCCAATTTGAGCTGGACTTGGCCAGATTGGTACCGGGGGTGACCTTACCTTATTGGGACTGGGCGTCGGATGCCGCGGATCCTATGAATGCTGCTATTTGGGCCAATGATTTTATGGGCGGCAATGGATCTGACCCGAATAGAGTGGTGCAAAGTGGGCCATTTGCTTACGATGCAGCAGACCTACAGAACAGTTGGGTTATCATTAATTATTTTGGACAACCTGATGGCGGATTGGTTCGGGATTTTGGAGGTAGTACGCCCAATCTGCCGACTCAAGCTGACGTTGACGAGATTCAGCAGATCCCTACTTATGATAGCGGTGATTTTAACCAAGCCAGTGTGGGCTATCGCGGGGCGAATGAAGGGCGTTTACCTGTCAATGGCAAAACACCTCCGCCTGGTAATACCCATAACCTCGTACATGAGTGGATAGCTGGCTCTATGTTACCTGGCACATCGCCTAATGACCCGATATTTTTTATCCATCACTGCTTTGTCGACAAACTGTGGGCTGATTGGCAAGCGCTGCATCCAACAGTGCCTTATGCACCTGACGATACAGCAAGCAATGATCTCAATGGTCACCGCTTAAACGACGAACTTGTTGGTTTGGGTACGCTAGTATCTGAGACGCTAGATCATCATGCTATGGGATACTCATATGATACCGATAGCCTGCCATAATGACATCGCTCAATACAGCGTTAGCGTTTGATGACATGGCTATAAGTAGTACAATCATGTAAGTTGAAAGTTTTAATATTAATACATTCAATCATGATGGTAATAGCGTTGTGATTGATACATAAAAGCCAAAGGGACGACATAGATTGTCCCTTTGGCTTTTTAATGCTTAGCTTTTATAGCTTAGTATTAAGAGTTAGGTGATTCCTACTTTTCAATCAGTATATTTTTCATTGTAAACCTTTTCTTATCTAGCATAGTGCCAATTAGTGTAGTGGCAATAAATAAGTATCTAATTAATCCATCGACATATAATCCATTACTTATGAATGTAGCCTTGGCTCATTTAAAACATTATATTTCTCCTAAAACAACATTAATCTACTATTTCGTTTTTACTTCACACTTATAAGTCATTCTAAAAATCGTATTTAAAAATTGTCATGCATCATTCCACGAGATAAATTTTATTTATTGAGTATATTTGTAATTATAAATCTATTAGAGAGCTAAATTTTTTAAATAAATTAACAATAGTTTTTAAGATATTAATACAACGCTTACCCTCGTTCAAAGCTATGTATTCAAGGCTTTATTCTTTTCTACTATCAATATTAAAAAATACCAAAACAAACATGGACGGACAAATATTGTTAAGCCACTAATCAAAACCTCTGCTAATGAAGCATTATAGGTTTGACAATTTAAATTAGACTGTGTATAGGTAAAGGTGATAAACCATTGATGTAATGGGTAATTTCCAAGCATTAGTACATTTATTTTATGTGTTTGGTAATCATTTCTACATCTGCTCGTGCTGCTGACTTTCAGTTGTGATGTCTGCCGCAATGCAACGCTAAACCAAATAATCGTAATAAATATCTGGCTAATGGAGAGTTTAAAATGATTAAAGACAACAAGCATATCCCAGATGAAAAGTATCCCAAATCCATAGAGTATAAAGGACGGCAAATTACCTTTTCTAAACGGCCAGTCTCTGATAAAAGCCAAAAGATTTTACAGGTATTAAAGGTTGAAATCGACGAAGAAGCATTTGAAGTCGTAGAGTTCCGTAATGGAGCATTTGAGTCCGGTTTATTACCATATTCTTCATACTCATCGCTGGTTGAGTTGGTACAAGACGTGATTGATAACACACCGGATTTCAGATAACAAGCAATCTTACATACACGGTTTATTCTAATTCACAATGCCTGGACCTTTGCTCCTAGTAATTCATTTCAAGCATCTAATTCCAAGCATCTAATAAAGGAATTGTCACTCATGACTTGTAGAAAAAACGTGAATTCTCTGACGACAGAGGAAAAGGCTGCTTTCATTAATGCTATTAAACTTATGAAAGCCGAAGAGTACGTGTACGTCGACGATCCAAACGATCCAGAACACGTACGTACCAGATATTCTAACATCACCAACACCTATGATAAGTATGTACTTGACCACTATGTCGTCGCGCGAACAGGAACACCAGGAGGTTGGGGGGTAAATGATGGGGTACGAAATGGAGCGCATCGCGGTCCAGCATTTTTGCCGTGGCACCGTGCGTTTATACGCCAGTTTGAGCTAGACTTGGACAGATTAGTACCTGGAGTAACATTGCCGTATTGGGACTGGGCGTCAGACGCGGCAGATCCTATGAATGCGGCCGTCTGGGCCAATGATCTTATGGGCGGCAATGGGTCTGGTACGGGTAACTTTGTTCAAAGCGGTCCGTTTGCTTATGATGCTTCAGACATAAATAACAGTTGGAATATCATTGATATATTCGGAAATAATACCGACTCATCGGGTATGCATTTTGGGTTGGTACGAAATTTTGGCTCTCGTCCTAACACTCCGGACTTGCCCACTCAAGCTGACATTGATGAAATTCAGCAGATCTCCATTTATGACAGCGGTAATTTCGATGCAACGAGCACGGAGGGTTATCGTAGCGCGAATGAAGGACGCATACCTGTCAATGGCAAAACACCTCCGCCCGGAAATACCCATAACCTCGTCCATGAATGGATAACTGGCTCTATGCTGCCTCCCACCTCACCCAATGACCCGGTCTTCTTTCTACATCATTGCTTTGTGGATAAACTGTGGGCTGATTGGCAAGCGCTGCATCCAACAGTGCCTTATGTACCTGGAGACACAGCAAGCGATGATCTCGAAGGTCACCGCTTGAGCGACACACTCTTTGGCTTGGGTACGCTGGTATCTGAGACGTTGGATCACCACGCTATGGGATACTCATATGATACGGATACGCCGCCTATAGTGACACCGACTAACACGACGTTAGTGTTTAATGCCACACCTGTAGGTAGTACAGCGGTGCGGGCTGCAACTTTTAACATAAGTCCTCCTAGTCCTGACAACAGTTTCTGTAGAGAGCTAATCTTTACTATCACGTCCGGCCCAACAGGTACAGGGTTTGGAACGCCTGACGGTGATAGGGTCGTTGTTAATAGAGACAATACCAATGTAGCGCAGGTTTGGTTTTCGTACACGGCTACCAGTGTTGGTAGCTCAGGTCCAGAAACCGCGGAAGTTAGCTGTGTGCAAACTGGGCAGACATGGCTCATTAGTTTATCTGCCACGACTATCCCCAAACCAACGGTCGCCACCGTTTTGGTATTGGATAAATCTGGTAGTATGGCTTGGGACGCAGGCGATGGTCGGTTACGTATTGAAGTGCTCAAAGACAGCGCGCCTGTATTCGTCGATCTATTGGGTGACGAGGACAGTATTGGTGTGGTGTACTTCGACAACGATGCGACTCTGGGGACTTCGATTGCGGTTGCGGGCGCGTTAGGGACGGGCTCTGGGCGTATAGCTGCGAATGAAGCCATCACGGATCAACCATCACCTGGCGGTTCGACGTCTATTGGTAGTGGGATCGAGTTGGCCAGTAGCGAGTTGGATGATTTGACTCCTAGCAGCTATAATCATACCGCTATAGTGGCGCTAACGGATGGTCGCGAAAACCGAGCGCCTTACATTAGCCAACTTATAGATGATGGTATCATTGATGGTAGCGTCTTTGCTATTGGCTTGGGCACGGCGCAACAGATCAGTCCTGCTGCTTTGGAAGCATTGACTGGTAGTACAAATGGTTATGTCTTAATGACTGGTACTTTGGATACTGATGACTACTTTACGCTTCAAAAATATTTTTTGCAGATACTGTCAGGAGTTAAAAATACAGAGGTAGTGATGGATCCCGAGGGTTGGATTCAACCTGCCCGCGAGATACGTATTCCGTTTAATCTTAACGAAGCAGATATCACAGTAGATGCAATCTTGTTGACGGGAGACGCTCTACCAGATGTTTTTGACTATATGCTTGAAACTCCGAGTGGCAAAATAATCGACCCAAGCATTGCCAACGCTTCTGTTGAGTTAGCGTTTTCAGCAAGTGAACATGTGCAGTTTTATCGCATGACTTTACCGACCGCTGTTGCAGGGCTTGAAGAACGTGAAGGTCAATGGCATGCAGTCCTCAATCTGAATGAAAAAGTGTTCGCTAAATATTTAGCCGGCCTCGAAAATGACCGTGAAAAATTTGATGAGGTCAAGACACACGGGCTACGCTATTCTTTTAATGTGCATTCTAGTTCTGATCTACGCTTTAGAGCGCAGCTTGAGCAGGCTACCCGAGAACCAAGTGGTATGATAACTTTATCAGCTCAATTGACTCAATACGAGCGCCCCTTAGACAATGGTGCGTCCATCCGAGCAGAGTTAGAAAGACCTAATGGCACTAAAATAAACCTAACCTTATCGGAGGTTGAGCCTGGTGTTTTCAATGTCGCATTCCATGCTGCTTCAGCCGGTGTCTATAAGGTACGGGTTTTGGCGAAAGGTCAATCAATACAAAACAACCCCTTTACAAGGGAGCAGCTCTTAAGTGCTTCTGTCTGGATAGGCGGTGATGATCCGTTCCCAAGCAGTAATACGGATGGATATGATCAAAAACTCTGCCGTCTGCTTATGTGTTTGCTAGAGAAAGATAGTATTCGCAGCTTTCTCAAACGACAAAAGATTGATGCCGAAGAGGTGAGTGAATGCCTTAAAAAAGCTTGTGCAGATAACCGTCGATCAAAGTTACGACCAGAGGTTACTAACAATAAAGAATTGACCGATGCCTTGGTCGCGTTTGTTAAAAACCCAAGCCTCATAGTAAAGTGGCTTAGAAATGCAAAAAACAAGCCGTAATCTTATGGACGTATAGCAAGATGGATGTATAACAAGCCAAAGGAACGGCATACTGCGTTTCTTTGGCTTTATAATTAATATATGAATGATTTTCAAAAATTTTTCAACATTACTCAGATTGGTACCTAAGTTTAGATTGTTACTTGAGTTTAGATTGGTATCTAACATGGTAGTTTTGATAAATATCTAAGTAACTTGACCTTTATGTTGTATTGTTAAACGCAGTCGTTTTCTTTAATACTAAACCCCTACAAATAACAATGGTTTATTACCAACATGGAATAACTACTATGAAATAACTGTGCTATATTCTAATGAAAGAATACGACTGTGCACTCATTGGTCATTAATAATTAATCCTCACTCATATAAGGAAGTTTTTTATGTCAAAGTCAGATGTTTCGGATAAAAAAGTTGCTTTAGTAACAGGTGCGCTTGGTGGAATTGGTACAGCTATTTGTGAGAAGTTAGTGACTAATGGCTATCATGTCATAGCGACCTTGAGTCAAGAAGATCCTGAGCGTACAAAAAAGTGGTGCGAAGATAATGGATTTGACTCGGATAACTTTGAGTTTCTTGCTGTTGATTTGAGTAATCACGAAACTGCGATGGCAGCGATTAAGCAGACAATCGACAAGTACGACAGTATTTATGCTTTGATAAATGGAGCGGGTATCACTCGTGATAGCAGCTTCAAAAAAATGAGCTTTGCGCAGTGGCAGCAGGTGATAGAGACTAACTTGACGTCTCTTTATACCATTGTCCATCCAGTTTTCGTCAAGATGCTAGAACAAAAAACCGGTCGCATCGTCAATATCAGTTCGATAAATGGCTTACGTGGTCAGTATGGTCAGACGAACTATTCAGCCGCCAAAGCAGGTATTATTGGATTTACTAAGGCATTGGCATACGAAGGAGCTTCTTCATCAGTTACCGCCAACGTCGTTGCTCCTGGTTATACATATACACCCATGGTAGAGAGTGTACCTGAACATATCATGGATAAAATTAAAGAAACCATTCCAATGAATCGTTTGGCTAGTGCAAACGAAATCGCTGCTGCTTGTATGTATCTTATCAGTGAGGATGCCATATTCGTCACAGGTGAAACCATATCAGTTAATGGTGGTCAGTATATGTCTTGACTTTACTGTTAAACATTTTTGTTACAGTACTGTATAAAGTGACAAACTTAATAATATTATAATGTTTTCTTAACCTTCAACGCATACGATTTTTTCTCAACCGTCAATATACGGAGCAATAAGATGTCACAACAAACCCCGCAAGATTATATGAACCAGTTCAATGAAAATGCAAAAAAAATGTTCGAACCTTGGACAAAGCTAAACCAATCGTTCGATACAAGGAGTAATGATATGTCACAACAGACCCCGCAAGATTATGTCAATCAGTTCAACGAAAGCGCCCAAAAAATGTTTGAACCTTGGACCAAGTTGAACCAAGCTTTTTTAAAAAACGCTGAAATGATGACCGAGTTTTCACTTAATACTATTAAGACCTACGCAGAAATGGGTTTAGAAAACATGCGTCAAGTTTCAGAAATAGACTCTCCAGAAGCTGCCAAAGACTTTAGCAGTAAGCAAGCAGAGATGCTTAATACTATCAGTCAGAAAATGCTATCAGACGCTCAGCGCATGACAGAGCTTGGCAGCAATATGCATGATGACGTTATGAAAGTTTTGGGTGAAGTTCAGGGTCAAACCAGTGAGCAAATGCAGTCAAGTATGCAGAAAACTGCTGATCAAGCAACAAAAAAAGGTCAAGAGTACGCAGCAAACATGAACAAAATGGCTGAGCAGTTTACTGAACAAGCCACAAAAGCTGCGAAAACTGCGACTGGTGCAAATACCAAATCAGGTGCAAAGACAAATACCAATACTAACTCGAATACCTCAAATACGAAAACGAGCACAAAGACTGGAACTAGTAATACCAGCAGTACTGGAAAATCAACAAATAAGTAATTGTAATTACTGATAAATTTAATCATCTTATTGGTTGTTATTGATGAGATATCATGTAATTATTAAACCTAAAAGGTGGGTTAGAGAACTCTATCCCATCTTTTTTCTATTGTGCTAGCTTTATTGGATCAATAGGCTTGCACTTTTGTACAAATTAGAAGTGTTTTATAACTATATATCGTTTAAAGCTGGATACTGTTTAAATCCAGTATCGTTTATGGATAGGAAAATAGGTAAAGATATGGATAATCATAAGTCCGATAAAAACAATCAGCAATCCGATGACCAATCAAATACATCATCGCAAAAACCAAATACACAACAGTCAAATACACAAGATAGTCAAAACAACACTAGCGATGCCTTTAACTTTAATAGCTTTGGTCAACAATATTTAGATCAGTTAAACCAAGTAAATCAGCTTAATCAATCTTTATTTGATCAATCTAATCAAGCTTCAAATCCGTTCGAAGCCAACATGAAGCTATGGCAGAACTCAATCAATAATTTTGGCAATTTTATGATGCCAAGTACTTCTGAAAACGTTGATTCGCAAAAGCCAGACTCACAGCAAGGTGATCAAAACAAGGACCAACAAAGCGCTGACAGCGATATGGGTGATCTTAACGAGTTGTCCCAAAAGTTTTTTAGCGAAACGTTAAAACGAGTTGGCCAAGATGACAACATAAGCCAATCTCTGATGCTCAATATGATAGATGGATGGCAGAAGTTTAGCACAGGCGTAGCAGACAAAAGCCCCACTGCATTAATCGAACAACAGATGAATTTATGGAAACAACAGTTCCAGCTGTATCAAAATACCCTGATGAAGGGCTCTGAAGACCAAATACAACCTCTTGTCACTCCAGAAAAAGGCGATAAACGCTTTACAGACGAAGAATGGACCAACAATCCTATTTTTGACTTTCTAAAACAAAGCTATCTTCTAACCGCTAATGGCATGATGGATACCATTGATAATACTGAGGGAGTTGATGAAAAAACCCGTCAGCGCTTATCATTTTTTACTCGTCAATGGTTAAATGCAATGGCGCCAAGTAATTTTTTATGGAGTAATCCTGAAATACTGCGCTTGACCATGGAGTCAAAGGGACAGAATCTGGTAAGAGGACTCAAGCAGCTAACAGAAGACATGGAAAAGAGCTCCAAAATGCTGAGCATTCGCATGACGGATCATGATGCTTTTAAGCTTGGTGAAAACATCGCTACAACGACAGGCAAAGTGGTGTTCCGTAATCGGTTGTTTGAGTTGATACAATATAATCCAACGACAGCCAAAGTTAAAAAACGTCCTTTATTGATTGTACCGCCATGGATTAATAAATTTTATATCATGGACCTAAAAGAGAAGAACTCATACATTCGTTGGGCGCTCAATGAAGGCCATAGTGTCTTTGTGATGTCGTGGGCCAATCCAACGCGGGCTTATAAAGACGTCAATATGAAGGATTATATGCACGAGGGACTGCTGACGGCTTTAGATGTCATTAAGGAGATTACAGGGGAGTCAGCCGCTAACGTCATCGGTTATTGTATCGGTGGTATGTTACTGGCGTTGACGCTATCTTGGTTGACTGAAAATAAGCAGGCAGATCGTATAGCCAGTGCAACTTTTTGGGCCACGATATTTGACTTTAGCGATCCTGGAGACTTAGGCGTATTTATTGACGAACGTACGGTCAGTGCGCTTGAGCAAGAAGGAGAGCAGCAAGGGGTGTTTGACGGACGTCTGATGGGCGCCGCCTTTAGTCTATTACGTGAAAATAGCCTTTATTGGAATTATTATGTGCAAAATTACCTAAAAGGGGAGCGTCCAATTCCTTTTGATCTTTTATATTGGAATTCTGATGCTACCAACGTGACTGCCGCATTGCATAGCTTTGTATTGCGCGAGCTGTATTTGGGCAACAAAATGATTGAAAAAGGCGAGTTGGCATATGACGGAGTAAAGGTTGATTTGTCAAAAGTGACTATCCCAACCTATGTCGTCGCAACATTACAAGACCATATCGCCAAATGGAAAGGAAGCTATGCGTCTACACAAGTGCTGGGTGGTGATGTTACCTTTGTACTCGGTGAGTCAGGGCATATCGCTGGCATTATCAACCCGCCAACGGGTAAGTATGGCTTTTATACCCATGAAGATTATGTCGCCGATCCTGATGAATGGTATGCCAAAGCAGAAAAGCACGATAAGAGCTGGTGGCTACATTGGAGCGAATGGATCAATCAGCACAGTGCAGGTGAAGTAGATAGCAGACAACCGGGTATCACGTATACAGGTAAAGAGTGGCAGATACTCTCTGATGCTCCAGGGGAGTATGTACATGTCAGGGCAGATGAAGCTTTACGCTCAACTGAACCTTAATAAATCTTGTCTGTTAGTAAACAATTAGCCTTAGTGGAATTAGCCTTAGAGGATAATCAATAATAGCAGTATATAAAAAACATTATCGTCAACTCAAAATTGGAATCACCTATGTCAGACACTATTGAAAAAAATATTGAAAATCCAAACAAAGCCGAGGTGTGGTTAAGTCGTAGCAACCCACATCATAGAGCTACAGGTTTGATACCAAACTTTCAAGAGATGGTAAACCATCAGTTTTACAAAAATGAAAATACCATAGACGAGCTCAACCTACAAAATAACTATAGAACAGACGGCGCAGGTTTACTGATAGAGGTTACTTGTAAGCATTTACAACAAAATCATAAGCAAATTCAAGAAAATATCCAGACACTGAATCAAGATAAGAATGCCATCATAAAAAGTTGGCAGAAGATCTCTACGCCAAAAAAACTATGGCAAGAATGGTTGAGCTACAGTACAGATAGTAGTAAACGACTTTTACAAACAGTCGATGTACTTAAAGAGCGTGGTGATATTTTTCTTGAGCATGAGCTGGCTGGCTGCCCGCCAGTCTTAGATTATGACTACCAAGTAATCATGGATGCAACCAAGTTTGAACGCCCATGCAATTACGTCTTGCTAAGAATAGAACCACCTAAAGGGATTGTCACCAACGACGATGAGCGCCCTTATATCGTGATTGACCCCAGAGCTGGCCATGGTGCAGGTATTGGTGGCTTTAAGCATGAGAGTCAAGTCGGTGTCGCACTTAACAAAGGCCATCCTGTGTATTTTGTGGCATTTAAGCGTCTTCCTGAGCCGACGCAAACCATTGCCGATATTACTTATGCTGAAGGAAAGTTTGTCCGTGAAGTAGAAAAAAGACATCCCCATGCACAATCACCAGTAATCATTGGTAACTGTCAAGGTGGGTGGGCGGCGCTTATTTTGGCTGCAACCAACCAAGATATCAAAGGGCCTATCGTCTTGAATGGTGCGCCCATCTCAGCTTGGAGCGGAGAGGTTGGAGTCAACCCGATGCGTTACAAAGCAGGCGTCAATGGCGGTACTTGGCTATCTATGCTTAGTGCTGACATAAATAATGGCGTATTCGATGGGGCAGCACTGGTTGATAATTTTGAAAAAATGACCCCTTATCGTAACTATGTCGGAAAATATTACGATCTTTACAAGAACCCAGAAGCTAATCGTCAGCGCTTTCTTGACTTTGAGCGTTGGTGGGGTGGTTTCTTTTTAATGAATGACAAAGAAATTCAGTGGATTGTAGAAAACATCTTTGTTGGCAATCGTCTTGCTCGCAATACCGCACAGTTAGAAAAAGGGACAAATATTGACCTGCGTAATGTCAAAGCACCTATTATCGCTTTTGCTTCACATGGTGATGATATTACCCCGCCTCCTCAGGCATTATCGTGGATTCTAGATGCTTATAGTGATGAGCGAGATGTTGAGGTTTGCGGTCAACGTATTATCTATATGATTCATGAGCAAGTAGGCCATCTAGGTATCTTTGTCAGCTCCAAAATAGCCAATCATGAGCATACAGGTATAGCCTCAATCATGGATATGATTGAAGTTTTACCACCAGGATTGTATGAGTTGCACATTGACCATATTGAGGGATCGGGGCAAGAAAAAACGTTTACCGTTGATCTAAAACGTCGTACTTTTAAAGATTTAAACCAAGCGCTAGGAGACGACCGAACCGATGAAGAATTATTCAAAGCGGTACATCGGTATTCTATGACTCAGACTCAAGCTTATGAACATAATTTGCGCCCACTAGTAAAAGCTATGAGCAATGAAACTTCCGCTCAATTTCTTCGTACTATGCACCCATTGAGACTCCAAAGAAGTATATGGAGTAGTAGAAACCCGCTAGCAGTAGCTACTTGTCATTTGAGTAAAGCAATGACTGGTACAACTGATAACCAGCAGAGCGAAGACTTCGTCCCTGCAAAAAAAGCTAAAAAAGCGCGTCATTCTTCTGATAGTTATGCCAGAGTGAAACTGCCAGCCATCGAATCTATGCAGCAGGACAACCTTTTCTTGCAAGTCGAAAAAATGTTTATGGATAGTGTCAGAGTGACGCTAGACTTTTGGCGAGATTGGCAGGGTAGATATACAGAGAGTATGTTCTTTGGGATTTGGTCAATGCCTTGGTTTCGTGAATATGGAGAATCAGTAGGCTCACGTCGTCTGTTGAATAAAGACGAACTGCATGAATTGCCAAAGGTAGAAGAGGCACTGACCAAAATCTCTGAAGGCAGTTTTAATGAAGCTGTCGTGCGTATGATGATTTTGTGTAATATAGTTGCTGATGACAATATAGACCGTGACCAGCTGATGCGTTTGACTGAAGTGCTGACTGAACAAGAACCATTTAGTCAACTTTTGAACACCGAATTGGCAGCCATGATACATACTCAGACGCTTATCGTTCGTTTTGCTGAAGATGCCTCTATTGAGTCTTTGAGCACACTCATCGAAACCAAGTCAGAACGCATCAAAGCATTCAAACTGGTTTATTATGTGGTTGGCGATAAATCAGAAGATAGGAATTATAGGACGCTATCGATGATGAATGATATCAAAGCTGCATTGGGTTTAGCTGATACTGATATTAAATAGTAGTTTTCACAAATGTGAAAACCTCAAGTATTGGTTTACTTGGGGTTTTTTTGTCTGATGGCTTGTTGAGCATAGTGCATGATTAAATAAATATTTTTGCAGCTTGAAACTATGCTGTTAACATTAGCTAAATAACCACTTTGCATAACGGTTGCCAGTGGATAAGGCTTAGCATTATCTATCATTTTCTATTATAAAATGGACAAGACATGGAATATAACCATATACCTAGACAGTCGTTAGGATTTTTCCCAACACCATTAATTGAGCTCAAAAGATTGAGTAAAAAACTTGATGGCCCTAAGATTTTTATGAAAAGAGATGACAATACGGGGCTAGCATTGGGTGGTAATAAAACCCGTAAGCTTGAGTTTATCATCGGTGATGCGCTGGCCAAAGGCACTGATACCATCATTACGGCGGGTGCTGCGCAATCCAATCATTGTCGCCAAACGGCAGCTGCTGCGGCAAGCTTGGGTCTTGAATGTCATTTAGTATTAGGCGGAGAGGAGCCTGAGCAAGTCAGTGGCAATCTATTATTGGATAAAATATTTGGTTGTCATATTCATTGGGCAGGAGCCAACCGCAAAGGTGAGGACATTCCTCAAATCGTTGAGCAATTAACCAAAGCGGATAAAAACGTTTATGTGGTGCCTTATGGTGGCTCAAGCGAGCTCGGTGCTCTAGCATTTGTAGAAGCTTTTAAAGAGCTAGAGTTGCAGCGTGAAAGCATCAACGAGACATTCACTCATATCGTCTTTGCATCCAGCTCTGGTGGCACACAAGCAGGCTTAATGCTTGGGAACAAGATTTTCAACTTGCCTTATCAGATAGTAGGCATCAACATTGATAAGGGCGAAACCGATAAAGTGCCGTTTGATCAATATACTGTCGCACTTGCTAACAGTACAGCAAAACTCATCAATGCAGATTATAAGTTTTCAGAGTCCGATTTGATGCTTAATTCTGATTATGTTGGCGAGGGTTATGGGGTGGTTGGCAAACTCGAAAATGAAGCTATTGAGATGATGGCGCAAACAGAGGGAATATTACTAGATCCGGTTTATACGGGTCGTGCGATGGGTGGTCTCATAGACATGATTCGTACGGGCCAAATCAAGAAAACGGATCGTGTTTTGTTTTGGCATACGGGCGGTGCGCCTGCTTTATTTGCCTACTCAAGTGATTTGGATGTCACTCAAAAACGCTAACATGAGTGACGTTTAAAACATCCAAAAAAAGAGCTACCCAAGATTATGCTTATAATCTTGGGTAGCTTATTTCTTATGCAAACACTTTTTTATTTACTATAATCGATACTAAATAAAATGGATACGTTATTTAATAACGCAAAACTGGTATGAATTTTACTTACTTACTTGCTGTAGCTAGCAGATAGATGCTGCGAAAAACTCATACCAGTCGCCCTGTATCTTGTTATCGTTACCTTTTTATTTACGATAACTGTTCGCGATCATGCGGCGTATTAAAGTCAAGATAAGGTCCGATAGGTACGATACCAGTTGGGTTGATGTTGGCATGACTGGTGTAATAATGGGCCTTAATATGATTCATATTGACGGTCTCAGCTATACCTGGCACTTGGTATAAATCTCGCAGGTAACCCCAAAGGTTAGGGTAATCAACGATACGGCGCAGGTTACATTTAAAATGACCGACGTACACGGCATCGAAACGCACTAGGGTAGTAAACAAACGCCAATCGGCCTCGGTAATGGTATTACCAACCAAATGACGCTGATTCTCTAAGCGCTTTTCTAATACATCTAACGCATCAAATAGCGTATTCACAGCTTCTTCGTAAGCTGCTTGCGTGGTTGCAAAGCCGGATTTATAAACCCCATTATTGACAGCAGAATATACAAATGCATTAATCTCATCAATCTCTGCTAATAGCTCTGACGGTATAAAATTACCTGGTAGCGCACCAACCTCATCAAAGGCTGAATTGAACATGCGAATGATTTCAGATGACTCATTGCTAACGATAGTGTTGGTTTTTTTGTCCCATAAAATAGGGACAGTGACGCGCCCTGTATAGTCTGATTTTGCTCTAGTGTATATCTCATAAGCGTAGTTAGCATGTGAGATAGGGTCGGCAATGACACCCGCACCTTCTCTAAATGTCCAGCCGTGATCACCCATATAAGGATGAACGACCGATAGCGAAATCATATCTTCCAAACCTTTAAGTTTACGATAAATAGTCGTACGATGCGCCCAAGGGCATGCTAGAGATACATACAGATGATAGCGATTAGGCTCAGCCTTAAAGCCACCTGCACCTGTTGGTCCTGCGCTACCGTCTTTGGTAACCCAGTTTCTAAAGCCTGACTCTTCGCGTTTAAAATGGCCGTCACTAGCGTCGGTATCGTACCATTGGTCCTGCCATTTACCATCGACTAATAAGCCCATACCGATCTCCTGTCTATTTTGATTTTAGTATTGATTTTCAATTTAAGTTTGAATTAAAAACGACGATAACTAATATTGACAAAGATAGGTGATCGTTCAGCTTGAGTATTTATTAAAAAGGGTATGCAAAGAGGTGCTATCTTCTTATAATTTTGTAGTTATCACCAAGCGTTTATCTCGTTCGTAATCAATCCTACCGTTATATAGTCATTATAGTTTATGGGCTATAGACAGATAAACAGCAATAATCACAAATGAAAGTTCTTGTTTAAAGAACAATGATAAACCAGGTTAGGATGTATTGGGCATTAACGACAAACCAGCCGTAAAAAATAGCGAAGCAGTAAGCTTTTATTTTTCACCCCAAAAGTTACCGTTCGCTATGTCTTGTACAATGCTTATTATTGAAACTTGGACAGTACCAAAATCCAGTCAGTGTTACTATTTAGCTGTGACTTACTTGAGTATCATAATCAATCAGTCGCTCTGGTTCAGACGACTCACTAAGAATACGATTACCAACGACACCAGAAGTAATTGAGCCACTAACATTGACTAAAGTACGCATCATATCGATTAATGGTTCAATAGATATCAACAAACCAGCGAGCTCTAGCGGCATCCCCAAGGTTGATAACACGATAATAGCTGCAAATGTCGCTCCGCCACCAACTCCTGCAACACCAAAAGAGGCAATCATAGAGACGCCAATGACGGAAGCTATAAATCCTATCGACCAAGGGTTAAGTCCCATAGTCGGTGCAATCATCACAGCCAGCATGGCAGGATAAACGCCAGCACAACCATTTTGACCAATGGTCGCGCCAAACGATGCTGAAAAATTCGCAATAGGTTTAGCAATACCAAGCTTATTAATTTGCACATCAATATTTAAAGGAATAGACGCTGCTGAACTACGTGAGGTAAAAGCAAATGTAAGTACAGGCGCAATTTTTCTAAAGTGTTTGATGGGTGAGCGCCCGGTTAATAAAATGATAAGTGCATGCATAATCAATACAATGAATAGGGCAACGTAGGAGGCAAGGAGGAATTTTGCTAATTGCCAAACTGCACTGGCATCGGTAGTGACAATGACTTTAATCATTAAGGCAAAAACGCCATAAGGAGTCAAACGGATAATAAAACGTACCAGTGCCATCACCCAACTTTGCAATATGCCGATACCGCGAATGATTACCGCACCTTTTTCAGGTTCTTTTGCATTAACCGTTAAAGCGGCTATCCCTAATAAACTGGCAATGACCACAGCAGATATCATCGAAGTGCTTTGTAAGCCTGCAAATGTCGCGCCGATACTAGTGGGAATGAAGCTTAAAATTAATCCTGGAATGGTCAGGTCAGAGACTTGAGTGCTGCTCTCAACCATGCTTTGTCCACGCTCAATTTCTGCTTGACCAGCAACAATAGAGCTGGCATCAAGAGTAAATAAGTTGGCAATAATCGCGCCGTCTAAAGCAGCAAGCCCTGTCGTAATTAGTAAGGTGCCAATAATCCAGAAGCTCATAGAGCCAATCATGGACGCTTTTTCTAAACGAGCGATGGCTGCCAAGATTGAAATGAATACCAAGGGCATTGCAATCATCTTCAGCAAATTGACATAGCCATTCCCGACAATGTTTACCCAGGGTAAAAAATTACTGGTATCAATATTAAGCGCTGAAAGCGCCAAACCAAAACCTACGCCGACAAATAAACCTAGGAAAACACTACGACTTAACGAATCACTCTGACGGTGATAACGCCACAAGCCATATAGTAATGCGACAAAAACAGCCACTAGTAACAATAACTGCATTACAAACTCCTAAGAAATCAAAAAATGAATAACAAAGGAGTGATTATCCTGATTTTTGGAATAAGGTCTAACACCGAGTTATCATGTAGTTATTCCATTTAGGAATAAACGGTAGGGCTAATTGGACTCTTAAAAAACTTAGTTATTAGTCGTGCACATCGATAAGTAAAACTGCCGATAAACAATCGTATCAATAATGGAAGTCAGACTTTATTTATTAAGAGCATAAGCTTGTAGGTGGTATTAGTACGCTAGTATGATTTAATTAGTATTCGCTCTGTGCTCATAGGGCTTGGCGTCATTAAAAGGTGTATCTTTGGGTGAGAAGCCAAAGTGTTGTTTGTAAATACGTGAAAAGTAGCTTTGATCGGTAAAACCAACTTGATAAGCAACCTCAGCAACAGAGCTATAATTGGCTTTGGTTAATAGTTTGTTTGCAGCCAGTAACCTGGTCAGTTTGACCCATCCTGAAAACGAGTAAGGTAGGTCTTGAAACAACAGATGAATATAACGTTCAGAGATATGACAAGATTGTGAGACCAGTTTAGGTGAACCGCCCCGACTTTATCGGAGGCTGATTTACTTTAGTCAGGCAGCAATGCCTGACAGGATTAAATTATCATAAT